>NZ_NPJZ01000002.1:0-300000 GCF_002245895.1 Rhodococcus sp. OK302
AGCGGTAGATTTCACCGTCATCGACTTCATGCCCACCACCCGCGCAAACGCCACGTTGATAGCAAGGATCCCGGAAGACCCCACCTTGTGGGCGCTTGGCCGCACGCTCGACGAGAACCCGCAACGGATGCTGGCCGATCCGATGACGACATTATGGGACGTCACGCACAGCACAGGCCCCGATACCGCCGATGCCGCCGAACACCTCAAGGCTGCCCTGAAGAACGGCCAACTCCTTGTTTGACATTGTTGTCTCCTCGACTTCCAACGCGTCAGACCTGGGCTACCGGGCGCTCGCAGATCTAGCGACCGCCGCAGAGGGACTCGACTACCGCGTTGTCGGTGGCCACATGGTTCAACTGCTACTTCTCGCGTACCCCACCCCCGAGGCTCAGAAGAGTGTCAGAGCGACCTCCGACGCCGATGCGGGAATTGAGCGGCCACTCGCCATCGGGCAAGACATCCACCACCGGTTACTCGAACTCGGTTACACCCCTCAAGGCAACAGATATGAGAAGAAGGCAGCCGATTCATCGGCGGATTCACTCGCCGTGGACCTCCTCGTCCCGCGAACGTCAACCGAAAAGACAGCGATTCTCGGCGACCGCGCATTCGACGCCATCCCCGGCCTCAACCTGGCAATGGCAGCCGAACCGACGATGATCGCCGCAAACGTTCGCCTCACACGCGGTGACTACCTGACGTTCGCCGTCCCCGTACCGAACCCGGAATCCGCTCTGGTGCTCAAAGCTCTCGCGTGGAAGTCTCGAAATGCACCCAAAGATCTGACCGACATCTCATCGCTACTCGAACTTGCCTACCTACACAGCGAATCACTCGTGTGGAAGCTCAACCATCCAGACCACATACGCAAAGGCGACCGACGAGACGCAGCCCATGCCCTGATCATGCTCAAAACGCTACTGACAGAACAGCGCATCCCACCCGCACCCTCGCGATCAGAACCCGCACGAATGGCGTCACTGATCCACAGACTCGTTCTCAACCCGCAAGATGTCCTCGCCAAGACTGACCTGCCGAACTAAGACAAGCATGCAGCGTCATCCACGCCGCGACAGTCGTCCGCTCGGTGAGCGCTCGTCCGGCCAACGCCAGTGCGATCTCACGGACGAAGGCGGCTGGAAGTCGATAATCCTCGGTGACAAAGGCATCGTCACCGAACCTCAACATGATCACCAACCACCAAATAGCGAACAAAATCCACTCAGAGATACAGGAAGGCCCCTCACCGCTGAATAGACTGGTCCCCGGACGCTAGCACTGAATTTCTCAGTCCAACTTCCGGGGAGCAGTTCAGTGCGCGGCGCTAGGGGTTCGCCAGGCCACTTACGTCAACGGCCTAAGTGAGGGTCGGGTGCTTGTGCTGAAACTCAACATCGCGATCGATCTCACCGCACCTGCATGCGGTACCGCGTCCTCTCATCTTAGTTTCGGACTGATATCGAGTTATGTCGTTGTTCACCGCGGGTCGAGTTCATGCTCTTGTGCGGCGGACCACGCCGTCGGACTCAGACCGAAGTATCGACGGAACCACCGCGAGAATGCACTCAGGTCCGAAAATCCTAGTGCTGCAGCAACATCGGTGAAGGTTCGGTCACCCTGTGCGAGATGTCGCCGCGCAAGATCCTCACGCACGGAATCGACGACGGACGAGTAAGTCTGACCCGACTTGGATAAGTGCCGATACAAGGTGCGCCGGTCCATGCCTAGACTGCGCGCGATCCTGCTCGCCGTGCACCCCCCACCAGGTAGGAGCGCCTCGATCATATCGCGCACACGGTCGTCAACAGACGAGTCCTCCCGCGGCGCGAGCAGATCCAGATATTGCCGTGCATAGGGCCGAAATAGTGGATCCGACAAGGGATTCGGTGAGTCCAGGTCACTGGAATAGAGCACCAGACCGTTGAAGTCCCGCTCGAACGCGACGTTAGGTCCCAGCACGCGGTGGTGGATGTCGAGTGTCGTCGGCGCATCGTGGACGAAGCAGGTAGACAGCGGACTCCAATCATCTGGCAGAAATGTGCCGAGTATCCGGGAAATGGCAGCGACGGTCAGTTCGATCGACTGACGTCCGAGTGCCATACCGGTTTCCGACTCGATCTGCAGAGACACAAGTCCGTTGAACTCGACGAGCCGTGGTCGAATGGCCTCGTTGTGAAACTGCATGTGACGCAACACTGTTGTGAGGGCACTGCGGACGTCGGGCTCTTCCCTGGCGACCAACCCGATCAGTCCGAGATTCGAGACTCGTCGCCCCTCTGCCATCCTGACCCCGAAGGTCTCACACTCCGTAACCACGGCCGTGCGCTCGAGTAACTCGTCTACCACTTGAGCTGCGAGCCACGCGTCCGGTGTGGCGAGAGTAGCCGGGTCGATACCCACCGCCCGCATGGTCGGATCCGGATCCGAGCCTAGAGACTGCGCTACCTCCACGTACCCGTTCAGAACTGAACTTCGCACCTTCAGCACTTTCGCCATCGACTCTCTCTAATCGCCCCAAGATGACAAGGAAAATGTCCCAATCGGACAAGACTAATTGACCCAATCGGTCTATCGTGACATGAGTCACCGAGCTTGTCACTCCCGTCGGTAAGTCAGGAGCACTACGGCTCGGATCGCTGTTCTGGACACCACCCAGCATCCGCCGACACCGCCCTGATCGAACACATCGTCAACACAAGGCGGCCGACTTGACCCACGTCGGCCCGAACATACTACGCCGCAACGGTTCTCGAACGCATGCTGTTTCAGGACCAGCGTCATATCGAAGACGTGCTCCAACGAACACGACTTCAGAACAAGGAGCACACATGGAACTGGAGACCCAGTCTCTCGCAACCGAAGCCGATCCCGGCGGCGGCCGTCGGTCCAGGATCTTTCCGTGGGCAGTGTTCGTACTGATCTTCGGGCTGATGATGTCGGACTACATGTCCCGTCAGGTCCTCAGTTCGGTCTTCCCCGTCCTCAAGGCCGATTGGAACCTGTCGGACTCACAGCTTGCGGCCCTGACCAGCGTCGTAGCTCTGATGGTAGGCGTCTTGGCGCTCCCGATGTCACTGTTGGCCGACCGTTGGGGCCGCGTCCGTAGCGTCGTCCTGATGGCAGTCTTGTGGAGTATCGCGACCGTCCTGTGCGCCGCGGCGAGTAACTACACGCAGCTGCTCGGAGCCCGTTTTCTGATCGGATTCGGTGAAGCCGCATACGCAAGCGTGGGCTTGGCGGTCATGCTCGGAGTCTTCGCCCCACGACTCCATGCCTCGCTCGGCGGCGCATTCCTCGGTTCGGCATTTTTCGGCTCGGTCATCGGTGTCGCCCTCGGCGGCGTCATTGCCGATCGACTCGGTTGGCGCGCGGCGTTCTTGATCATGGCCGCTTTTGGGCTGAGTCTCGTCGTCCTCTTCCGGATCGTCGTCAGCGAGAATCGCTTGGCGCGCCATGCCTTTGATCAGTCGGTAGCCGGAGCCCCGGTCGCAGCTGGTGGCCGCGCTCCGATCTCGAGCTTGTTCACCAATGCCTCCCTGACGTGCGCATACATCGGTGGTGGAATGCAGTTCTTCGTCGCGGGAGTGCTGCTCGCTTGGCTTCCCAGCTATTTCAACCGCTATCACGATATGGATGCAGCGAGTGCAGGTTTGGCCGCGTCGTTCTTCGTGCTCCTGATCGGAGCCGGAACGGTGCTCTGTGGCATCGCTGCAGACCGGTTCGGGCGTCGACGGCCTGAGCGGCGATGGAGTGCCGCCATCGCGTATGCCGTCATCGCAATGTTGTGTCTGATGATCGGATTCCAGCTGGAGAACGGCCCGGTCCAGTTGATTCTGCTGGGCACCGGAGCGTTCTTCTGCTCCGGGTTCTCCGGTGCCACAACGGCGGTCGTTGCCAGCCTCTCGCACCCGTCGATCCATGCATCGTCCTTCGGCGTGGGCACCCTTGCCAACAACGTCTTCGGCCTGGCGCTCGGTCCAGTCGTCGTCGGAATTCTGTCCGACCGACTGGGACTGCTCGGCGCACTGCAATGGGTCCCCCTCGCATATGTCGTGTCGATTGCTGTCCTCGTTGCCGGCATGAAGCTCTACCCCGCCGGTCTTCGCAAGCTCGCCTCAGTGCCGCTCAGGGGTTCGGAGATGGAGCCTGTAGTACCGAACACAGCCGGCGTTTCCGCATAGATCCCCGTCCACACACGAAATGCCTCGGCATCTGCTGCGCGGATGTCGTGTCACCGATTCACCGATTCACCGATTCACCGATTCACCGATTCACCGATTCACCGATTCACCAAGAGGAGATTAAGGAAATGCAGCTACTCGACAAGGTCGCCCTCGTGACCGGAGCAGCACAGGGATTGGGCCGTTCCATCGCCCTCGCCATGGCACGCGAAGGCGCCAACCTCGTCCTGTGCGACCTGCAAGAGGACAAACTGGCGGAGGTCTCCGCCGAGATCGAGGCGCTGGGCCGCAAGAGCCTGGCGCTGCGTTGCGACGTTTCGTCCAAAGATCAGGTCGTCGAGACGTTCGCCCGAGCCGCCGAACATTTCGGCACCGTTCACATCCTGGTCAACAATGCTGCCCTGGTGCCGAACTCGCCGGCGGATGAGGACCGGCGCAGCAAGCACTACGCCTACGTCACCACGCCGATGGAACGCCAGTCCATGGGTATCACCAGCAGCCTTACCGACGAAGACTGGCTCAAGTGGTGGAACGTCAACGTCCACGGCGTCTTCTACTGCACCCGTGAAGCATTGAAGTACATGGAGCCTCAGGGCTACGGCCGCATCATCAACATCGCCTCGATCGCCGGCATCTCTACCGGGAGCACGCACAGTCCCGGCTACTCAGCCGCCAAGGCCGCTGTTGTGAGCCTGACCAAGACAGTTGCTCTCGATGTCGCCGGCGCCGGAATCTACGTCAATGCCATCGCGTGCGGAGGAGTTCTCACCCCTCCCTTCCAGGCGTATCTCGACAACGCCACCGAGGACGAGAAGCGCAACCTGTACCAGATGATTCCCGTCGGCCGCCTAGGAAGACCGGAAGAATATGCCTCCCTCGCCGTCTACCTGGCGGGCGAGAACCACTACCTGGTCGGTCAGATAATCAGCCCCAACGGCGGCGTGGTCATCTAACCACCACCAACAGCAATCCACATCGAAAGACCTCTCTCACCAGAGTTTTCGCCCCAGACAGGAGCTACACCATGCATTTCCACGACGACGCACTCTTCCCCGAAAACCAGGACAAACTGGTCATCACCGTCGCCCCTTACGGCCCCGAGTGGGCGGTCGAGGACTTCCCCGAGGACCTGCCGCTGACGATGGACGAGCACATCCAACAGGCAGTCGACTGCTACGAAGCCGGCGCGTCGGTGCTGCACATCCACGTCCGCGAGCTCGACGGCAAGGGCTCCAAGCGGCTCTCGAAGTTCAACGAACTCCTCGGACGGCTCCGTGAAGCGGTTCCCGAGATGGTCCTGCAGGTCGGCGGATCGATCTCGTTCGCGCCGGAAGGTGAAGGCGCCGACGCGAAGTGGCTCTCCGACGACACCCGTCACATGCTCGCCGAGCTGGACCCCAAGCCCGACCAGGTCACGATCGCGATCAACACCAACCAGATGAACATCGGGGAGTTGATGACCGCGGACGACATTGCGGGCACGTCCCTGGCGCGTCCGGAACTGCAGGAGACGTACCGGGAGATGATAATTCCGGCCGGTCCGGCCTGGGTCGAGGAGCACCTGCGACGGTTGCAGGCAGCCGGCATCCAGCCGCTGTTCGCGCTGACCGGTATCCCGGGGCTTGAGACCGTCGAGCGGCTCATCCGCCGCGGCGTCTACACCGGACCGCTGAATGTGACGTGGACCGGCATCGGCGGGGGTTTCGACGGACCCAATCCGTACAACATCATGAACTTCATCCAGCGTGTCCCCGACGGTGCGGCACTGACGCTCGAGTCCCTCATGCGCAGCGTGTTGCCGGTCAACACGATGGCGATCGCGATGGGCCTGCACGCCCGATGTGGCAACGAGGACACCATCTGGGGCCGTAAGGGCGAGAAGATGACCTCGGTTCAGCAGATTCAGCAGCTCGTGCGCATCGCCGGTGAACTCGGCCGCGAGGTCGCCACCGGCAAGGATGCCCACGACATCTACAAGATCGGGCAGACCTACCGAGACGCGGACGAGACTCTGGCGAAACTCGGCTACGCACCGAACCGCCGCCCCGGCCAGGTCGGTTTCACCCACCACGCCTAGCAGTCCGGCTCGTGTACACGGTGGGGCACGAAACCAGGTTTCGTGCCCCACCTTCCGGGCGGTTCGTACCGCCCGGAAGGCCACGTTCCGAGATCAGCGACAGATCCGCGGCCGCAGAATTTTTCTCCCCACCCCCACCCAGGAGTTCCACGTGACCAATGGCTTGACCATGGACGACTACCCCCTATCACTGACCGCTGTGGTCGAGCGCGCCGAACAATTCCACAGCACCAAAGACGTCGTAACACGCCGACCCGACGGCAGCATCGCCCGCACCACCCTCGGCGCATGCGCACGCCGGGCACGAAGGCTGGCGACCGCCCTGGCCGACCTCGGCATCGGGGACGGCGACAAAGTCGCAACCCTGCTGTGGAACCAAGCCGAGCACCTCGAAATGTACTTCGCCGTTCCCTCAATGGGAGCGATCGTGCACACCCTCAACCCGCGCCTGCACGCGGACGAGCTGACCTTCATCGTCGGCGACGCCCAGGACCGGGTGATCGTCGTCGACGAATCCCTACTCGAGGTATTCGACAGCTTCCGACTCACACACCACTTCGACCATGTCATCGTCGTTGCCCACGATCGACCGGCGCCGGCGGGAATGCTCGACTACGAAACCCTCATCGATACCGCCGAACCAATGATTTGGCCTCTCATCGACGAACGACAGGCCGGCGCAATGTGTTACACGTCCGGCACCACCGGCCGACCCAAAGGCGTCGTCTACTCCCACCGTGCGATCGTGCTCCACTCGATGGCCGTCGCACTACCCGACGCGTTGGGCGTATCGGCACAGGACACCCTGCTGCCCGTGGTGCCGATGTTCCACGTCAACGCCTGGGGACTTCCCTACGCCGCCGCACTCCTCGGTGCCCGGCTGGTGCTACCCGGACCGAAACTGGACGCCGTCAGCGTGCTCGACCTGATCGAGACCGAGAAGGTCACCATGACCGCGGGAGTTCCGACTGTGTGGATGGCGATGCTCGACGCCCTCGACGCCGAGCCGCAGCGCTGGGACCTACGCCACCTCGACCGGTTGATCGTCGGCGGAGCAGCGGCACCACGCAGCCTGCTCGAGGGATTCGACCGCCACGGTCTGACGGTTGTGCAGGCCTGGGGCATGACCGAGACTTCTCCGATGGGCACCGTCAGCCGCCTCCCGGAAGACCTCGAAAACTGCGACGACAACACAAAATACGACTTCCGGGCCCGACAGGGTGTCGCGATGCCGTTCTTCGACATCCGTGCCCGGGACGAGGACGACGGGTTCATCGAATGGGACGACGTCGCCATGGGTGAGCTCGAAGTGCGTGGCCCCTGGGTGGCGTCCGGCTACCACAACGGCACGGGCGCAGACAGTTTCACCGATGACGGCTGGTTCCGCACCGGGGACATCGTCCGCATCGACCACCGCGGCTGCATCCGGATCTGCGACCGCTCCAAGGACCTCGTCAAGTCCGGCGGCGAGTGGATCTCCTCGGTCGATCTCGAAACCACCTCATGGCGCACCCGTCGGTTGCAGAGGCCGCGGTGATCGCCGTCCCCGACGAGCGATGGGGTGAGCGGCCGTTGGCGGTACTCGTCCTCCGAACCGGCATGACTGCCGACACGGAGCAGCTTCGTGAACACCTCTCGACCGAATTTGCTCGGTGGCAACTGCCCGAGCGGTTCGAGTTCGTTTCCACCATTCCGCGAACCGCGACCGGCAAGTTCAAGAAGAGGGATCTACGCGACCAATTCACCGCCTGACCCGGCAGTCGTGAACATCCGGACAGATGCGGAGTGGCGAGTCAGCGCTCACGCGGCATCTGTCGCAGCACGATCTCGGCGAGGTGCATGTCCCGGGGCGTCTCGACGGCGTCCCGGACCGCACACGTTCACCTCAAGGTGGACACCGGCATTGGCCGCAACCAACCGAGTCCGCCGCGAGAACGCGAGGCGTACCCCGAAAATTGGAGTTGACCGTCAATCCCGAAGACCCCGGACAGCAGGCCCCTTCGGGACCAAACGCGCAACCGTCACCTCTTCCTGACAGCGGAGACGACCTCTACCGATTCCCGACGATTCTTCACCGACCTGGAGACATGAGGATGCTCTACCGATCAACAATAGAAATCCCTACTCACCCAGCACCATTCACGACCACAGCACTACGGGAGCTCATCGCGAAACTCACCCGCGACTGCGGCGTCGATGCCGACACCACGGCGGACCTCATGCTGGCAATCAACGAAGCCGCGATCTTCTTGCTCAGCCACGCCGCACGGGACAATGTACTCACGTGCCAGTGCGCGCTGCAGACCGGCGTGCTGCGCGTGACGCTTGCAACGAGAATGGGGTCGCAGATCCCCCGGATCCGTATTCCTTCGAGTTGTATATAGTTCGCCAACTCGTCGATCGAATGGACCTGGAACTGCACTCGGAATCGAGCACCTCATCACCAACTGCGATACTCGTTCTCGAAAGAGGATTTGTCGAAATACGTTGTGAGAGAGATAGTTCAACAGTTCCCCCACAGCTAATCCGGCTTGAGGATCAACACGAACCATACAGGCAAGGATCGTCTGCACATCGACCGCGTATAGCGCTCCTCTCGGTCAGAGTCCTGCCGGACTCGGCGACGGCTTCCTCGATATCGCTTGCGGCTTTGGTGATCCGCCGATCCAGTTGCCGCACCTCGGCTACCAGGTCAACAACAAGGCCGCGTTGCACGGCGGCACTGCCGATCTGTCGGAGAGTCCGCTCGGGGTACCCGACTGCGGCTTCGGCTGCCTCAACCCCCACACGTTCAGCTGGCTAGAGCGTGTCAGTGCAATTCGATTCTCGCTGAAGTTCCTTCATGCGCGGCCATCGAAATAGTTGCCCGCCAACCGATCACCCAAAGTTATTGAAACACAACAATATTTCGGAACACCCGAAAATCGACCTTCCCGAGCCCGCTGCACACCCCGAATCGACGAGCAGCAGCCTCTCCCGCACCCCGGCCGATGAGATCGTTCCGCATATGCGACCCATCGGACTTCGACTAAACGAGCACGCCAGGCACCTCACGTGTGTCACCTTATGTACCTAGACGCCCACACTCCCGGACGTCTCCGAACAGGAGGACCACACCCCCATGCTCCACCCACGAAAATCGATCCTCGCGTCGCTCGCCTGCGCCGTGCTGGTCGCCGTCGCCGGAACCTCGGCCGCGCAAGCCGCTCCGAGAGCCGACGGCGCCCTCACCGCGTCACCCGTCACCCGGGACACGGCCGACATCTCGGCCGTGTCCCGGGTGACGGGTGACGCGGCCGCCGATCAGCGGATCGTCGACTACTGGACCCCGGAACGTATGCGGAACGCCCGCGAGCCGGTCCTGACCAAGGACGCCTCGGGTGCCGTCACGAGGACCAGCCAAAGCCAAGTGGCCGCAATCGATCCGGACGAGGATGGAATCGTCGACGGTTACCAGCCTTCCCGGATTGCCGGGAAGCTCTTCTACCGCGACCCGGCGGACGGCGAACCTGGGTCCTGCTCGGGCACCGTGGTCAACGCCCCCTCCAAAAGCCTGGTCCTCACCGCCGGCCACTGCCTCAAGACCGGGGGCGTAAACGGGACCCCCGGCTACTTTTACGATCAAGTCATGTTCGTCCCTAACTACAAGTACATACCGCAGAACGTCCCCAACATCTATTTCGTGGCGGACACGATGGCGGTCGCGCAACAGTGGAGCAAGTACGGCAACGTTGGCAAGGACCTCGGCGCCTTAGTGGTGAAGAGGGTGGACGGGCTCACCCTCGAAGAGCACACGGGCAGAGGCGCCACATTCGTGTTCGACCAGGGCGCGGCCACGCAAAGACGGATCATCACCCAGGCGTATCCCCTCGACATTGACAATGGCGGTACCCAGGCGACCTGCCGTTCCACGACCGCGCTCGCCACAGGTTGGTCAACAGGCGGCATCGAAATTGGGGACTGCCGCCTCTCCCTGGGGGCCAGTGGTAGCGGATGGATCCTCAACTGGGGGGACGCGAACAACCAGCAGATAACCGGTGTGACCAGCATGGTGGCCACCAACGACGGAAGCAACTTCTCGCCGTACTTCGACAACGTCCTCAACATCATGTACACCTCCATGAGCACGATGAATCCGTCTGCCTGACACCGCGCGTGTACGGGCTGGAGTAACAGCCGAACGGTCGGCGCCGTCAGCGAGCCCCGAGGCTCGCACTATCGCCACTGGTCCCACCACAACAGCCTCGGCGCACACGGCCGCAGCGGGGCGCTGTCACATGATCGAGAATTTCAGCGGCGCAGCTGATTTAGAGCACTAGAAGCACGCAACAGCTAGGACTGTTCGCTCAGGTCGCGTCGGCGAGAGCAGCCCCAGCTTGTAGGAAACCAGCGGCTCGATGTCACTCAATACGAAAGGCCCGCACCGTGATCCGGTGCGGGCCCTTCTTCGTCCACTGCTCGCGCTCGATGATGACTGATCGCCGAGCGGTCCACTCCCAACCGCTCGGATGAAGTTCACCGGTTCCGCCGGAATCGCCGGCAGTTCACCGCGACGCTTCCACCTCGGACAGTGTCGCGTCGGCGAGTTCAGGGGGTAGCCAGATGCGGGCCCATTCTTGCAAGTCACCGGAGATGTGGAACAGCCACGATTGCGCAGCGAACTCCTCCCATGCACGTGCGACGTCGTCGAGGTAGCGCTGCTGGGACGCAGTGAACGCGCTCGCCGGCTCGGCGTGCACCTTCTTGTTCCTGCTCCACAGATTCTTCCGCGCCGCCCATCTCATCGCGCCAGTCAAACACGCCCCCTCACCAACCGCTGCAGTCCCCGTCGAGTGCAGCGGCGCGGGCACGGGCATGCGTCCACTCCGGTACATCCCACACACCCACTACAACCACCCAGGAACGTGCCATCACCGTAGGTCAGAAGGTTGCGCCGAAGTAGTTCAACGGCCGAACCTGTACTTCGCTCATCTCGACGCAGAAGGAGTTAACCCCTCGCTGCTCAGCGAGTTCGGCGGCGGTCTCGATGCCTGTGAGCCCGCCACCGACGACGCTGATCGAGGAGCTAGTCGGCAGTGCCGCAAGCTTCGATTTGAGACGTGCGGCAGGACTGGCGCTTACATCGTGACCAGCGCGCGACCGAAGATCTTGCCATCGGCCAGGGCGGTCACGGCGCTGTCGATGTCGACCAGTGCTTAGCGATCGGTGACGAGGGCGTCGAGATCGAGTAGTCCGCGCCGATGCCAGTCGAGGTACGTGGCGATGTCCGCGTGCGTGCAGCTGCCCGCATTTGTGTGCTTCGATCAGGGCGCATCGTTCATCCATCGACGGTGGAACGGTTTTCTCACCAACCCCTAAGAGTTCACTAACGAACGCCCAGTTTTCCGGCCATAGATTCGGAGATGTCGAGGCCAGCAGGGCCGCGGCACCGAGCGAGGAGATCACCCATGCGCAAGACCGTCATCGACAACCCCGCCCGCCGGCGAGTAGCCATCACCGCAGCCGGAATCGCTGCCGTCGCCGCGATCGCCGTGCCCGGCGTTGCCTGGGCCAGCGGCGGCCTCTCCGAGACCGCACCGGCCGTAATCTCCGCCCCCATCGTGGAGAGTGCCCCGGCCATGCAGTCCGACACCCCGAACAGCGAGTGTGGCCGCGATCTGACCCCGGAAGAGGTCGACGCGCTGGTCGAGAAGGGTGAGATCAGCCTGGCCGACATCACGCCCGCAGCCGCCATCGAACCCGCGGTCGTCGCCAGCGCCGAGGAGATCCGTGCCTACGCCGAGGGGACCGGTACCGGCGAGGCGGCCGTGAGCACGGACGCGCAGAACGGCGGCGTCACACCCGCCGTAGCGGCCTGCTGACCCGGTAAGTGCTGCGGGGCGGGCGGGCCTCGTTCCTCCGCGATCAGGTTCGATGGATCAGGTGACTGACACCGTCCGCATCCTGATCGTCGACGACGACACCAAGGTCCTCTCGTCCCTCGGTCCGGAGGTTCCGTCTGTCCGGTTTCGGCATCGAGACCGCGAACGACGGGGCCTCCGCGGCGTGCTCGGCCGGACGCAACTGAAGCGCCGGGTGTGAGGCTACGACGTCGACACGGACACTAATGTCGTCGACGTGTTCGACACGGACACTAATGTCGTCGACGTGTTCGACACGGACACCAATGTCGTCGACGTGTTCGTCACGTACCTGCATAGAAAACTGGAGGCGACGGAAATGCCGCGAGTGCTGAACACCGTGCGGAGAGTCGGATTCGTACTGCCGGAGCAGCTATGAGGGTGCGCCGGCGATCCCCGTCCCTCCGGACCCGGGTGGCAATGGTGTCGGCACTGTCCGCGGCCGTCGTCATCGCCGCGATCGGTATCGCATGCGCCGTGTTCCTGCGAGTGAACGGATCCGCTCAGCTCGACCGCACACTCGACTCGGTGGTGCTGAGCGTGGCCGCCGAGACGACGATCGCGGAAACCTCGGAGCTCCCGAGCGCGGGGACCCCGGAGCCGGCGGTGACCGCACCCGGCGACCACGTCGCCGAATCCGACACGGTCCGAACGGAAACCCTGGCGGGGACGACCGTGCGCGCCCGCGACGTCCCGGTCAACGGCACAGACGGCACGTACCTCGCCGTCACCGTCCCAGAAGACACACTGTCGCAGGCGATCCGCCAACAACAGTGGCAGGTCGCGGCAGCCGCGGTCGCGGCGATCGCGGTGGCGGCCGGGCTCGGCTGGCTGCTCGCCGGCCGTGCCGTGCGGCCCCTGCAACGGCTCGCTGCCGCCACACGCACTGTCGGGGACGACCCGTCCAACGTGCTTGCGAACGTTCGAGGCGCCCGCGAGGCGGAGGAACTCTCCGACGCGATCACGCACATGCTCGGACGGATGCAGCAGGCGCGTAACCGAACCCAGGAAGCGCTCCGCGCGGCTCGCGACTTCGCCGCGGTGTCCGCCCACGAGCTGCGCACCCCGCTCACGTCCATGCGCACCGACCTCGAGGTGCTGGCGACGATGCCGCTCTCCGACGAGCAGCGCGCCGAGATCGTGCGCGATGTCCTCGCCACGCAGCGTGAGGTCGAGACGACGCTCACGGACCTCGAGCGTCTGGCGGTCGGTGAACTCTCCGACGTGGCCGACCATGAGGAATTCGACCTCGTCGACCTTGCGGATCGCTGCGTGCAAGAGTCCGCGCGGCGGCTACCCGACCTGGAGATCGAACTGTGTGGCCCGGACGCGCTGACGGTCCGCGGGATTCCGTCGGGGCTGCGGCTGGTGCTCGACAATGCGATCACCAACGCGCTCCGTCACGGGCACGCCGAGCGGGTACGGATCACCCTCGCCGAGAACGGTGCTCACGGCATCGCCGTCACGGTGGACGATGACGGTATCGGTATCCCCGAGCGTGAGCGGGCGGGGATGTTCGTCAGGTTTACTCGGGGCTCGGCCGCGCAGGTCGAGGGTTCAGGGCTCGGTCTGGCGTTGATCGCTCAGCAGGCCGCGTTGCACGGCGGCACCGCCGGCCTGTCGGAGAGTCCGCTCGGGGGTACCCGACTGCGGCTTCGGCTGCCTCAACCCCCACACTCGGTTGGCTAGATTGCCGGCGCGGCGGACCAGGGTGTCGGTCGGACATTGTCACGTTGTGATGTACACGGAATGCGCGTGGTAACACCAGAACACATCGAGGAGATGACGAAGGAAGTGAGTCGATGATGGTCGGGCGAGCATGGTCCGGTGATCGAACCCGCGCACAGGCATCGGACACCGACATCGTCGAATGCCTCGACGACCTGGCACTCAAAGAGCTACTACGGAATTCGGGTGGTCTGGGTTGGAGTGCCCGCCCTCATCATCATTATCGGGGCACTCCAACCCAGACCACCCGCCGCGTCGAAACTATCGATATTGGAGTGAAGGTCGCCTTCATTCTTAGGTGTCGGCCAGAGGCATGATCCAACCGATCCAGGCGTGGCCGCGTTGACAGCATTTCGATCGAAAGTTCACCGCATTGCATGCCTGGGGTTGCCGCGGCGGTCCCGGTGGCCACTCGCAAAAGCTGAGGTAGATCGACGGCGTAATGATCCGAGTTGCCTTCCTCGCAGCCCAAGTAGGTCCGTTCAGGGAGGAAGGTGCGACTGTTCTCCAACACCATCAACAGTTATCGCTGATAGTTGACCTCTACTGGCAGAACCGATTCGGTGGGTGTCGTTCCGTGTCAGAGACCGAGATCGTAGACCGATGGTCCGATGGTGATGCCGGCTTCCATGTCGCGGTGCGCCCTCACTGCATCCTCTAGTGCGTAGCGCTGATTGATCTCGACGCGAATCTTGCCAGAGGTCAGGTGATCGAAGAGCTCGCTGTATAGCTGGGCTCGTTCTGCTGGATCACGGGTGTAGTCCACGAGAGCTGTGCGGGTGACGAACAGCGATCCCTTGCGGGCTAATTCGAAGGCATCAATCGGGGGGATCGGTCCGGAAGACGTACCACAGCAGACCAGCAGTCCTCGCACCGCGAGAGAGTCAAGGGAAGATTGGTAGCTGGTCTTTCCCACGGTGTCATAGACCACTGGTACACCTCGGCCGTCGGTGAGCTCGCGCACCCTCGCCGAGACATCTTCGCGCGTATAGACGATGGTGTGAGTGCAGCCATGCGCCCGTGCCCACTCGGCTTTCTCGTCGGTCGACACCGTACCGATCACATTGATGCCCAGATGCCGAGCCCACTGCGTGAAGACGGTACCGACGCCGCCAGCTGCGGCAGTCAGCAACACTGTGTCGCCGGCCTTCAGCCCACCTACTCGGCGCAGCAGGTAGGCGCTGGTCAACCCGCGGGCCGTGACCGCCGCTGCAACATCGAAGGGGATTCCAGCGGGCAACTTCACCAATGATTCCGTCGGCATGACCCGCTCGGTGCTGTATGCACCCAGAGGGCTTCCGGTGTACGTGACTCGGTCGCCCTCTGCAAAGTTTGTGACACCCGGGCCCACAGCTTCGATTACCCCTGCACCCTCAATGCCCAGCCCGAGGGCAGCGGGGCTGGGTAGTAGCCGGTCCGGAAGTAGGTCTCAGCGAAGTTGAGTCCTACCGCGTGATGTCGGATCCGAACCTCTCCTACATCCGGGGCACCCACGTCGACCGATTCCAACTTGAGCACTTCCGGGCCGCCGGTTTCGTAAAAGCGAACTGCCTTGGCCATCGCGTCTTCTCCCTCTCGATTTTCATTGTCTTCCTGGATTCCCAGCCGTTTGGCCTCACCTCCAGGTGCTGGTCAACTGGTCGCACAACATGTGTTCATGTGATTCCCAATACCTAACTGGCACTTCTTGATCCACATGATCTGTAGCCTCGAAATAGCAAAGACTCATCACCGTGTCTGCAGGTGGGTATCCGCCTGCCGACACGGGATTTACAGGGCGTGTTTCATCCATCAAGAAATGAGCCTGCAGACTTCTTACCTGCGCGCGGCTGCCCAGGTTTGCTGCGGCGTGGTTACGCCCCCGGATTAGGAATTTAGGGTCTCTTTGTGCCGTCAATCAATACTGCTGCGAAGGTGATCATGCAGTTCCTGGAATTGTGGGTCTCCAGCAACGCGGGCCAGGTCTCGCGGACGCTCGATCCCTACGGGCACATCCTCAAGGATCTGCCCGTCTCCCATCAACACGATTCGATCCGCCAGCGCGACCGCCTCATGCAGGTCATGGGTGACGAAGACGACCGTTCGATGTTCCTCGGACTGCCACAGCGCCAGAAACTCCTCCTGCACGTGCACGCGAGTGTTGGCATCAAGCGCTGCGAATGGCTCGTCCATGAGCAGAACCTCGGGGTCGAGGACCCAGGTGCGAGCGAGCGCCACGCGCTGACGCATCCCTTGTGACAACTGCCACGGCCACAAGTTCGTGGCCGAACCCAGATGGACCTTCTCGAGCCAATCAGTTGCCCGATCACGCCGTTCTGCCTTGCCCACACCTCTCAGTTCAAGCCCGTATTCCACGTTGCGTCGAGCCGTCCGCCACGGCAGCAGTGCGTCTCTCGCCAGCATGAACCCCAATCGGTCACGCGCCTCGCGCGGCGCCTTACCTAAAACACTGACTTCACCGGCCTGCGGCTCCACCAGTCCTGCGATCGTGTTCAGCAAGGTTGTCTTGCCACAGCCACTGCGGCCGACCAATGCGGTGAACTGTCCAGCAGGGATATCGAGGCTCACATCAGAGAGCACTTGACGCGTGCCACCCGAGCCGTCGGGAAAGCTCACCGACAAGTCCCTGATCGAGATCGCGGCGCTAACCACATCGGCTTCCCCAGGCAAGGTAGGGGTGTCGAAGGCCAACCTGTCGTGCATGCGTAAGTCGGACATTGAAAATCTCCTTGTGCTGCCTGAGGCAGTAGTCATCGATCGGCTGGCGGTTGCCAAACAAGCAGTCGTTGCTCAAGGACGCTCATCAGTTGATTGAGGGTCGCCGCAATGACGGCCAACATCAGCAAGATGGCGTAGACGGCATCCATTCGAAATGTTGCGGAGTAGCTAGAGATCAGCTGTCCGAGCCCATCCTGAGCCGAGATCAATTCGGAGCCCACTACTCCGAGCAAGGAATAGATGAGGCCAAGCCTTAGTGCGGCAAAGATCGCCGGGGTGGCGACCGGAATGAAGATCTTCATGAATAGATGTCGCTTCTTCGCACCGAGAACCACCGACAGTCGCATCCATTCCGAATCCGTGGATCGCACTCCAGCACGTGCTCCCGACATAACAATGAAGAACACCAAGGTCACTGCCAACGCAACCTTGGCAGTGGTGTTGATGCCGAAGGCGACGATGAGCAGCGGGGCGAGCGCGATCCGAGGCATCGCATTGGCCGCATCCAGGAAAGGATCCAGCACCTTCTCCAGCCGTGGCAGAAGACCCAGCGTGATGCCCGCTGCAACCCCGGCAACGCTGCCGATCACCCAGGCGATCGAGACCGCGAGCATCGTAGCCTTGGTGTTGCTCCAAAGCTCACCGGACGACGCCGCCTGTGTCAAGTAGTTGTAAGCCTCCCCTGGAGACTTGGCCAGCACCGGGTCAGGCCACTGGAGTTCGGCGCACAGTTGCCATAGACCGAGCAGACCCACACCGATCAGGAGCTGGATGATCCGGATCTTGACGTCCCAGCGACGCACCCGGGATTTCCCGCTCGATGGCCCTCGCGCAGAGGCATCGGTCGGGCCTCGAAGTCCCTCGGTGATCCCCTTTACGTCAGGATCTGCCCGGGTGTCCGCCGCCGATTCCATTACTTCACTAGTCGACACGACCATCACCTTCTCGTTCACATCCGAACAACGACCATGCAAGGCTCGACCTCCAGCCGTTCACGTCAGATGACCATCCCACCGTTGGGGCTTATTACCTGACCGGTGATGTAGTGATCTTCGGAAGCCAGGAAGACCGCCACATTGGCGTACTCCTCCGGATCGCCAAAACGACCGATGGGGAACAACTGAGCCAACGAAGCCTGCTCCTCGTCGGTCGCGGACTCGAGGTATTCCTTGAACGGCGGGGTCACGACGGCACCGGGCGCGATACAGTTGACCAGTACGTTTGCTCCCGCCACATCCAGAGCCACGGTCTTGGTGAAACTTGCCACCGCTGCCTTGCTCGCCGAATAGCCGGGGCTGTGGGCGCTGGCGGCACCCAGCGCAGCGATCGAGGCGATGTTCACGATCCTCCCCCAGCCCTGCGGTTCCATGTGCTGCAAGGCGGCGCGGGTGCAGTAGAAGACGCTGTGAACGTTGACGCCCCACCACTTGAGCCAGTCGTCGTCAGTGAGTTCACGAGTCACACCCAGCGAACGCCGAGGAACCGGTTGCGTGAAGTACTCATACACGCGTGCCCGGCGCTCGGCTTCCTTGGGCGCGGACGGGACCAAGGCTGCATTGTTCACCAGGACATGCACGGTCCCGAACTCTCGAGTGACGGCGTCAAACGACTCGTTGACCTGATCGACGTCCGACACATCGCAGTCGAGTGTCATGACCGCCAGGCCCTCGCCGGCCAGATCCTCTTTTAGCTGCTTCAGGCCCGTTTCGCTGATGTCCAGTGCCGCTACGTGTGCGCCCTCGCGAGCCATCGCGATCGCAATAGCTCGCCCCAACCCGTTGCCAGCACCGGTGACCACAGCCACCTTGTCTCGAAGCCTCATTCGATTCTCTCTTTCTTCGTCCGTTACGTTCATAGTCGTCACCCCTCAGCCGCAGTTCTGGATCACACTCGAGTCGAACGGGAGGTCCCCGCCGCCATCGAGCACCCAGTCAACGTTGTAGTCCCACGCGGCTGCATCGAGCTGCATTCGCCAGTAGTTGTGTTCCTGCTCCCAGATCGGACCGGCGACCGGCTCTGGGACATTGATGATCTCCGCGATGATCGCGACAGCGGAGTCTTTGTTCTGCGGGTCGGCGATCCATTCCACAGCGGCCTTCATGCTCTGACAGAATGCGTTCACGATGTCAGGTTCGTCCTGCTGGAACGTTCTGGTCGTCGTATACATCGTGTGCAGACCCAACTCCTTCAGCTCGCCGGCGGGTCCGGCCACCCTGCGTGTCTTCATGCCTTCGACCTCGAACAGCCCGCTTGCATCGGAGGTCACCACCGCAGCGTCGATCGCGCCCGCACGCAAAGCTGCGAGATGTGCCGCGTAGTCACCGACGCCGATGAAGGTCGCCTCAATGCCATCCGCTTGCAGAATGGTCGTGGCTACCTTCTCGCCACCGGCTCCCCGTTGAGATACACCAATCTTCTTGCCAGACAACTGTTCGACAGTGCTGATCGGGCTGTCCTCTGGGACAGCTATGTAGAGGTCTAGCTTTCCGTACGGCGGGAGGACAACGATCGGTGAGCCCTCCCCCATCGCGGTGAGGACATTCGCGGGAACTCCGATCGAAATTTGGGTGCTTCCACCGATCAGCGCAGCTGTATGCGCGGGACCTCCAGCGGCCTCAACCGTATTCACGCGGAGCTTCGCACTCTCGAAGAAGCCCTCTCTCCGTGCAACCTCGAATGGCAAGGTGACTGTGCTGTCGGGTGTATGCCCAACCGAGATCGTGGCGATACCGTCCGCATCTTTCTCCAGTGCATTGGACTCAGATCCACATCCTGTCAACAGCAGCAATCCGGTCAGCAAGAATGCGGCCACGAAGGGGTTCGTACTCATGCGGATATCCGCGGTGTTGAAGTTCATCCGACTGCTTTCTTTTTGATCGGCTCATTCATCGGCCACCCACTCCGTGAGGGCAGTGCGCACCTCGGAACAGAATGTGATCTGGGTAACGTTAGCTTGATAATTTGGGTTGTGCCTTTCATTTCCAGACACATTTGCTATCAAATTGAGACATGGAACGCACAAAATTGAGCTCCGAACGGTCATCGGAACGGACCCATCAGCCCCACTGCCGCTATGCATCTACTGGTTATCTCAATCTTTGCCTTGCTATCGGTCTCGACCCGGCAGGCCTAATGCGTGAGGTCGGCCTCGACCCGGCAGGTTTGCTGAATCAGGACAACTGGGTGCCAGCCATCAGTGTGGATCGCCTGCTAGAGGCCTCTGCCCTCGCAAGCGGACGCACTGACATTGGCCTGCAACTTGCGCAACGCCGAACACTGTCGAACCTCGGCCCCCTGATCGTGGTGCTGCGCGAAGAAACCGACATCCGCAGCGCCACGAACCTACTGATCAGATACAGCCACACCTACAACGAGTCACTCCGCTTCGGTGTGAAATACGAAGGGGGGCTTGCCCAGTTCTACTTCGGCTTCGATTTCGGCACAGATTACGAAGCGTCGCCGCAGTCCACAGAACTGGTACTAGCTGGCTTGTGCGACGTCTTCCGTCTCTTCCTCGGTCATGACTGGATACCGGTGGTGTGCTCTTTCCCGCATCCGGCTCCTGCCGACCTCACCACACACCTCGCCCTATTCGGACCACACCTCAAGTTTGACGAACCAGTCGCTGGAATCTCGCTCTACGCCGCCGAAGTGGACATCGCGATCCGCGAGTCCGACCCAGCGATTCTGGCCTACGCGCAACAGATGCTGTCTGCGGTCGCCGAGCCCAGATCCGATGTTGTCGTAAACCGTGTCACTCGGTTGATCGAGAGTCTTCTCCCAGCCGGGCGTTGCTCGACCACGCAAGTAGCCCACCACCTGGGCATCGACAGGCGGACACTGCATCGACATTTGGCCGTGGAAGGAACCACATTCTCGGCACTGCTGGACCGCACCAGACTGGTACTTGTAGAGAGAGCCCTACTCAGCCGACGCTACTCGGTGACAGACATTGCAACGATGGTCGGATTCGCCACACCGACAAGCTTGACCCGCTGGTTTCACACCAAACACGGGCTCAGTCCGACCGGATGGCTCCACGTAGCGGACAATCGGCCGGCGGAATCTCGCAGCCAAAAGTAAAGGCTCCGACCGTTTCCCGGCGACGGTGTGACGACCTGCTCGGTTCCCTGATTCCAGGCTTGTCTCATCCGGACTCCAACTCCACTGCGACAGCAGCTTCCGCTCGGCACGTCGCAGCTGTGGCGCCCTCGGACCGAGTGCGCCAGGTCGCAATCGCCGTGATCTGACTGCACGTCAATGATTTTCGTGCATCCACGCCGAGCTCGACGGTGCGAATCAAAGCGGTCAACGCATTGATTGCGCGCGGGTCGTTCACACGTTATCTGTTCGCGAGCGACCACGAGAGATGCGCATCGCCACTCGTGATCCGGCCGCTCGTGGTTGACGCAGTCGATCGACATCGAAGGGTAGGACTGAGCTGGCGATGCGGACGGCATCGAGATCGTCGGTCTTACCGACTCCTCGCCGATCTCCTGATGCCATTGCGGAAGGTTCGACAACCGAAAATCCTGCCACAAGAACGCGGTCGGAGAGCCCGGCTCCGTAGGAGCCGATACCTTCGATGACCACGAGAGCGGTTTGTTGTCCTGCTCGGTGTGCAATCCACGTGCGGGCTCGCCCGAGTCCCGCCGGGCTTGCTGGAAAACTTGCTTTGTCCTTCCGCGGCAACGGTTGTGGCGGTCACGACGCACAGCGCGTGGGTTGCGGCGTGGGGTATCGACTCCGATGACGATCTCGTAGTGATCTTAGGGCGACAGGCATTTCCGGCGGATGTCGCTTCGGATGGGCGACGTCGTTGTCGGCGTCGGCCCGGAAAGAGCACTTCGAGGCAGGCTTGTAGTGGGCCACGACCTCGCGGCAACGGGGTCGGGCAGGCTTGAAAATCAAGCCACCGAAGCAAGACCGGACCGGCGTCGCCACAACAAGTGGACAGATCCCGGCAAGTGCATCCGATAGGGAGCAAAGCGATTCATGGGTCATACGCCGTTGTAGCGGCGACACCCATCCTGTCAGCCAGCCCGGGCCGGCCATCACAAACACTTACAGGCGGTTCAGTTGCGGCTCCGCACATGCTCCAGATGTTCACGACTGCCGGGTCATGCGGTGAAATGGTCGCGTAGATCCCGCTTCTTGAACTTGCCGGTCGCGGTTCGCGGAATGGTGGAGACGAACTCGAAACGCTCGGGCAGTTGCCACCGGGCGAACTCGCTCGAGAGGTGCTCACGAAGCTGTTCCGGATCGGCGGTCATACCGGATCGCAGGACGAGCACCGCCAACGGCCGTTCACCCCACTTCGTATCGGGCACGGCGATCACCGCGGCCTCCGCCACCGACGGATGCGCCATCAGGTGATTTTCGAGATCGACCGAGGAGATCCACTCGCCACCCGACTTGACGAGGTCCTTGGAGCGGTCGCAGATCCGGATGCAGCCGCGGTGGTCGATGCGGACGATGTCCCCGGTGCGGAACCAGCCGTCATCGGTGAAACTGTCTGCGCCAGTGCCGTTGTGGTAGCCGGACGCCACCCACGGGCCACGCACTTCGAGCTCACCCATGGCGACGTCGTCCCATTCGATGAACCCGTCGTCCTCGTTCCGGGCTCGGATGTCGAAGAACGGCATCGCGACACCCTGTCGGGCCCGGAAGTCATATTTTGTGTTGTCGTCGCAATTTTCGAGGTCTGCCGGGAGGCGGCTGACGGTGCCCATCGGAGAGGTCTCGGTCATGCCCCAGGCCTGCACGACCCTCAGGCCGTGGCGGTCGAATCCCTCGAGCAAGCTGCGTGGAGCCGCTGCTCCGCCGACGATCAACCGGTCGAGGTGGCGCAAATCCCAACGCTGCGGTTGCGCGTCGAGGGCGTCGAGCATCGCCATCCACACGGTCGGGACTCCCGCGGTCATGGTGACCTTCTCGGTTTCGATCAGGTCGAGGACGCTGACGGCGTCCAGTTTCGGTCCGGGTAGCACCAGCCGGGCACCGAGGAGTGCGGCGGCGTAGGGAAGTCCCCAGGCGTTGACGTGGAACATCGGTACTACTGGCAGCAGGGTGTCCTGCGTCGAGACGCCCAACGCGTCGGGTAGTGCGACGGCCATCGAATGGAGCACGATCGCACGGTGGGAGTACACGACGCCCTTGGGTCGGCCGGTGGTGCCGGACGTGTAACACATTGCGCCGGCTTGCCGTTCGTCGATGAGAGGCCAAATCATTGGTTCGGCGGAAGCGATGAGGGTTTCGTAGTCGAGCATTCCCGCCGGCGCCGGTCGATCGTGGGCAACGACGATGACATGGTCGAAGTGGTGTGTGAGTCGGAAGCTGTCGAATACCTCGAGTAGGGATTCGTCGACGACGATCACCCGGTCCTGGGCGTCGCCGACGATGAAGGTCAGTTCGTCGGCGTGCAGTCGTGGGTTGAGGGTGTGCACGATCGCTCCCATTGCGGGGACGGCGAAGTACATTTCGAGGTGCTCGGCTTGGTTCCACAGCAGGGTTGCGACTTTGTCGCCGTCCCCGATGCCGAGGTCGGCCAGGGCGGTCGCCAGCCTTCGTGCTCGGCGTGCGCATGCTCCGAGGGTGGTGCGGGCGATGCTGCCGTCGGGTCGGCGTGTTACGACGTCTTTGGTGCTGTGGAATTGTTCGGCGCGCTCGACCACAGCGGTCAGTGATAGGGGGTAGTTGTCCATGGTCAAGCCATTGGTCACGTGGAACTCCTGGGTGGGGTGGAGAAAAATTCTGCGGCAGCGGATCTGTCGCTGATCTCGGGATATGGCTGGGGGCGGTACGAACCGCCCGGAAGGTGGGGCACGAAACCTAGATTCGTGCCCCACCGTGTACACGAGCCGGACTGCTAGGCGTGGTGGGTGAAACCGACCTGGCCCGGGCGGCGGTTCGGCGCGTAGCCGACCTTGGCGAGGGTCTCATCCACGTCGGCGTAAGTGGTGCCGATCTTGTAGATATCGCGGGCATCCTTGCCGGTGGCGACCTCGCGGCCGAGTTCACCGGCGATGCGCACGAGCTGCTGAATCTGCTGAACCGAGGTCATCTTCTCGCCCTTACGGCCCCAGAGGGTGTCCTCGTTGCCGCATCGGGTGTGCAGGCCCATCGCGATCGCCATCGTGTTGACCGGCAACACGCTGCGCATGAGGGACTCGAGAGTCAGTGCCGCGCCGTCGGGGACACGCTGGATGAAGTTCATGATGTTGTACGGATTGGGTCCGTCGAAACCCCCGCCGATGCCGGTCCACGTCACATTCAGCGGTCCGGTGTAGACGCCGCGGCGGATGAGCCGCTCGACGGTCTCAAGCCCCGGGATACCGGTGAGCGCGAACAGCGGCTGGATGCCGGCGGCCTGCAACCGTCGCAGGTGCTCCTCGACCCAGGCCGGACCGGCGGGGATTATCATTTCCCGGTACGTCTCCTGCAGTTCCGGACGCGCCAGGGACGTGCCCGCAATGTCGTCCGCGGTCATCAACTCCCCGATGTTCATCTGGTTGGTGTTGATCGCGATCGTGACCTGGTCGGGCTTGGGGTCCAGCTCGGCGAGCATGTGCCGGGTGTCGTCGGAGAGCCACTTCGCGTCGGCGCCTTCACCTTCCGGTGCGAACGAGATCGACCCGCCGACCTGCAGAACCATCTCGGGAACCGCTTCACGGAGCCGTCCGAGGAGTTCGTTGAACTTCGAGAGCCGCTTTGAGCCTTTGCCGTCGAGTTCGCGAACGTGGACGTGCAGCACCGATGCGCCGGCTTCGTAGCAGTCCACTGCCTGCTGGACGTGCTCATCCATCGTGACGGGGAGATCCTCGCGGAAATCGTTCGGTTCCCATTCGGGGCCGTACGGGGCGGCCGTGATGACCAGTTTCTCCTGGTTTTCCGGGAAGAGTGCATCGTCGTGGAAGTGCATGGTGTAGCTCCTGTCGGGAATGTTGGAAAGTGTTGCTTAGGAGGGTTGTTCGACGGAACCGCAAGTCCGCGATGGTCGAATGAGAGCGCCGCCGGCGGGTGATCATCTGACCGACAGGGATGCCCAGCGAAAGCGACCGCGCGGACGGATGCAACAAGTGCGGTGACACCAGTCACGTTATATGGGTTGAGTCGACAAACCCTTTCTGATTGGGACACATTCTCTGTCAACTTGGGACATCGGGTTCTGATGACGGCACTGACGCTGCGGAGTTCGGTTCTGAACGGGCATGTCGAGCATCCAGCCCTTCGGCACATCACCCCAGCTCGCGGCCCAACAAGGCCGTCTGACGCTGTAAAACCGCCGCCCCGTGATACATATCCGGGCATGCACTTCACCGCCCTGCACCGCCTACTCGGATACCAGCCCGGTCCGATCACCGACGAGATGATCGACGACGCCGTCACCGCCGGACTCAGTGAAACCGCCGACCTCGACTGGAAATCGGAATTGCCACCGACCAGCGGGCTAACCAAATCCGATTTCCCGAAGGACATCGCCGCGATGGCCAACAACGGCGGCGGCATCATCGTCTACGGAATAAAAGAAGACCAAAGCAGGGCCACCGGCCGGTGCGACGTCGGCGAGCTGACCGAAAATCACGAACGCACAATCCGGAGCGCCGCGGTCACCGCGATCACCCCGTCGGTCTTCGGGCTCGACATCGTCCCGATCGGAGAAGCGAGCAACCAGGTCGTGGCGATCATCGTCGGTCCCTCCGTCGACAGCCCTCACCTGATCTACCGGGACGAGTACTTCGGCGCTCCGATCCGCAACGACGCAGACACCGTCTGGATGAACGAACGCCAACTCGAACTCATGTACCGCGCCCGCTTCGACGAACGCCGCCACGCCCACGACGCACTCGACCATCTCTACGAGGAGCAAGTCTCCGGCAGGGACACCGGCAACCGTGCCTGGATCATCGCTGTTGCACACCCGCGAGTGCCTGCATTGACCCAGACTCGGCCGACACTCGCGGACGCGCAGGGAATGTTCGACGCTGCCAACAGCCACACCTACACCACCACAGGGAGATCGCCCCTGGGATCGGTCTACTGCCAGAACCTCCGCCCAGGACTGCGCCGATGGATCGCTCCTAACGGGGCGGACAACGATCCCACCAGATGGAGGGAGGCGTGGGCGAGCATCCACCACAACGGTTCCGTCACCCTGGCAGCGGGCGATCGGCGGACAACGCGCAACCGGCATAGTCCTTGCAGCCGATCACGTCGATTCCGCAGCCGTCGAGCACGCGGTCGCCGACCTCATGGCCCTGGTCCGCGTCGCCGGCAAACGATTCGGAACGAACGAATACGAAACGCGTGTCGGCATCGAATGGACCGGCGGCACACCCCTGATCATCCAAACCGCTGATGAAGACAACGAGTCTGATACCCGCGGTTCTCTCCCCCTGGCCCGGTACAGCCCCGTCACCACCACCGTCCTCGCCTTCGCCGACGACGCCGACTACCTGCGGCAAATCCGAGAACTCGCCGAAGACTGCATCAACCAAGGCGGCATCACCAGACTGCGTGCCATCCGTGCCGCGGAACCCGCCCGGTAAATTTCCTGTTCTAGCGCTACCGGAGCAGACATCACGCGTAGCCCGTCGTTGCCTACTCGCTATAGCGCTCACACATCGACAAACGCCGCGCCGGCGCGCGTGAGCAACACAGAACCGGATGAGGAATGAGTTCGACGTGAACACCGAACCGCCGTACCGGCGTCGGTACTCACGTTCCAAAAATGGATCTGAGCAGGGCAAATGACACGTCCCCTACCCGCGGTGCAGGTCGCCGGCGCCGCGGGTAGTGCACGGCATCGGACACCACCGCCGGGACTCATTCCGGCCTATCGGATCCGGGTTCCGTTACGTTCGTCGAGAACTCGATCGACAACAGTCGTCGAGATCGGAAAGGCCGGCCCTTGAATCGAGCGTAGGTATCGGCGTACATCGGACAGCATCGCAAGTTCTTCATCAAAGCGACCACTCATATGCGGAGTATGCAGCAAGCCGATCGCACAAACCGCGCCGGCGGCACACGCCATCACCCAGCTCAGAAAGCGAAGGGCACCGTGCCGTCACCTATGACGGTAGCCCGGCTACCGCCCAATATCACCAAAAAATAGGCATTGACCATAGGAAACGACACGTCCCCTCCCCCGATCACGTGCCGGATTTCCGGCGCCGAGCGAGAAGCTGCGGTCAGACTGGTTTGAGGAGCTCCGGGGTGTTGTTGCGGGGCGAGTTGACCGCGGTTCCGACTTCGTAGGGTTCGAGGTGCGGTTCGGGAACCGAATTCAGCAGCGCGTCAACGTCTTCGAGGCTGGTCAGGTCGGGGTCGAGCCAGTGTTCCCAGAATGTTTCCGGGAGTATGACCGGCGATCGGTCATGTATGCGCCCGAGAGCATCCTGCGCTGGTCTCGTCAAAACTGTTGTCGTCCAAAGCCATTTGTTCGGATCGTCCTCCGGGAGGTCGGGATTGGGCCACAGTTCGTAGAGGCCGGCCATCGCGAGGACCCCGTTCCCGTGCAGGAAGTAGGGAGTTTTGCCGTGCTCGTTCTTCTGCCACTCGAAGTAGCCGTCGGCCGGCAGGATTGCGCGCCGTTTGGATGCCGCCCGTTACGTCAAGGTGACTGACGCAAGTCAATCAGGCAGTGTCGACGGAGATTGCATCAGCAGTTACCCAGAGCCACAGTCCGAGACCTGTTCTGCCATCACCTGTTTCGGCGTACACCTGAACGCAGCCAAGCCACTGCCCGTCGGTCCTGTTAACTGCACCTTCTGGACATAGTCCGCGAATCTGACTACGGGGGTGGGCGGGATGGACGAGATACGGCGAGCGCTTCGCGAGGGGCGCGTCGAGCTACCAGCGGTGGGGAACGTGCAGTGTGTCGAGCCGCCGGGTGTGGTGCCGTACGGGGTTGTTGTCGACGGGGTCGAAGTCGAACCGATCTCGTCATACCTGGCGAGTCTTGTGCTGTGCGACGTCAGCCCGTTGACCGTGCGGTCCTATGCGCACGATCTGCTGAGGTGGTGGAAAGTCCTGGCGGCGCTGGGCGTGCGATGGGATCGCGCCACCAGGGAGGACATCGAGGCGATGGTGGGATGGATCGGGTCAGCGGTCAACCCGCAGCGACGACGCTCAGCGTTGTCTGTGTCGCAGCCGGGATTGGTGAACCTCAAGACCGGGAAACCGGTCCTGCCTGCGGGATACGCACCGACAACGATCAACCACGCGTTGACCGTGGTGTATGGGTTCTACGAGCACCACCTCTTGTACGGCCGCGGCCCGCTGGTCAATCCGGTGCCCAAAGACCGAGCGCATCACTCGTCGTCAGCGTCCTCATAGACGAGGACTTCAAAGTCCTCGTCATCCGAGTAGCGCCACTCACAGGACGCCCACGCCGCCGGATTCGCTTCCGCCACTATCTGCTTTATGGCTCGCTCCACCGACTCTGCCCAATCCGTGAACGACATTCCCTTATTGCGCTCCAGGTATACCTCGTAGTCAAGACCGGCATGCCAAGGGAACGACCCCCCCGGATAGCGATCCAGGAATACGTCGTAGTCGAGATCGGCAGTCCAGCCGGACATCATCCACTGATCCTCGCCCTCGGGTTCGAGCTGTCCGTAATTCGGCTCCAGCCCCTCTCGCTCCATCAGCGCCCAGACTGCGGGCAGTACCAAATTGGCCTGCTGCATAGTGAGAGGAGCCCGAAGTTCGAAGGAGAAACGAAACAATCTCTGCATGAGCCGGAACCCTAGCAACAGACCCCTGGCGTCGTCGGGGGTCCGTCGGCCTCGTGGTCTCGGAGATGCTCCCCTCGTCGTCGGGACCGCCACGAAAGTATTACGCGCTCAGCGACGACGGCATCGTCGCGCTCGCCAACGGTACTGCAGGGAACTCGCCGACACCGATCCTCAGTTCGCCGGGATCCACTTCCGCCCACACGATTTCCGGCGACTATTCGCCACCGACCTGGTCAACAGCGGACTGCCCATCCACATCGGAGCTGCCCTGCTCGGTCACCTCGACCTCGAGACCACCCGCGGCTACGTTGCCGTCTTCGAATAGGACGTCACCCGGCATTACCAGGCCCACCTCCAGCGCAGGCGGGAACTACGTCCCCCTGAGGAGTATCGGCCGGTCACTGATCAGGAATGGGCCGACTTCGAAGAGCACTTCGACAAACGTAAGGTCGAGCTCGGATCGTGCGGCCGACCGTACGCCACACCCTGCAGCCACGAACACGCCTGCATCCGCTGCTCGATGCTCCGGATCGACCCGAAAATGATCAGCCGCCTCACCGACATCGAAACCGATCTTGAGCAACGCCGTCAACGCGCGCACGAAGAAGGCTGGCTCGGTGAAATCGAAGGCATCGACCTCACCCTGACCTTCCTGCGCAGCAAACGTGACGAGGCGAGCCGCCTGTCGATCCGGAACACGGCCCTCGGCACACCCGGCCTGCCCAGTAGATAGGCGAACGCTGAAATACCGACGGACGCCGTGAGGGGATCCCTCCCGAGGCGACACTTCGTTGCAGTCCGCGGAGTGAACGCCGTGGTTACCGACACGTGCGACGTGTTCACCCGCATCCACTCGATGTACACGACCACCGAGGACGACAACACCGCCGCGCTCAACGCCACGGGCGGATGAGCGCACCCCGCAAGCCTGTGCGAGAGTGCACTTTCCGTCGCGACATCTCGTGCTGACGACGGATATGTGCACACTCGACAAACCCACCCACCGAAAGAGAACGAATGAGCACGCACTTTCCGCTTCGACGCCTGTTTGCCACGGCCCTGCTCACCGGCGCGGTCGCCGTGGCGGCAACGGGCTGCGGTGACGACGCCTCCGGTACCGCGCAGTCCGCGGAACCGGCCCCTGTCGCTGAACCGTGGGCCCCCGCGTCGCCTGCCGAGAGGCTCAAGGCGGCGGTCGCGCAGACTCTGAACGCGGGACCGACCCGGGTCACGTCCGACGTCAACGGCATCGTCACGGAGGCTCAGGTCGACTACTCGCAGCGGGTCGTATACATCTCGATCGGCGACCCGTCCTCCTCCGTTCAGAAGCTCCTCTCGCGGGGCGACGTCCTCTACATGCTGCCCGGGGAAGGCGCCCACGACGACTTGGAGCCCGGCACCTGGTACCGACTCCCGAACGAAGAAGGTGCGACGCAGATGCTGGCGAAGTCTTTCGACCCCGACCGGGTGACGAAGCTGATCCTGAGCTCCCGGGCGATCGTCCACAACGGCCGCAAGGACATCGGAGGCGGTGTCTTCGCGACTCACTTCTTTGTAACTCCCGACCCCGAGGCGATGGTCGACGTGGCCATGGAGTCGCTGCCCGAAGCCATGAAGTCGTCGGGTACAGATGTTCGCGAGGCGATCAGGTCGGAGCTCCCGTCGAGGATGCACTACTGGGTCGACGACTCCGGCTATCTGGTGCAGGAGTACGACGGCTTCCAGGTGAAGATGTACCACTCGTTCGGTGAGCCGCTCGACCTGCCGGAGTTCGACGAGGCCGCGGTCGAGGTCCTTCCGGGCGCCTGACAGTCGCTGACGGACGCGGGTCGTTCACACCCGTCTTCGGCCACACACACCCGTACTACACGCGCAAAACCCCTGCGCACCGGCGAAAAGCCTTGTGCACAGGGGTTTTCGCGCGATCAAGTTGACTGGTGCAGAGAAGACAATTTCAGCCACGCATAGAGATCTCCGCTCATGACGCCTTCCAACCGCACCCCTCCCGCAAGAACTCGAAGCGGAAGACGATCGGGACGTTGCGCGTTCCTGGCCAACGGCAAGGCCCGGTTCATCTCGATCTTGACCGGACGGGCGACAGCGCGCCGCCGCAGGGTGGGTGTCAGTGGCCATTGCTCTCGCCACGAGTCGAAGTCCGGAGCAGTCATGTCACAACGCTTCGGAAAGCAGTTGCCGTGCGGTCGGCAGCATGCGCCACTGCGTGTGCGCAGTGGATCCGGATTGGGCGCCCAGTTCCATCCTGCCGACGCGTGGACGGAATCCCCTACCCCTGACTTCGACCTCAACTTCAAGGGTTGTGACACGGCCACGCCCTGCCCCCAACCCGCCATAACCGAGCACACGCGAGTCGATGCGCACGTCGGCGCCGTCCCAGTGGCCATCTGTCACGACCAGGACGGATCCCTTAGATCTTATCCGGACCAACTCTGCGCCGACTGACTCTCGCTCACGATTCTCACTCCGCGGACGTTCGCGATCCAGACAATCGACCGCCAGTGTGACATCAGTGCTTCGAACTGTTGACCGGCAAGTCGGTGGACGCCGATTCGGGATCCCGAGCAAATCATCAACCGTCGTAGAACCGGTGTGCGTTAGAGACTCGTTGGCAAACCGGCGTCATAGAGCGACAGCACGTCTGCCGCGCCGCGGAGCGTTTCGACGACGCACTGTGCCGGCGAGGCGAAGATCTTCGGATAGTCGATCTCCCCGAGAGAGGGGACAACGTGCCAAGCAAGTTGTTCCGAATCGAGGGAGAACTGTGCGTCAACACCGTCCTTGTTTCCGCGGGGATCTTGCCGGCGCCAGGCGCCGTTGAGGTAGATCGCGACCAACCCGTGCAGAACATGTCCATCTCCATGCACGAGACGCTGGTAACACAAGCCAGTCGGAACGCCTTCGGATCGCAACACCGCCGCCAGCAGGTGCGACTTGGCATAACAGAGTCCGACGCGCTGCGCGAGAACCTCGCTCGCTGCCAAGGTGACCCGTGGATCCTGGACATCGTACGAGTGGCCTACCTCGTCTCGCACCCACTCGAAGGCGGCCTTGGCAAAGGGCACGTCGCTGCCTGCCCTCTGTCGCAGCGTCAGAGCAAGTGTTCGGATGGATTGGTCGTCGACATCAATGAACTCGTTGCCAGCCAGATAGTTTTCCGGAGGCGCGGCTTCGAGCACCATATCGGTGGTTGCCATTGAAGAATGATTGGGGAGCCCGCGCGGAACAGTCAAGCCCGCCAAACCAAAGCTCCAACCCAGGGTCAGTCTGCCTCCGTGGCCTGCAACTCGAAGACGGAACGTCGGATTCAGGAGTTCGGTGACCGCTACGGGGGTGATGTAGCGGATTCGACGGGTAATCGCAGCACAGCTATCCGTATAGTGCGTTTCCATGAATCCGACCATGCTCAGTGAACTGCTCCGCGACTCTGCCGCGAAGGTTCTCACTGAGCGACGATTGGATGCTTCTGCACTTCCGGCAGTCGTAACGGTCGAGCGTCCCCGCAACCCCGAGCATGGTGACTACTCCACCAATGTGGCGATGCAGGTCGCCAAGAAGGCCGGTACCAACCCACGCGATCTGGCCACGTGGCTGGCCGCCGCCCTGACGGCGGCCGACGGAATCGGTTCGGTCGAGGTCGCGGGCCCAGGCTTCTCAACATCCGCCTCGCCGCGGATGCTCAGGGTGCGATCGTCGCGAAGGCACTCGCCGAGGGTGCGGCCTACGGTGCGGGCGACTCGCTCGCAGGTAAGCGCATCAATCTCGAGTTCGTCTCTGCGAACCCCACCGGTCCCATCCACCTCGGCGGAACCCGCTGGGCCGCGGTCGGCGACGCGCTCGGTCGAATCCTGTCCATCCAGGGTGCGGACGTGACGCGCGAGTACTACTTCAATGACCACGGCGGCCAGATCGATCGCTTCACGCGCTCGCTCATCGCCGCGGCCAAGGGTGAGCCCGCCCCCGAGGACGGCTACGCCGGCGACTACATCGTCGACATCGCCGCCGACGTGCAGAAGCAGGCCCCGGGCGTCCTCGAGCTGCCCGAGGCCGAGCGTCACGAGACCTTCCGGTCCATCGGCGTCGAGCTGATGTTCACCCACATCAAGGACACGCTGCACGAGTTCGGCGTCGACTTCGACGTCTACTTCCACGAGAACTCGCTGTTCGAGTCGGGTGCCGTGGAGACCGCCGTCGAGACCCTCAAGGGTTCGGGCAACCTCTACCACGAGGACGGCGCGTGGTGGCTCAAGAGCACCGACTTCGGCGACGACAAGGACCGCGTCGTCATCAAGTCCGACGGCAACGCCGCCTACATCGCCGGTGACATCGCGTACTTCCAGCACAAACGGGCCCGCGGCTTCGACCTGTGCATCTACATGTTCGGCGCCGACCACCACGGCTACATCGGCCGCCTCAAGGCCGCCGCGGCCGCGTTCGGCGAGGACCCCGACACTGTCGAGGTCATGATCGGGCAGATGGTCAACCTCGTCCGCGGCGGTGTCGCGGTGAAGATGAGCAAGCGGGCCGGCACCGTGATCACCCTCGACGACCTGGTCGAGGCGATCGGCGTCGACGCGGCCCGGTACGCGATGATCCGGTCCTCCGTGGATTCGAGCCTGGACATCGATCTTGACCTGTGGACCAGTGAGAAGAACGAGAATCCGGTCTACTACGTGCAGTACGCGCACGCCCGGCTCGCGTCGGTCGCCCGCAGTGCCGTCGACCTCGGTGTCTCCGCGGAGAACCCCGATCTGTCGCTCCTGTCGGCGGAACAGGAGGGTGATCTCATCCGCACTCTCGGCGGGTACCCCGGCGTCGTGGCCAGCGCCGCGAATCTTCGTGAGCCACATCGGATTGCGCGCTACCTCGAGGAGTTGGCCGGCGCGTACCACCGCTTCTACGGTGCGGGCCGCCGAATTCTGCCGCAGGGTGACGAGGAGCCGGCGCCGATCCACACCGCGCGACTGGCACTGTGTGTTGCGTCCCGCCAGGTCCTCGCGAACGGCCTCGAGATGCTCGGCGTCTCCGCCCCGGAGCGGATGTGAACGCACGCCACATGAACGTCGCGGCCCGCCGAGCCATGTCAGCGGCGCGCACAAATCCTCTGCAAATTCAGGTCCTGAAGTGTCGAGACGCAGCGAGGATTAGCGGCACATACCGCGCACCATTGACGGATTCCGGGTGTGTCGTGCGCAGTCGCTAATGTAGCGGGATCAATGAGTGTGAGGTCTCCGCTCACGACGTCACCCGGATGATCTCTCGAGACGGGAACCCCGCCCCTTGGGTCAAGCCATCGCGCACTATGGGCGGATCTTCAAACCCTGCACATCCTGCGCCTGGCCGACGACGAACCCTATCGCCGGGAAGGCAAAATCCAGGCCAATCTCGGAGAAGGCCGTCACGACCTGGCGCGGGAGATCTACCACGGAAAGAAGGGGGAGATGACCCGCACCTACTACGAAGGCATGGAAGATCAGCTCTCCGCACTGGGGTTGGTGCTCAACTGCACAGTTCTGTGGAATACGTTCTACACCAACTGCGCCCTGGAACAGCTACGCGCCCAAGGCTATCCGGTGCTCGACGCCGACGCGCACCGGCTGTCTGCGTTCATCCGCACCCACATCGGAATCGACGGCCACTACGCCTTCCACGTGCCCGACCTCGGCGGAACACACCGGCCGCTGCCCGATCCCGATGCCCGCGACAGCGATTAACGGTGCGACCCGCCGCGCGGGCGAAGTCAGCCCGCGGTATGTGCGTGCGAGTCTGCTGCCCGACGACAAGGTTTCGGCGGTGCGTGATCTCGAAGCAGACGGGGTGCGGGTAACCATGGTCGGAGACGGCATCAACGACGCGCCCGCGCTGGCCGGGTCGTAGTCGCCAACCTAGTCATCGCCGCGTCCTTCATTACTGTCCTGGTGATCTGGGACCTCGTCGGGCATCTCCCGCTGCCCCTGGGTGTGGGGGGCTTGGTTATCTGCCCCTGCCAGTCTCCGGATGCTGGTAAGCCGACAGATCAGAACTTGCCGATGCCTGCGTCGCAGTTTGACGCGTGCGCTCTCTAAGGATTGCTGCGCGTCTTCGCGTTCTGACCTGGGCCCTTGCGTCGTGAACGGTGTCGGCGACGGACTGATGTGTTCGCTGCGGAGTTGTCCGGACGCGAGCGCGAGTTGGTGGCGTATCAGCTTGTACCGCAGTGAGTTCGGTGATCTGACAAGACCGATCACCACGCTATGTTGATCGGTGCCGGACTCCACATGCCCGAGCGCCGCACAGTCGTAGTGTCCAGCTGTGCAGGCTCGGTGTTCGGGTCGATTCGGGAGTACTTCTCGAGGCTGCCCCAGTCGCGGTCCCAGTCGCCATCGAGGTAGGTCGGGAGGGTGCGGCCGGTGGCGGTCAGATCGATCCACCCGAGCGGGCCGCCCCCGAAGTGGTCCTGCCACAGACTCGTCATCACCGCACCGGGACGGTCCGGGAGGATGCGGTACCCCGGGATCTGCGCCACACCGAGGCGATGGTTGAACGGCTGCTGGCACGGGAACTGCAGTGCCACTTCCCAGTCGATCATGGTGGGTGTGGTCGAGCCGAGCAGATCGTTGAGAGTGCGGGTCTGCGGAACCCGCGGCGGCGTCACGGCGACCCACTGATCAGCCTGGGTGTCGCTGTCATCGACCACAATCCGGACGGCGTTCGCCTCCAACGGAAGCTGGTCGAGCGGCACCCGGAGGTTTCGCCAGGAGGTGGCGGGCCCGATGTCGATGGGCAGGGCGCTGCCCAGGTTGTGAACGGTCCCATCACTGCCACGGACACCGTAGTCCAGTTGGATGCGGGCACCGGGGGTAGCGATGCCGTCGGTATTGACCGAATACACCTGACCCGCGACGGACATCGCGACAAGGTCACCACTGGTGGGCAGCGCGTACCAGTCCGAGGTCAGCGACGCCGGCCCGCTCGCACCGTAGGTGCCGAGGACCGGCGTCGTTGCCGGGTCGAGCCCGAAGGGCAGAGCAACGCTACTGCCGTTGACACCGGAGGCGCCCTGCCCACCGGCGGTACCGGCCGCGTTGCTGGACTTGGAGTCCGCGTTGTCGATCGAGTTCGCCATGCCCTCGGACGCGGACTCCTCGTCGGACGTCAGGTCGGCGGCCACCCCGTTCGGGGTGAATCCGACGTTCCGTGCGCCGAGCGCGTCCGCCGATGCGGCGGTCAGGGGTTGCAGCATGGAGGCGTTGGGGTCGGTCTCGACCAGTACGTCCTCAGCCAGTCCGCACGAGTGCCCGGCGAGGGCGCCGACGTTGGATTTCGCGAGCGAGAACGACGGGTACTGCGCAATCGCGCCCTTGGTCATCGAGAGCACGAAAAATAGGACCATGAGCGCGGCCGCGACCGTCAGCGGCGGAATCGACCACACTCGGCCTGCGGACGCGGATCTGTCTTCGTGCGGTTCCCGGAAGTAGCACCACGCGGCCACGAGCAGCATCACCACTGTCAGGCCGAGCAGGAACGTGCCGGCGCCGTGCCCGGCGATCATCACCGGCTTGTCCCACCACGGAATACCCCAGCTCGACACGTACCACCAGTTGTTGCTGCTGGTGAACGCCAAAGCGACGACGAAAAGCACGGCGGCGGCGAAGAATGCCCTGTTGCGCCTCGACCGCAACACCAGTGGACCCACCGCGACTGCGGTCAGGACGGCGAGCGAACCGGCCAGGCCGGCGAACACGCCGAAGTGGTGTGTCCACTTGGTGGGCGTGAACATCATCAGCGCCATCGCGGCGACGGTGATACCGACGATCCGGCGGGACGGGCCCGACGCGGTTCCGGGGATCCGCCCGCCGCGGCGCAGCATCACCAGCAAGCTGACGACGATCGAGAGCACTATCACGAACACCCCGAACCGTCGGGCGAGGGATCCGTCGGCGTTGATGACGAACAGCCACTCGTAGCGCTTGTACTCCTCGAACCACGCATTCGTCGGCGGGATCACGTGCACGCGTTGCATCTCGAAGACCCCGGCGAGAGTCTGGTCCGCGAACGCCGCAACCAGGACAACCAGACCCGCGGCGACGATCGGGCCGAGAACGGCGAGATAGCCGACAGTCTTGGCGCGCGCCGAAACAATCTGCAGCACCGGGCGGGCGCCCGCGATGAGCGCACCGAAGCAGATGATCCCCGACGGCCCGACAGTCACCGTGAGCGCGGCGACCAGCACCGCCACGGCAGCAGGGAGCAAGCGCCGAGTCGCGATCGCGCGTTCGACCGAGCACCACGTGAGCAGCACACCGGCAGCGACCATCGGCTCCGGACGCAGACCGTTGTTGTACGGGAGCCAGAAAGCGAGGAACACGAGCCCGCCGGTCCACAGGGCAATGCGGTTCTTGCGGACCGCGACGCCGAGGCGTGGGGCCACCTCGCGGCTGATCACCAGCCAGCAGACGATGCCCGCGATCAGCGCGGGGAGCCGGATCCACGGACTGGCGGTCGATATTTTCGTCATCAGTGCGAGTAGGTCGTAGTACGGGGTACCGAACGGCGCTTCCGGGACGCCGAACCAGCGGAAGTAGTTGGACATGTAGCCGGACTCGAGCGATGACCGTGCCATCGTGAATTGGTAGCCGTCGTCGGAGGTGGTGGCGCCGATGAAGTGCCACAACACCAGCGTTCCGACCACCACCGCGTCGATCGGCGTGAACTTCCACCAGCGTGCCGGCAGGAACCGCCGTGCCCGACGGCCGTCAAGCGCGTCGATCCGGTGCAATGCGAGGAGTGCGATCGCGGTCGTCAGGACGGCGATGATCATTGCGACGGTCTTCAGCAACGTGGGCGTTGAGGAGAATCGGGTGTCGAGATCGGCGTGCATTGACAGGCCCGCTGGAACAGTGCCCCGGAGATCGGTGAAGACTCCCACCATCTGCGGACGGAAGTCCCCTTCGAGAGTGGACCCGTCGCCGCCGGCCACTGTCGTGGTGGTTTCTTCTGCGGTCGACGTCACGGTGACCGAGCGCCCGGCGAGGTCGCCGACCTGGATCGAGAGGAGATCTTGGTCGCGCTGAACGATCTCGAACTGCGCGGGCCCTCCGTCGGAGCCGGGGTTGACCCGGGCGACGAGGCCGTAGCGTGCCGCGTCCGCCGTGCCGACCGGTGCGGTTGAGACCACGACACCGCCAACTGACGACAGTTGCTGCACCGCGGAAGCGGGGATCGTCAGGTCGAGTTCGAGCGGCGCGTACGACACGAGTGGCGCATCGACACTGGTGAGCGAATCCGACTGCGGCCAGGACAAACTCGCAGTCTCCTGCTGCACAGGCATGAACGGGATCGACACCGCCGCCAGGATCGCGAGCACCGATGCGACGACGGCAACAACCCGGATCTTGGTCACGTCCCGACGGGACACCGGGGTCACGGTCGGTCGGTCGGATTGTTTTCGGTCGTCCACGATGCTGTCGGTCACGACGTTCGATGCTAGACGAACCGACTGCAGAAAGGTTCCGGATGGTCTCTTTTGGCAATTTCAGTTCGGCAGGACAGAGGGGGTCGCCCCGCCAGCGCACGCGATGCTCGCCGGCCGCAGGTTCGTGCGACACGAGTTCGTGCGACACGAGGGTATTTCTCGCCTTTCGGCTGCGGGACGTAGCGGGCACCGCCGCAAAGTTGGACTGAGAAATTCAGTTTCAACGTCCGGGGAGCAGTTCTATGCGTGCACGAAGCTCAATGTCGGAGGATCAGCGGGAACTCTGCCTTTTCCACCAGTCCTCACGTAGAAGGACAGTCGATGTCCTCAACCGGTAGGCGGAAGAGATCGCAGTCGACGCCCACATACACCCGCGTGTCCACATACTCGAAGCGAACCTTCTCCAGCACACGCACGCTCGCGTGATTGCCCACCTCGACATGCGCACACAACCCGCACGACGACAATTCTGGTGCCGGATGTTCGAGATGCCAGTCCACCAACGCGCCGGCAATCTCCGTCGCGAAACCCCTGCCCCACTGGTCCCGGCGAAAGGCATACGCCAACTCACGGCAGCCATCGACCTCACCGAATCCTGCGCGGCCGATCATCTCGCCGTCGCGGTTCTCCACACGCCACTTCGTCCAGCCCCGGATCTGCTGCTCATCGAGATAACCGTCCAGTCGTGACCGCGCCTCCCCGTGGGTGTCAGGGCGGCCGTAACCGATGAATCGCATCGTGAGCGGGTCCGAATGCAGAGCGAGCAGGTCGTCGAAATCCTCTGGCAGCCACTGCGTCACCGTCAACCGGTCGGTACTCAGGATGGTTCGACGACTCATAGCCATCATCCTTGCAGTCAGTCGCGGCTTGAGTGCTCCGACCCAAACCAGGGGACGTGTCATCGCTACAGGTCAAAGGATGAAACGACTTCATTCTCACTATTGAGGCGTGAGGCTAGACGGGATTCGGTGAAAACCACGGAGTACCGCCAGAACAGCCGACGCCTGATACGGCAACCAGGAAGCTGCGCCTGCGCCGCACGCTTGATCTCTTCCAACGTCTCGGTCGGTGCGGCCGTGGGAGCTGTCATCTCGATGGGGAGCTTATCGGCAACCCTGCGGTGTTTGACGAAGCCGACAATCGGATTGAGGCCGAGAGCAAAAAGCGAGAACACTCGGTCCACGATCGTGGCCTCTCGGTAGCAGCCCACGATGACCAAACACCCACCAGGACTGAGCATCCCCCGCAACCGCCCCAACGTCTCCTCCAACGGCAGATGATGAAGCACCGCGACGAGCGTGATCGCATCGAAGCTCTCACCGCGACCAACATCTGCCAACGTCGAACACCGAATCCTCACGGCGACATGTGAAGAGAACCGTGCAGCCGCAATCTGCTCCGTCGCAGAGTCCGGTTCCACACCGGTGACAGAATCGAATCGCTGTGCCAAGCGGTCAAGCAGGTTGCCCGTTCCGCACCCGACATCGAGAGCACTCGAATGCGGCGCCCCGACCAGCTGCCGCAGCACCCACGGAATGTAGAAATCGTTGTGACTCCACGGATGCGCCTCATTGAAACTGTTCAACCTGTCGATCACACCCATCGCCCGAGCCTACTGAGTCCACACACATCACATCCGTCGCCGACTCTCCTCAGCGTGTTTTGCCGAGCCCTGCGCGGACCGTACCCCAACGCCGCAACACCCGCCCGTCTCCTCCACGCGAGAATCGAGTACAACAACCCGGACCAGACCTGGATGATCGTCACCATGACTATTGAACTGATCGCTCCGAACGAGGCACTGCACCAGTCATGGTTGGACGCACGCACAGAGTGGGGTGGCCCTCACGCACACCAACCCGGTACCGCTCTGGGAATCGCCGAACGACTCGGCTTGAATCTAGGAAAACCCGAAGACTTCAAACAATGGGTGCAAGAACTCAATGCACAACCTCACGGGCCGCAAACCCCTGACACGGTCCCAGCAACCAACTGGTGGATCACCCACGACGACAGATACCTCGGAGCCATCCAACTACGCCACAGCCTCAACGACTTCCTTGCCGACCTCGGTGGCCACATCGGCTACGGAATCAGACCTACAGAACGAAGGAAGGGCGTCGTGACCATAGCCCTACGGCAGGTTCTCGACCACGCAGCAACCGAAATCGGACTCGACGAAGTGCTGATCACATGCGACGACACCAACATTGGTTCACAGCGCACCATCGAAGCAGCGGGTGGGGTCCTCCACCACGTGCGCCACCCCGACAAATACTCCCACGACCGAGGCTTCGAAGGAAAGACACTTCATTACTGGGTCCCGACAAACCCACCAACCAGCTGAACATCTGAACCCCAACCGCCCAACCGCACACACTCACTTATCCGCTCGGCGCCTGCGCCGAGACACCCGAAGCGACGACAACCATGTCAGCCGGCGCCGTCAGCATCTTGTCACCGACACGGAACTCGACGTACTCCTTGGTGATTCGCTGCACGGTCGCATTGCGATGGATGGTCACACCCACCTCTTTTGCATGCCGAACAGCAGTCCAGCGACGCGGCATAGCCATCGGCACACCCAACTGCCGGCCTCCCTCGACCAACGTCACGCTACGACCACGCTCAGCCAAGAACTCCGAAAGTTCCAGTCCGACAAGAGAACCACCGATGACGACGACGGCCCATTTGACGAATCGCCGCGCGCACCACTGCACGCATCCATGACTGCTTTCCTGCTCGCATCTATGCACGCATCTATGCACGCATGAATGCACGCAACCCATGCATGCACTCGCCAGAAAGCAGCGAACAGCGATTCGACGAACAACGCAGCATCCGCGCACGAGAACGGGATATGTCATCACCCCAGCTCACAGGACGAAAACAAACCCACGCACTCCCCCACAAGCACGCTCCAAGTAGAAGCCCCGGTCAAAAACAGCTATCGGTGCGGCATCCAAAACTGGGCGAGGATCGCGAATCTCACGTGCCGACTTCATCGAAGATCGTTCAGCGCGCGAGGCTGCAATAACTGACCGATGAGAAACTTCCCCCGCGACCGCACCCGGATGCTTCTGCTCGCTACTGCGGTAATGATGGTTGTCGCGATCGCTGTGACGGGGCCCTGCGGTGGACGAAAACCATCGCCTTCACACAGACAGTGGTGATCGCAGTCGGTATCGAATCGCCCGACGACGGATCGCTCAGTTTCACTGTCATCGATGTCGAAGCGTCACCCGCCCATCTGACGAAGACCGCTGAGCTGCTGACACGGGCGCACGGCGGGAATTCCTCGGACTACGAATCGGATCTGACGATCACCTCGGCGACAGATGCAGCAAGGTTGGCAATGACAGCTCACGCCCACACACCCGACGCAGCTCAATCGTTGGCAACCGACGCTGCCGAAACGCTCAGTTCCTATCTCACGGAACTCAACTCGACGAATCCCCAAGGTTTCACCTTTACTGTCATCCCTGCCCGGTAGCGAGCTCGCCGCTGTTTTGTGGGTTCACTCTGCACGGGGTCCGTCTCGGGAAGCCGGACTTCACGTCGATGCGAAACCAGGGCGGCGTCTCCATTCTTACGTTTCTCCGACGACTGGCCGACCCCTACTGAGGATGAAAGACTGACCTCGAAACCAACATGGCTACAACATAATTCGAGCCTCACCAAAAAATATCCATGCACAACCACTGAAATAATTACCCACCAACTGATCACCCAAAGTCACTGAAACACAACAATATTCAAAAACACTCGAAAATCAACTTCCACGCACCCGCAGCACACGCCGAATCGACGAGCAGCAGCCTCTCCCGCACCTCGGCCGATGAGATCGTTCCGCATATGCGACCCATCGGACTTTGACTAAACGAGCACGCCGGGCACCTCACGTGTGTCACCTTATGTACCTAGACGCCCACACTCCCGGACGTCTTCGAACAGGAGGACCACACCCCTATGCTCCACCCACGAAAATCGATCCTCGCGTCGCTCGCCTGCGCCGCGCTGATCGCCGCCGCCGGAACCTCGGCCGCGCAAGCCGCTCCGAGAGCCGACGACACCGTCACCGAGGCCGTCACCCAGGACACGGCCGAGGTGAAGGATGACACGGCCGTGACCGCAGACGCGCCGCGCGTCAGCGGACCGCCGACTACTGGACCCCGGAACGTATGCAGAACGCCCTCGTTCCGGTCCTGACCACGGACGCCTCGGGCACCGTCACGAAGACCATGCAGAGCCAGACAGACACTACCGCTTCGGACGGGGAGATCATCGACCTCCCCAATTCCCCGATTGCGGGCAGGATCGTCTACCGCGACCCGCACGGCGGCCCAAACGGAACGGGCATAGACGGGAGCTGCTCGGGCACCGTGGTCAACGCCCCCTCCAAGAGCCTGGTCATGACCGCCGCCCACTGCCTCAGGACCGGGGGCAAAAACGGAACCCCGGCTACTTTTTCACCGAAGTCTCATTCGTACCCGGCTACGGGGGCAACTTTCCAGGGGGGAACGTCAGCTTCGAGTGGTACGGAATGAAGGTCGCGCAACAGTGGAGCCGGTATGGCAACATTGAAAGGGACGTCGGCAGCCTGGTGGTGTACAAGTCGCACGGGGTCGCCCTCGAAGACTTCAGGGGCAAAGGCGCCACATTCGTTTTCAACCAGGGCGTGAACACGCAAAGAGACATCGTCACCCAGGCATATCCCACAGACATCGGCAATGGCGCCCACCAGGTAGCCTGCCTTGCCACGACCGCGGCGGCCACAGGTTGGGCGGCCAACGGCATCGAAATAGACGGCTGCGACCTCCACCAGGGGGCCAATGGCAGCGGCTGGATCCTCGACTGGGACGAAAGCTACCAAGCGATAACCGGTGTGACCAGCAGCTGGCAAGACGACGGTAGTAACTTCTCGCCGTACTTCGACGACAACACCAACGTCCAGTACACGACAATGAGCACGGTGTATCCGCCCGCCTGACACCGCGCGTGTACGGGCTCGAACAGCAGCAGAACGGCGAGCGGCGACAGCGAGCCCCGAGGCTCGCACTATCGCCACTGGTCCCACCACAACAGCCTCGGCGCACACGGCCGCAGCGGGGCGCTGTCACATGATCGAGAATTTCAGCGGCGCAACTGATTTAGAGCACTAGAAGCACGCGACAGCTGGACTGTTCGCTCAGGTCGCGTCGGCGAGAGCAGCCCCAGCTTGTAGGAAACCAGCGGATCGATGTCACTCAATACGAAAGGCCCGCACCGTGATTGAACTGCTCCCCGGAAGTTGGACTGAGAAATTCAGTGCCAACGTCCGAGGAGCAGTTCTATGTATAAACGAAGTTCACTGACCGAAAATCAGCGAGCCAGCGGTAGCGTTGTTCGAGACCGGCGAGGGCTATCGCGGGGTCGCGAGGCAGCTGGGTGCCAATTGGTGGCCCGTCAAACAGTTGCACGAGAGGTGGAGGGTTCGCGGAAGTGGGGCGCTGGTGACGAAACGGGGCGGACAGCCGATCTCATTCGAGTTGAAACTTGATGTGGTGCAGCGTTCCCTTGCTGGCGAGACGAAGGTCGAGCTCGCCAAGGAATTCGGTTTGTCCTCGCCAAAAGCGATCGACGTGTGGTTGCGGAAATATCGCGACGAGGGCGAGGACGGCTTACGTTCTAAACGGAGAGGTCGCCCACCGGGACCCGCCGAATCCGAGACCGGTCAGCGCAGTGAGTTGGAGCAGCTGCGAGCGGAGAACGAGCGATTGCGGGCGGAGGTCGCCTATCTGGGAAAACTGCGTGCCTTGAGGGCACAGGAACGACGGTGAAGGTTCGTGCCGTCGTCTCCCTCAAGGCTCAATACCGCCTCGACATGCTGCTCGAGGTTTCCGGGCTTGCCCGGTCGACATTCTTCTATCACCAAGCCCGGCTGAGCAATCCAGATTCGCATGCCGAACTGAAGACCGCGATCACAGCGGCGTTCGAAAGCAACCACGGCCGCTACGGGCATCGCCGCATCCACCTTGTGCTGGTTCACGCAGGGTGGCAGGTAGCGAAGAAGACCGTGCTCAAGCTCATGCGTGCGCTCGGGCTGGTCTGTCGCGTGCGGCGGAAGAAGAAGTACAACTCCTACCGAACCGAGGTCGGCAAGGTCGCACCGAATGTGCTCGATCGCGACTTCTCCGCCAGCGCGCCGAATCAAAAGTGGGTCACCGATGTGACCGAATTCCGTGTCGGTGATCAGAAGCTGTATCTCTCGCCCGTGATGGACCTATTTGACCGACAGATCATCTCCTACTCGGTCGGCACGTCACCGAACCTGCAGCTGACCAACAGTTCCCTGCGCGCCGCGATCGCATCCCTCGGCGACGGGCAAACGCCAATGGTGCACTCGGACCAGGGATTTCAATACCAGAACCTGTCCTGGCGGCGTCTGCTCGCCGATTCCGGTGCGACCCAGTCGATGTCGAGGAAGGGCAACTGCTTCGACTGTCAGTCTGTTTCTGCCGGTCTATGCGCGTAGATTCGGCAAAGTCCCAGCCAGAGCAGCTTGACTCTTGCTACGAGTGACCCCTCGGTGTCTTTGCGTTGATCTGTCAGCCCTCTGGTTGGGCGCACGGCACTGGCATCACGCCTGATCTGACTTGATAAGGAGCCTGGAGGTCGGTTTGCGAGCGTCCCCGTGACAGTCCTGTCGATCAGGCCTGATGCCAGTGAACCCATGGTAGATCGGATCGACGTACTGGAGGAATCGTCATGTCCACCACAACTGTAGATATCGCGAAATCAGGCGATGTTGTTGTCGGGATCGACACCCACAAATACGTTCACGTCGGTGCAGTATTCGACACCGCCGCCGGTTTGCTCTCGACCATCAGCGTCCCCGCCGACTCGGACGGATTTGTCCAGTTACTCTCGTGGGCTGAGTCATTCGGTCATCCGATAGCTTTCGGCATCGAAGGGACCGGCTCCTACGGTGGTGCATTGACCTCGTTCGTCCGGCGTCGCGGCTACCGCGTCATCGAAGTTGCCCGACCGGATCGACGGATACGCCGACTGATCGGGAAATCTGACACGATCGACGCCCAGAATGCGGCGAAAGCAGTGATGGCCGGGTTCGCCACCGCCGAACCGAAAACCGCCGACGGAACTGTCGAGATGATTCGCCAACTCAAAGTCGCACACGACACAGCAGTCAAGGCTCGCGCCACGACAATGGTGACGCTGAAAGCGATGCTTGTGCATGCACCGGAAGCCTTGCGCTCCGAGACGGCAGGGAAGACGCAGATCATGCTGGCCCGCCACTGCGCAGCCCTGATCGTTGAGTACCTCAATTCACCCGAGGACAGCATCCGCGTCACGCTTGCAAGTCTGGCTCGTCGCTGGCTCACACTCGATCATGAGGCGGCGCAATTGCACGAGCATATCGAAGGATTGGTGAAAACTACTGCACCACAACTCGTTCAATCATACGGAATTGGTGCCGACACGGCAGCAGAGATCTTGATCGTGTTCGGTGACAACCCGGAGCGAATCAAGTCCGAAGCGGCGCTGGCCAAGCTTGCCGGGATCAGTCCGATTCCTGCGTCCTCAGGGACGACGACTGGGAAATACCGGATCAACCACGGCGGTCATCGGCAGCTCAATGCGGCCATCTATCGAACAGTCATCGTACGCATGCGGTTTCGCGAACCCACCAAGATCTACGTCGCACGCCGCACCGCCGAAGGAAAGGCCAAAAGAGACATCATCCGCTGCCTGAAACGCTACGTCATCCGCGAGGTCTATCACCTCGTCAACAATCCCGTGACCAGTGCTGATGCGATTTGACAACTATAGGAGTGCCCTATGTCAAGCGGCCGAGAGTTTTCGGCTGGTGTGCACTTGCGGGCTGAAGGGGATTTCGTCGTGCCAGCAGCGCCAGATGATGCGGATCCAGGCGCGTGCGAGGATCCGAATGGCGTGAGGGTGCCGACATCCACGGGCGATCGCCCGTTGGTAGACCTGCATCGCCCACTCATCGCCGAGGCGGCTGCCGTTCGCGAAATCCATGACCGCCCCGCGGAGTTTCTTGTTACACGACCAGCGGAACACGGTTTGTTCATGTTTGCCCGATTGACGGGTCGAGGGTGAGGCTCCGGCGAGCGCCGCCAGGGCATCATCGGTAGGGAACCGTTCGCGACAGTCCCCGATCTCCGCCAAAAGGGTTGCCGCCCGGACCATTCCGGACCGCGGTAGGCTCGCGAATATCTTCTGGTCGGGATGTGCGTCGAAGAGTTTTCGGATCTGTGCCTCGATCCGAGCGATCTCTGCGGACAGCGTTTCGATGGTTGCGACCAAACCGATCGTAATCTCACCGCGAGCCTCTGCCTCGACTCCGTCGAGACCCGGCGCCGCGCGCTCTAAATGCCGATACAGCGTCTGCGCGGCGATACCACCGCTGTAACCGGCCGATCGGAGCCATCGATCCAGGCGTGCCGGCGAGAGCCACGCGGCTTTGGCTGCGGTGGGGAACCGGCGCAGGAAGGCCAGCGTGATCGGGCTGTCGGGACGGCTGAATAACCCGAGAGCCCCGGGGAATGCCAACTCGAGGTTCGCTCGGAGTTGGTTCATCACTTGCACTCGAGTCTCTACTAGGTCTTTGCGAGCTCGGCACATCGCCCGTAGCGCTTTGGTTTCCGGGTGATCCTCTCGTAGCGGCCGCCACCGGTGACCGTCAGTGCGTAGCGTGTCCGCGAGGACGTACGCGTCGAGACGATCATCCTTGTTGCCTGCCGATCCGTAACGGGTCCGTAAAGCTTTGATCTGACGCGACGGGACGACGAACACCGCGAGACCGGCATCGATCAGCACCTGGACGACAGGTCCGTCGCCGCGCTCGATCGCTACCTTGGCCACCCCGGCCTTGCGGAACCGGGACACCATTACACGCAGCGCCTGGCTATCGTGAGTGACGTCGAAATGCTCGATCACCCCGCCGTCGCCACCGAGGATGCACACCGCGTGAAGCTCAGCGGCCCAGTCGATTCCAGCTACCACACCTGATTCCTGCATACGCACCTTCTCCGTATAGTCGGGATGCTTCACCAAGTGGATGGCGTTGGTGCTGGTCGCTCACTGCAAGGCGCTCGAAGCGCATGGCCCTATCGCCAGTCTCAACGCCGGGTCCGCCGGGTCCTGCGGTACTCCTATTGGCCCTCGAAGGGCGAGCATCAATAGCAGTAGCCCAGCGGCTACCGGGTTCAGCACCAACCACCTTTCCAAAAAAGCAGCCGGCACGACCATGGTTGTTCAGTGAGCATCAACGCTGTAATCGAGAATTTCTTCGGCCACCTCAAAGAGGAGGTCTTTCACCACGTCCGATATCTCAATATCGATGCGCTGGCTACGGCGCTGGACGAGTACATCCACTGGTACAACCACGAACGCATCTCCACAAAGCTCGAGGGCCTGAGCCCGGTGCAATACCGAACCCAGACCCTCGCCGCCTAGACTCCTATTTCGCCAGTCCAACTTCCGGGGACCAGTTCAGATCCGGTGCGGGCCCTTCTTTGTCCACTGATCGCGCTCGGTGTCAGGTGTCCGCGACAGGTCTCCTCCGTAGCGACGGGGCGGGTCGTCATCCCAGGTCAGCACGCCAAAAGCCCCCCACCACACGGTGAGAGGCATCTTTTCGGACTACACAGAACAGGGACCGGCCCGGTTGTTTCAGGCCGGTCCCTGCTGCCTACCGATCTGGGCGGAGATGATTCGAACCTTCATCTCAAATCCGTTCTCGCCCCACGGCCCGGGCGGCTCGCATTCCATTCGTCGATGGTCTTCGGCAGCCAGCCCCGCGTCTTCCCGATGAACGCGTCAGGCTCGGGCATCTTGTAATGACTGATCGCCGAGCGGTCCACTCCCAACCGCTCGGCAACCTCCGTGGTCGAGAGGTACCGCTCAGGCACAGTGCGTCCGCACTGACACTGCAGCGGTCCCGGCGGCAGCGACGCCCGCGAGTGCCCAGTACTGCCACGGCTGGTGCGTGATCGCGAGAGCTGCAGCGACGAGCGCGAAGATCGTCAGGCTGGTCTTGTCTTGTTTCGTCATCGTTCAGTCCTACACATGTCGGTGCGAGCATTCTGCCAGCACAGGGCGCTGCGCGACCGACCACTCAATGCACTTCGGTTCCCACGCCGACTCCATAATCACCTTCGTGATCGGATGGGCGCGGTTCGGCAGTGCGATGGAGGTGCGGATCCCCCACCGCCGGTCGCCAGGGTTCCTTAGTACGAGATGATGCACGTCTGTGACTGCGGACGACCGCAGGTGGCGGACACCGTCCCGAACCACAGACCCCGGCCATGCGCTGCGTTGACGGCCATGCGCGAAGGGAACATTATCGAGAAGTAACGCAATGATGCGTCGCCGGCGATTCTGCAGAATCGAAGTAACCCATGGTCGAAGACGATCAACTCCACACGCATCGCGATCTGCTTCCATTCATCGTGGATGAGCTGGGAGCGGCGGGATTCGACGACGCGCGGGAGATTGGGCGCGGTGGTTTCGGTGTTGTCTACCGCTGCACCCAGCTCGGGCTTGACCGCACAGTGGCGGTGAAAGTACTTACCGCTGACTTGGACGAGGAGAACCGCGCACGTTTCTTCCGGGAACAGCGGGCGATGGGGCGCTTGACCGGCCACCCGAACATCGTGGGCGTTTTGGAAGTCGGTGTCACCGACACCGGGCGCCCCTACCTGGTGATGCCGTACCACTCGCAAGGATCCGTCGATGCCCGGATCCGCCGGCAGGGGCCGTTCTCCGTGGAGGAAGTGCTGAGGCTCGGAGTGAAGATGGCGGGCGCGCTCGAGACGGCGCACCGGGTCGGCATTCTGCATCGTGACGTCAAACCGGCAAACATTCTGCTTACCGACTACGGTGAACCGGCTCTGACAGATTTCGGGATCGCGCACATCACAGACGGTTTCAAGACTGCGACCGGAACAGTCACGGGTTCGCCGGCCTTCACCGCGCCGGAGGTGCTCGGTGGTGAGCCGCCGAGTCCGGCCTCAGATGTCTACGGGCTCGGGGCCACCCTGTTCAGCGCGCTCACCGGTCACGCGGCGTTCGAGCGCCGCAGCGGCGAGCAGGTTGTGGCCCAATTCTTGCGGATAACAGCGCAACAGGTGCCCGATTTGCGGGAGAACGGGTTTCCCGACGACGTGTGTGAGCTTGTTGAGAAGTCAATGTCCCGAGATCCACACAACCGACAGTCCGCGTCGGTGCTGGGGGAGGAACTTCGGCAGTTGCAGTTCAGTCACGGGTTGCAGGTCGATGAGATGGCACTGCGTACCGAACCGGAGGCCGAGCGACGGAATCCACCGCCGCCACTTGGATCGCGCACCCCCGCACCGCCGGCCGTTCGGAGTGCCGATAGAAATCTGCCGCTGGAGCTCACAAGCTTTGTCGGTCGTCGCACCGAGCTTTCCGAGGCGAAGAACCTGCTGTCGGCGTCCCGGCTGGTCACGTTGACCGGGATCGGCGGTGTCGGCAAAACACGTCTCGCACTGCAGGTTGCGGCAAAAGCGCAGAGGGACTTCGCCGACGGGGTGTGGCTGGTCGAGCTGGGCGAGCTGCACGAAGAGCCGCTTGTGGCGGCCGCGGTGGCGGCTACTCTCGGAGTGCGCAACCGGTCGTCGCGGCCGCTGCAGGACATTGTGGTGGAGTTTCTGGCAACCCGGACGTTGTTGCTGGTCCTCGACAACTGTGAGCAGGTCGTCGATGCGGTAGCGGGATTAGTCGAAGCAATGCTGCGAGCGTGCCCACAGTTGAAAATCTTGACGACCACACGCGAGCCTCTCGGGATTGGCGGGGAATCAGTACTGCGGGTGTCTCCGTTGGCGGTCCCCGATCCTGACCAAGAGCCGTCGCTCCGGGTGCTGCCCCGGTACGACGCGGTGACGCTGTTCGTCGAACGGGCCGCTGCCGCGGTGCCAGGTTTCGAACTGACCGAGGAGAACAGGGCCGTGGTCACTCGGATTTGCCAGCGGTTGGATGGGCTGCCATTGGCGATCGAGTTGGCGGCGGCGAGGTTGCGGGCGATGTCGCCCGAACAGATCTTGGAGCGGCTCGACGATCGCTATGCGCTCCTGACCCGCGGTAGCCGTGACGCTCCGACGCGGCAGCAGACCTTGCGGTGGAGTATCGACTGGAGCTACGACCTGTGTATTCCCGAAGAGCAGCAGCTGTGGGGCAGGTTGTCGGTGTTCGCGGGAAGTTTCGAACTCGATGCGGCGGAGGAGGTCTGCGGCAGCGCCGCGGCACTGGAGGGGCTGCTGGACTCGCTGAGCTCGCTGGTGGACAAGTCGATCCTGATCCGGGAGGAGTTTGACACCGCGGTCCGCTTCCGGTTGCTCGAGACGCTTCGCGACTACGGCCGGGAGAAAATCCAGCAGGCCGGTGAGTACGAGGTGCTCCGCGGCCGGCACCGGGACTGGTACCGGCAGTTGGCGCTCGACGCGGAAGCCGGATGGATCAGCCCGAGGCAACTCGAGTGGATTGATCGCCTCGAGCGAGAACTGCCGAATATGCGGGAAGCGCTGGAGTATTGCTTCACCGACAATGCCGCGGGAGTCGAGGCCGGCCTGCAGATGGCTACCGCGCTGTATCACTTCTCTCTGACCCGCGGTCGGTACAGCGAGGGTCGGCATTGGCTCGACAGTTTCCTCGCCCGCGACGCCGGAAAGCCGACATCGGGACGCATTCGAGCGATCTACGCGGACAGTCTGCTGGCCGCAATGCAGGGCGACATGCTGGCAGCGACTGCACTGATGGAGGAGGGGCGCGCGCTTGGCGCTCAGCTCACCGACCCCCTTGTCCACGCCCTCCTCGACCATGCCGACGGGGCGCTGGCGCTGTTCCGCGATGATCTTCCTCGCGCCGTCTCCCACTTGGAGAACGCGCTTGAGGTGTTCGACGTCGTCGGTGACCTGACACTTCAGGTGGGCGTACTGCAGATCCTCGGGTTGGTGTACGAACTGCGCGGCGAATCGCAGCGGTCGATTGGCTGTTGTGAAAAGGTGCTCGCGATCACCGAATCTCACGGGGAATTTGTGTATCACTCGTACACGCTGTGGGCCATGGGTGTCACGGTATGGCGACAGGGTGACCACGGTAGAGCCGTTGGGCTACTCGGGCAGGCGCTGCTGCTCACCGCACAGGTGAACGATCCGTTGACCTGCGCGGCGTGCCTGGAGGTGTTGGCGTGGATTGCTGCCGGGGAACGGAATCCGCAGCGCGCCGCCGTGCTGATGGGAACTGCCGAGGAGCTGGGGCACTCCGTTGGCAGCAGCATCACCATCGTGTTTCCCACCCTGGCGCCCTACCACGAGGAATACGAGAGGACGATGCGGCGCGCACTCGGTGAGTCGGCATTCGGGACAGCTCGCAGGCAGGGGCGACTCATGGGTATGGATGGGGCAGTCGCGTACGCGCTGGGCCGGCAACCGCCGGAAGCGACGCGCACTGCCGGGCCGTCGGTGGACTTGACCAAGCGTGAGCGTCAGGTCGCCGATCTCGTCGCCGAGGGCCTCACCAACAAACAGATCGCCACCACATTGGTGATCTCGCCACGTACCGCGCAGGGCCATGTGGAGCACATCCTCAACAAACTTGGTTTCACTTCGCGCGCGCAGATCGCTGCGTGGGTGGTCGAGCAGTCCCGGAACGGGCGGGCCTGAGTACGCGCCCGTACTGCCCGATTCGTAGGTGGCCACTTTTGTCCTTCGGTGGGAGGCGATCCCGGCACTGTCGTGGGTGTTGACACGCCTGGCCCAGGCGGAGCGGCTCCAGCCGGTCTGCTCGGGCCAGCGCCTATGCCAAGGTTCAGGCGCATGTTTCGGACTTCGCCGGGCTGGTGGCCGACCTGGCCAACAGGCTCGCCGACCATCTCCGCCGGCTGACGATCGAGATCGACGAACTCGCCGCCGAGATCACCTCGCGGGCCACCGTCCTGGCACCGTCCTTGCTTGCGATCCCGGGCTGCGGCGCTTTGACCGCGGCGAAGATCCTCGGCGAGACCGCGCAGGTCAGTCGATTCCACTCCAAGGATGCGTTCGCCCGACACAACGCCGGCCGCACCGTTACCTGTGTGGTCGTCGAATCATGCGCGACATCGTCTCTCGCGCACAGGGAACCGTCAAATCAATGCCGGTATTCATCGGATCGCTCTGACTCACGCGCGGTGCCATGCGCCCGCGCGCGAATTGATCGACCGACGCCGGAAGGACGGTGATGGAGGCACGGAAGCACTCCGGGTTCTCATTGAAATGAGTATGGGAAATGCGAGCCATGTTGGCTCGTCCCTCGTCGGGAACGACGAGGGACGGCCGCGAGTATCGACCGCCACCGCATCGTCATCGAGATCGGTTACGCCATGTCGGGCAGTTCGTCGGCCCGCACTCGCGACGCCCGTAGAAGCAGAAGACCAGCGGCAACGACGATCAGCATCAAAACCGCCGCACCGGCAACGGGAAATCCGGTGAAGGCCAAACTACCGGCACCGCCCATCACGGCCACCCCGCCACCAACAGCGGGTCCCCCGCCAACACCGAGCCCTGTGTACATACGACATCCTTGGGCCGGTGAGGCCGACCCCCAGTTCTTACTCGACAGTAGCCTTTCAGACCGTACGGTCGAATTGCCGGAGGATTGCCGTGACGTCGATCACCAAGTCTCACTGCCAAAAGCGACAGGTTCGGCTTGGCGGTGCGTGCCGGTCGATCGAAGGCCGTCAAACACGTAGTCCACGTGACGTTTCGGCACTACATGCCTCGCGGTGGACGGGTAACCGTTCCGCCTGCCAATAGCTCCGGGCGTCAGAAAAGTTGTTCGGCCAGGACAACTCCTAGCACTAAAGTCGGAACTCTGAGCAAACCGCTTCGGCAGTCTCCACAACCGGAATACGCTGAGAAGATTCGGCGTCAAACTCACCCCGGTACGTCCGCGTCCAGCGTTTCGGGGAATGCATGGCCGGATAGCGAGATTCACCCTTGTCTCGCCGTGACCCGACCAGCGCCGCGCGCAACGTGCCAAAAAAATGCGCGAAAGACATGCCCAATATTTCCGAGAGCCACACTGCCGGATCACCTACCGGCCGGCATCGGGCAGCGTCACTAATTCTTCGTCGACACGATCACTCATACAGGCAGTAGCTGCGACCGCGTGCCGTCAGCGGTCGGAGCGGGCGGTGTGGCGGGCCCCAATTTCCCTGTTGGTGCCTGCCACACCACTCCCCGCGCCTCAGCGGGAGCGCTGAACGTGCGAGTGTGCCTGTGACCATACCGGCGTCACACCCTCAGCGGGCCGATGCAGAGCACCGGACGAGGTCAAGGATATCCTCAGCCCCCGACCAGGCAGCATTCAGACCAGGGGGCTTTCACCCGAAAACCTATGCCACCCTTCACGGTTCGGTAGGTTCGGCAGCGAGCACCTGTCCGCGGATGACGCGGTAGCGGCTCAGCAGATCGGTCATCGCCTCATCGGGGTGCGCCAGCTCCGGCAGGTCACAGCCTTCCCGCAGTAGCTCGTCGATGAATCCGATCTGTTGACGGCATTGACGCAACGCGGTTGCGGTCACAGGCTTTTCGCCAAGCCTGCGGGTGAGGTAGTCGATGCGTTCGCCGAGACTGTGTCCAGGATTTCCGATTCCGCTGCCGCCGCGGCGTGTCGAGATCATGTCGATCCAGTCGGCGAGTTCGCCCCGCGCTGCCTCGTTCTCCACCGCCACCTGTAGGGACGTGTCGACAGCGAGCGTGGAGGTGATGTCAGCGCACGGGTGACCGTGGCGGGCAAAGATGTCGACAAGCTGACGGTTGGCGAGCTCGTCGCGGCGACTCCACCACCATGATCCGCGGAGGAAGACGGCCACAGATGGCGGCATGCGCGCTGTGTCGGTCATGTGAACCTTTCGGCGGCGAGATCATGGCGGGGTGCGGGTTTCACGGTTTCCCCTGGATTCGAGCGTAACGCAGCTCGACGATCGGCCACGTTGCGCCGACGGTCCCAAAATCGGGGCGCCGTCCGAGAGTCGGTGGCGTTCGGTTGGTCGGGATACGGGACGATCGGAAGGGCACATCCAACCCCAAATTTTCGCGTTTCGGAAGCCGCTGGACATCTTTTCGGTGCCGGCGGCTTCTTTCGTATGCGGGGAAGGGTCGGTCAGTGACGGCCGGGGAGGTCTACTTCGTCGATTGTCTTATCTGTGCGAATACCTCTAAACGAGGGATGTCGGAGCGCGCCGCCGGTGAACTCCCTGTACTCCACATCGCACACCAAAAGCGGTTCAGCCCAACGTGATTCGTTCGCGATTGCTCGCGGCGGAGCGATCGAGAACGGACTGGTGGGCCGCTCGATTTCGAGGAGCTGGTCGCGCAATTCACGGCGCTGCCTCGAAGAAAATCCGGTGCCGACGTTGCCTATGTAAATCAAATTGCCGGTGTCGTCGTGGGCACCGAGGATCAGCGACCCGATGCCGCCGACCGCGCCGCCCGCGCCCTCTACTGATAAGTCGACATATCAGAACTTGTCGAATAACTCGGCCGCGGTTTGCGACGGCACTACAAGGGGATTCGGCGCCAACGACACGAATGCGCAACCCAGGGGTCCGCGACCCCCTGGGGGCATCGATGTCACCTGTGTTCGTCAGTAACCAACCGGAAGACAACGTATGCCGTGAACCAAAGCGTCACGATACATGCAAGAACGAACAGCACCTCGAAGAAAACGACCATGTCCAACTCCTTCTCCATTCGAAAATTCACCTATCGAAAATATAGCAACAATGAGTTGCAATATTTTCGCGGCCTGCGACTTGGCACAATGTGAGACATGAAGCAACGAGGTGTCGCCGTACGTGTGGCCGTTATCAACGCTGCGGTCCGTCAGGTTGCGGCACTCGGACCCGAGTCGGTGACGATCGCAGCTATTGCTGCCGACGCCGATGTGCACCCGACCTCGATCTACCGTCGATGGAAAACCGTCGACGCCGTGATCATCGACGCTCTCAACGAGTTCACGGCGTCGGGATTGACCATTCCCGACACCGGCTCGATTCGCGGCGACCTACTCGAATTCGCGACACACCTCCAAGATTGGCTGGCAACCCCCCTGGGGCTTGCATTGTCCCGAACAGGCGTCATGCCAACCAATGACGAACAAGTCCTGGCATCGAGAAAAACGTTCTGGCGCACAAGGTTCGATGCCGCCGGAAAAATGATCCAACGAGGAATTGATCGGGGTGAGATCGCGCAGGACACCGACGCCGACACCGTCCTCGCAGCCTTGGTCTCCCCGGTCCGCCTCGCCGCAATTTCACAGCACACCGAACCGCCCGTCGATATCGAAAAGCTCGTCGACCTCGTGATCGGCTTGCGGTCCTGACAGCGTTGCGGTCGCCCGGACTCGATCGAGAACCGGCGTTGAGATCGACAAGTGAAAGCCGCGATTCACGTACACCTACTCGCGCGGACCATCATCCTCGACACAGCGACGCACCGCACTCTTCAGATGGTCCCGGCCGCTGAACCGAATTCGGCGCTTGGTGAAATTCTCACGGCGTGAGGGTCGAGTGTGATGTTCCGACCGGGCGAAGTTCCGATTCGGGGACGAATCGGGCATTGTTTACGTCCAGCTGTAGAAGATCGGACGTGTCGGGATAATGCCCCAGTCCGTGGTCGAAGAGCAGATTTTTTCCTTGATGAAAGCACCTGCTCGACCGGCGACAACCAACCTTGTCGACAGGTCGGTCCGAGTGGTGCGTTGAAACACCGCTCCCTTCCGTCCCAGGCTGACACATTGCCCGACGAACTTCGGTGTGACCGGTTTCGGTGCGAAACCCCCGATGCGGCGTGTGATGGTTTCCGCGGCATGAACTCCCAGGGGAATTGCAGCTTGGCAACTCATCCGGAACGAAAGATCGCTGATGGCAACCGCATCGCCGGCACCCACGATGTTGGGATGGGTGATGCACTCCAACTGGCGGTCGACCTTCAATCGCCCAAGAACGTCGACGGGGAGCCCGCTGCGTCGGGCAAGATCGGGGGCACCGAATTCCGTGGTGAGCACTGCACAGTCTGTCGCGATGATGCGGCCGTCGGAAAGCTCGCACGCATGCTTGTCAATCCGCACGACTCGCGAACCGGTGATCACGTCGACGCCGAGGGCAGCCAATGCCCTGACGATGATCGATCGCGCCTTCTCCGAAAGCTCGGGAGCGAGAACACCTCCGGTGATAATAGTGATCCGGCCACTGGACTGCTCAGCCAATTCGGCCGCAGTCTCGATGCCGGTGAGTCCGCCGCCGACGATACCGATCGAAGCCTGGGCCGGAAGTGTCGCGAGTTTCGATTTCAGGCGTATCGCGTCCTCGAATTCGGAGATGGTGAAACCGTGTGCCGCAGCACCAGCGATTGGATCCGTGGACTGGCGACTTCCCAAGGCGTAGATCAAATAGTCGTAGCGCAGCGTTGTGCCGTCATCGAGGACGAGATGCTGCGCAGACGCGTCGATTTCGATCACCAATCCGACAAGGAGGTTTGCCTTCGACGGCAGTGCCCGATTCAAGGGCACCGTCGCGTCGTAATCCCCCGCGACCATCTGATGCAGCCGTATCCGCTGCACGAAATGATTCCGTGGATTCACGATGGTCACCGTGATCTCCGACGATCTGCGCAACAGCCGTTTCGCTGCCATGACTCCTGCATAACCTGCCCCGATGATGACAACATGCGTGCCCATATTTCTCCATTTCTGTTGACCTTGAGAGAGAGCAGGTCTCGTTTGCACGACGGTATCGATTACGAAGGATGCATAAGTATGTCGATGAACACATTTTTCATCCAATGTGGTTCAAATCTCATATCGACGAGTTGCTGATTACCCCTGTGGCCCCGCGTCGATCCTATTCATCGGAAATCATGAGCGGATGATCACTCTCCCTGTGCGGCAATGGAAGCGGCTCCGGATACGGAACAGCGTGCGACGTCAGCTGCATAGGTATTGCCCCCGCCCCCGCGAGCACGGTCCACTGAACCGCATGTAAGTGTTTGTAGTGGCCGGCCCGGGGCTGGCTGACAGGATAGGTGTCGTCGCTACAACGCCGTGTGACTCATGAATCGCTTTGCTCCTTTTCGGATGCACTGGCCGGGGTTTGTCCACTCTGTTGTGGCGGCGACGCCGGTCCGGTCCTGCTTCGGTGGCTTGATCAGAAGCCTGCCCGACCCCGTTGCCGCGAGGTCGTGGCCCATTACAGGCCTGCCTCGAAGTGCTCTTTCCGGGCCGACGCCGACAACGACGTCGCCCATCGGAAAGGACATCCGTCGCTATGCCTATCGTCGCAGATAGCTACGAGATCGTCATCGGTGTAGATACCCACGCTGCCGCCCATGCGCTGTGTGTTGTGGCCGCTGTAACCGGTGCCGTGCAGGACAAAGCAAGTTTTCCAGCAAGTCCAGCGGGTCTTGATCGGGCCCGCACGTGGATTGCACACAGAGCAGGTCAACAAGCCGCCCTCGTTGTCATCGAAGGCATCGGCTCCTACGGCGCCGGACTCTCCGACCGCGTTCTTGCGGCGGGATTCCCGGTAGCCGAACCCTCCGTGATGGGTTCGGCGGATCGGAGAGGAGTCGGTAAGACCGACGATCTCGACGCCGCTCGGATCGCCCGGTCAGTTCTGTCCGTCGACATCGATCGACTGCGCCGACCACGTGCGGACGGATCGCGAGTGGCGATGCGCGTTCTCGTGGTCGCCCGCGAACAGATGACGTGTGAACGGACGCGCGCGGTCAATGCGTTGACGGCTTTGGTTCGCACTGTCGAACTTGGTGTAGATGCACGAAAATCGTTGGCATACAGTCAGATAAAGGAGATCGCAACGTGGCGAGCTCGGTCCGAGGACGCCACCACTGCGACGTGCCGAGCAGAGGCCGTGCGACTAGCCAAGAGGATTCGTGCGCTCGACTCGGAGCTGATTGACAATCGAAAGTCTCTCGAAGCATTGGTGAAGACCAATGCGCCGGAACTGACTGCCGCGGTCGGGGTCGGCGCAGTGGTTGCAGCGACTGTCCTGATCGCGTGGTCACATGCAGGTCGGGTGCGCTCCGAGGCTGCGTTCGCCTCACTCGCCGGGACCTGCCCGGTCCCGGCTTCATCAGGTAACACGGTGCGCTACAGGCTCAATCGCGGCGGTGACCGCCGTCTGAACAGAGCACTGACCACCATCATCCGTCGTGAGGATGCGGGTTGATCCCCAAACTCGCGCCTATGTCGAACGTCGACGAACCGAAGGCCGCACAACCAAGGAGATCATGCGATCCCTCAAGCGTTATGTCACCCGGCAGCTGTTCCGGACACTCGCCACTGCACACCCAATCTTGGTGTCTTGCCAGATATAGAAGCATCCCGGATACCGATAAGCCGAGCAGATCACTGAGTACCGCGGCCGGCAGCAGAGCAGCGTTTTCCATCAGGGCAGTGTTTCGGCCGATTCGTCCGGGGATACCCAGCTTCGCCAACCTCCCCGACACAACTAAGGGGTGCAGTGCCACCCCTGGGCTCTGTCAACTTAACTGAACGCAACTGGTAATCAACAGAATTCGGGCCAACTGGGCGGATTCTGCTGGTGGGACACCAGTTCAGGCAGCAGCGGATACGCCGGTGACGTCGCTCCATGTGGCGAATCGGTTGGTCATTTCGGAGCGGTAATCGCTTGCGGTGAGCTTGTGTCGGCCGGGCCGAAAGTTGGCGAGATCGCACTGAACACCGCCAGAAACCGTTGCGCCGCACCGGGTGAGCGGAAGAACTTCATGGCGCGTTCTCGCTGCCTGGTTGGCTGGTGCGAGTTCTCAGCCCGGTTGTTGAGATACTTCGAGCGCCGGTGCCCGGCTGCTGGCATCAACTCCCGATGCGCCACAACGTAACTGGCGAGTTTGTTGGTCACCAGCGCCCTCGGCGCCCGGGCCTGCTTGCGCATCAGCTTGCCGAAGAAACGTTTCGCCGCCTTCGCGTTGCGTCGTGACTGGACCAGGACGTCAAGGACGTTCCCTTCCTGATCGACCGCCCGACACAGGTACTTCCGGATACCGCCGATCCTGACGAACACCTCGCCAGGAAACCATATGTCGCCGGGTTCGGGAGCGCGTCGGCGCAGACCACGCGCGTATTCGGGCCCGAACTTCGCGCACCATGTGCGGATCGTCTCATGCGAGACGACGATGCCGCGGGCTAGCATCAACTCCTCGACATCGCGCAAGCTCAAGGTGAACCTGTAGTACAGCCACACGCAGTGCGCGATGATCTCCGCGGGATACCGGTGCCGTTTGTACAGTGACCGCGGTCGAATCCGCCCGTGTCTCGTCCCCAAGGCTCGTCCGACGATCATCCCTGACTGAGGGCCCAGTTAAGTTGACGATGCCTTCACACCACCCATGTCCACTCCACCTGCGAACTGCGCCGGCATCTCGTCAGCCGAGGAGATCCCGTGTTGCGGAAATGTGTGGAGAACGACCGACACCAACGCAACAGCGTGCCTGGTGGAGTGTGCGGAGACAGGCCCGAGAAACGGGCCACGCACCGGAAGGGGGGCGTCCAATGACGTCGTCTACAAGATCATCTCTCACGCGTGCCTTTGCGTGCGCTGCGGCGGCCGGCATACTGCTGACAATGCCGGCCTGCAGCTCTCTGGAGGGCGAAGCCAAGGCACTGATGCCCTTCCACGACAGACCAACTGTGACATCGCCCGGGCAGTCGGTAGCCGACGGCCATATTCTGTCTGACGCGCCGCTCTCACCGTTCGATGACGCCCACCCAGCTCTCACGAAGCTCGAGCCGGAATTGCGTGCGGCACTCCGGCGTGCGGCGGCGGACGCCCAGGCAGACGACGTCCGGATGGCCGTCAACAGTGGGTGGCGCAGCGTCCAGTACCAGCAGGTGCTGCTCGACGACGCCGCCCGGATCTATGGAAGCGAGACTGAAGCGCGCCGGTGGGTGAACACCCCTGAGAAGTCGACACATGTCTCCGGCCGCGCCGTCGACATCGGCCCCACAGACGCCGACAATTGGCTTTCTCAGCACGGCGCCAGCTACGGGTTGTGTCAGACCTATGCCAACGAGATGTGGCACTTCGAACTTGCAACAGTTCCGGGAGGAACGTGCCCCGCCCCCACCGAAGACGCGTCGTCCGGGTGACTACTCGCGGCTGGCGTGGTTCCGGTAGCGAGTGAAAACGGGTCCAATAGACGAAACAAATTGCAGGACAGTCGGTTTCGAACCGACTGTTAAATATCCTGGCTGACCGGTCGGCCACTGGGGTCGGGGGCGTATCGTACGCGCGACCGTGGGCGACAGATCGAGACTTCCGAATAGCCTTCGGGTCAAATCAAGTTCAGCGTGCCACGGGCACACCGGTGATCAGTCACAGCGCGGACCAGGCCGAGCGCATCGGTGCGCGGGTTCAGGTCAGCGTCGACGGGGTGGACCCGCCGTGCGATCAGTGGTCGCACGGTCGTCTCCACCAACTATTCCGACACCTCCTGTTCTGCCATGACTGAGATGCTCGACGAACCACGGGCGGGAATTTAGCCCTTATCCGACCATGGTGGAGATTGCACGCACTTCACCGACCGAGAGTCCCTGCCGCGTCGCGTGCCACTGATGGCGCCCACCCGAAGGAGAGGGCCGTGCAGCTCGAGCGGCGATCTCGTTCCTATCGATGGCCCCTTCCGCTCTGCAGTGAGCGCCGGGTCGCGCCGTCTATGATTTCGCGGAGGATGTCGGCGTGGCCGGCGTAGCGGCCGGTCTTTTCAAGCATGTCCAGCGGACGCTGAGAGCGGCCCTGTCCGACTGCGCCCGTCGAGAACCTCGTTCACGCGCTCGACCGCCTTTCAGTAGTGGAGACGACATCGGCCACGCTGCCTGGCGGTGTCGCCGGAAGTGTCGCGTGTCAGTCGGTCACGTTGTCCCCGAGGAACATCGAACGCTCGCAGAAGTCAGGTCTTCGAGCAGTCCGAGCAGGTTCGTGCCCGACGGTACTGCCGCTGTTCGGACCTGCGGTTCGGGTGTGCAGGTATTGGGCGAAGATCAGGTCGAACGAGTCATACGGGATGGACTTGCGCAGGTCGTGCCCGATGCCGCCGCGGTCAACCAGACCCTGCACGACGGCCAGGTCCGCTTCTTCGCCCCAGTATCCGAGCCCGCACCGGTCGAGATCGGATGAGGAAGGACTCGGCATTCTCGTCCGCTTGTCAGTCCTCCGACCACCCGCAGCGTGAGCGCCACCCTTGTCCAGGTCGGAATCGCGGCGTGACTGTCAGAGTGACGGAGCAAGTACGAGAAACCGGCGGTGAACGTGCTGCACGCCGAGGGCTTCGACCACCTAAGTGGGTTCCGTTTTTAGTCCTGTGGTTCTCCCCAACCAACGCCAGACTCATCGCGCTTTCGGGACCCAGCGCAATCCGGCGGGCCAGGCGCCGATGCTCGTCGTATTCGTCAGGGAGCATCGGCACCTGTTTTGAATCCGGTGAGTTCATTCACATGTTGGTGAGTTCATTCACATGTTGAGGGCGACTGTCGGGGGCGTTCTCGCAGCTCGTACTGCCGGGTAGAGGCCGGCGACGGCACCGACGACGAGGGTGGCACCCATACCGGCGGCGAGGGCGAGAGGTGGGATGACGGGGATCCAGCCGTTCATGACCGCTATCAAGGCGATGGCGGCGCTGCCCAAGGCAGCGCCGCCTACACCACCAAGTGCAGACAGGATGAGCGCTTCGGTCAGGAACTGTAGGCGGATGTGCGCGCGGGTTGCGCCGATAGCGCGGCGCAGACCAATCTCGCTGCGGCGTTCGAGTACGGAGATGATCATCGTGTTGGCCACACCAATGCCACCGACGATGAGGGCGATCGCCCCGAGCGCCAGCAGCAAGCCCGAAAAGGAGTCGGAGGCGGCGGTCGCTGCCGCCAGTGCGTCGGAAGGTCTCGAGACTACGATGCTGCTGGGTTGTTCGGGTTGCATTGTGGGGGCGATCTTTTGCCGTACCGCGGTCACCGTCTGATCGGTCGAGCGTTCGTAAACTCGCGTAGGTGCGGGGCTGTATCCGTAGACGGATTCAGCGACGGGTACTCCGATCAGAGCTGCGATGTCGAGTTCCGGGGCGAGCGATACCGGTTCCAAGATGCCGACGACGACGGCGTTGCGGTCACCTATCCAAACCAGCTGGTCGGGCTCGCGGATTCCAAGTCGCTCAGCGGCGGTTGCCCCGAGGACCGTTGCAGGCAAGGATGCTGTGGCGTCATTGAGCCATCGACCCTCACGAATGGTCGCTCCGACGACGGCTCGGAGGTTCAGCTCTGTGGCGGTGACGATCAACCCGCCTGTGCGTTCGCGATCGATCTCCGAATTGCGGTAGATATGTGTGTCTTTGAGGTTGGCGACGGACGTCGCCTCGAGCACGCCGGGGATGCGTTCGACTCTGGCGGATGCATTCGCAGGCAGCGGGGGTGGCGGTGTGCTGCCGGCGCTGGGGGCTTGGGCTGCGGTGAGGAGATTGGTTCCGAGTTCGGCGAGTTGGCTGTTCAGGCGCGCTTGGCTTGATGCGGAGGATCCAACGACGGCGATCATCGCTGCGATCCCGATGGCGATTCCTAGCGCTGACAACGCTGCTCGGGTCGGCCGGGCGCGTAGACCTGCCGATCCGAGATGGGCGAGGTCTCGGCTCCGTAGCCGTGAGGAGAGCTTCTCGGCATGTGGTGGCTGTGGGGAGATGGGTGACTGTGGGAGGACGGGAGGCTGTGGTGTCATGCGATTCGCGTTTCGGGGGATGCACTGTCGGAGATGACCCTTCCGTCGGAGATTGCTATCTGCCGGGGAAGACGGGCCGCGAGCGCGGGGTCGTGGGTGATGACGACGATGGTTGTGCCGCTTCGGTTGAGTTCGTGCAGCAACTGCACGATGCTCTCACCGGATGCACTGTCGAGGTTCCCTGTGGGTTCATCGGCGAGGAGGAGCGGGGGATCGCCGACGACGGCGCGGGCGATGGCGACCCGTTGCCGTTCGCCACCCGACATTTGGTTTGGGTGATGTTCTGTTCGGTGACCGAGACCGACTCGTTCGAGAGCTGCTCGTGCCCGGACCCGCCTTTCGCGCCGGGGAACGCCTAGATAAAGCAATCCGTCTGCCACGTTGTCGAGTGCCGTGACGCCGTCACTGAGATGGAATTGTTGGAACACGAAACCGATTTGGTGTGCGCGTAGGGCCGAGAGCTGTGCGTCGGACATGTTTCGTGCGTCGGTTCCGTCGATGTATGCGACACCGGAACTCGGCAGGTCGAGTGTGCCGATGACGTTCAGTAGCGTTGATTTACCTGACCCGCTCGATCCGACTACGGCGACAAACTCTCCGTAGTCGACTCGAAGATCCACGCCGGCAAGTGCACGGACCGGGGGCGACCCGTAGGTACGGGTGACCCCTACGAGGCGAATGATCTCCGTCATTTGATCTCCGTCATTGTCTCGGTACCACCACATTGGTTCCAGCGCTGATACCAGCTCCGGAGACTGCTACTCGACCCGAGGAGAACATGCCGAGCGTAACCGGGATCTTGGCCGTTCCCTCTCCTGTCGGAACTTCGACGGCGAATGAGTCCGGTCCTGTCGCGACGAGGGCGTCGACGGGAACGGTCAGCACTCCTCGGTCGGTGGAGGCCGGGAACCGGACTGTCACACCCGCCCGTACGTATTGACTGGAGGCGGCGTGGTCGGTGAGGTCGACGGCGACGGGGACGCCAACGGCGGGAGCAGTATTCGCATCCGATGAAGGCTTCACTGTCGGTGAACCGACAGCGAGGACTGTGCCGGGTGTCTTCTTGCCATCGGGAAGGATGACGGTGACGGTTGCACCGGTTTTAGTGAGATTTTGGTCGGAGAGCTTCAGCTCGACGGTGACGACCTTGAATGTCGAGGTCGCTTTGAGGATCTCCGTGCCGGTGTCGACACGTGCGCCGAGCCTGACCGACAAGGTTCCCACTCGCAGGTCGACGGGAGAGAAGAGGACCGAGGTATGAGCCAGAATACCTGTGGGTTCGAGGTCGAGGCTCTTCTGCCAGGCTCGGATGGCGTCTGCCGTCTTTGTCGTGAATTGCGTATCGACCGCGCCCTCGAACAGCCCGAAGGCAGCGAGATTCTCTTCGAGTTGGCGTACGTCATCGCCGTTGGTCATACCCAACTCGAAGGTACGCCACGAAGGCGTGCCACCGAGTAGGAGTATCACTGGGCGGGCATCGATCCAATACAGCGCCATGCCTGGCCGGACGACCTTCTCTGGCGCTGGAAGCCCTGTGACGGTGCCGGCTGGCCCCGAGAGCACAGGCTGTTCATCGGCGTACTGCAGAGTTCCGTTGGCGGCTACCTCTTGTACGAGATCGCCGGCGGTTACCGGCACCGTGGTTAAAGTCGAAGGGGCCGCTCTCTCTTCCTGAACGGGAGTCCACGAGAAGTACCCGATCCCGGCCGCAACAGAAGCCGCAACCACGACCACCGACACAACGACGACACGGCGACGACGCGACTTGCCACGAGATTTGCCGACCTCCGGCGACGGATCGGTCGGGCCAGATTCGCTCGTGGACTCCGAATCGAGGTTTGGGTGATGGACTGTATCTTGTGATTTCATCCCGTATTTTCCTTGCAGGGAGTGGTGTCTGCTTCGCAGATCGGCTCGCCGGAGTACTAGGTAGCTCCCGGGCCGTATGGTGGGCACTGCTAGTTGGTGGGAAAGTCCTTGAAGCAATCTTCGACCTGTTCCGATGGGACCTCGGCGGGGAGGAAGATGGGTGTTTCGAGGGTCGGATCGGGGAAGTCGAAACCCCTCTCCCGGATACAGGCGGCCGCTTTCAATCCGAGTTGGAGCTGCTCGGTATCGCTGAGTGAAGACTCCTGCACGGGTGGATTACCGAGCTGCCGCATACAGGTGGGGGCGGCCTCGATGATCTCTGGACTCGATTCCGTGATCCCTTGTCCCGGTGCAGGATCCTTCACATCGAAGCCCGCATCGCGCAGGCACTTGGCCAACTGCAAGTCGTACTCGTCGCGCGTAGTGGCAGTGCTCGCTCCGGACACTTTGGATGACTCAATCGACGAAGGCTCTGCACCTGAGCAGGCCGACGCCATGACTGTGAGCAAGGGAATCGCGAGTAGCGCGACGGAGAACTTTCGCCGGAACCGATGCGGGGTAGTGGAGTACATGATGTTCCTTTCCCGGGCCGCGGCCCGATGTCGATACCTAATCAACCAGCGTCGTTGTTGCCGCGATGTTAAGGAACCGCATACATAAACGAAACAGTCCCGTGAAGCGAGTGGGTCGTACCGGGTCCTGAGCGCATAACCAACTGGAGGAAGTACGCGACAACCTCGCCACCACGCCGATGGACTTGACCCGTAAGAGGTTTTCGATATACAGACGATATGTTCCGTCTCGTAGTATCGGGAGCATGCGTGTGCTGATCGTCGAGGACGAGCCGTTCATGGCGGAAGCGATCCGTGACGGCCTCCGTCTGGAGGCAATCGCAGCAGACATCGCCGGTGACGGCGCCGCCGCTTTAGAACTGCTGCGCGTCAACTCCTACGACATCGCCATCCTTGATCGCGACATCCCCGGCCCTTCCGGCGACGAAGTGGCCAGACACATCGTTGCGTCCGGCAGCGGGATGCCGATCCTCATGCTCACCGCCGCCGATCGTCTCCACGACAAGGCCTCCGGATTCGAACTCGGCGCGGATGACTACCTCACGAAGCCCTTCGAACTCAAAGAACTCGTGCTCCGGCTTCGTGCCCTCTACCGCAGGCGCGTGCATCACAGACCGCCTGTGCGAGAAATCGCAGGCCTGCGGCTGGACCCGTTCCGCCGCGAGCTCTACCGCAACGGCCGGTACATCGCGCTCACCCGCAAGCAGTTCGCAGTGCTCGAAGTCCTCATGGCCGCCCAAGGCGGCGTCGTCAGTGCCGAACAGCTCCTTGAACAGGCCTGGGATGAGAACGCAGACCCGTTCACCAACGCCCCTCGCATCACCATCTCAGCATTGCGCAAGCGACTCGGCGAACCCTGGGTCATCGCCACAGTGCAGGGAGTCGGGTACCGCATCGACGCCACGGCTGACAGCGAAGATGAGGAACGCAATCGTGGATAGAGCGCCCGGGTTAACTGTCCGCCTCAAACTCACCCTCAGCTACGTCGGGTTCCTCATGCTCGCAGGGATCATGTTGCTCACAGCGGTGTGGGTATTCCTCCTGCGATACGTCCCCGACAGCACGATCAAATCCATCGACGGATTCGTCCCCAACCGCTCCGACCTCCTGCGTGCCTTCGTCCCAGTAGCTGCCGAAGTGCTGCTCTTTCTTCTGATATTCGGTCTACTGGGAGGGTGGATCCTCGCCGGACGCATGCTCACACCTCTAACCCGAATCACGAGCACCATACGAGTCGCCGCCAATGGGACACTCTCACACCGCATTCGGTTGGAAGGCAGGCAAGACGAGTTTCGCGAACTCGCTGACGCCGTCGACACCATGCTCGATCGCCTCGAAGCTCATGTGGCCGAACAGCGGAGATTCGCAGCCAACGCCTCCCACGAACTACGCACGCCGTTAGCGATCTCACAGACGATGCTGGACGTGGCTCGCAGCGACCCGAACGGAGACACATCCGAACTCATCGTGCGTCTGCAGGACATGAACACCCGAGCGATTGACCTCACCGAAGCCCTCCTCCTGCTCAGCCATGCCGACCAGCAATCCTTCGCCAAAGAGCCAGTCGACCTGTCCCTCCTTGCTGAAGAAACCACCGAAACGCTGCTTCCTCTCGCAGAAGAGCGCAGGCTCTCCATTGACGTCTCCGGCGACATCACCCCAGTGGTCGGCTCACCCGCGCTTCTGTTGCAGATGACCATGAACCTCGTGCAGAACGCGATTGTCCACAACCTCCCCACCGGAGGGAGGGTTTGGATACGCACCACCGTCGGCCCCAAATCCGCCATGCTCACCATCGAGAACACTGGTGAGGAACTCACCCCGCGGCTAGCCTCGACACTCACCGAACCATTCCAGCGCGGCACCAAACGCACACGTATCAACGAACACTCCGGTGTCGGCCTCGGACTGGCTATCGTCAACAGCATCACACAGGCGCACGACGGAACACTCACCATCACCCCACGACAATCCGGTGGACTCCGCATCACCGTGGTGCTGCCCACCACACCGCCTGTTCATAGGTAGCTACGGGTCTATCGTGATATTGACGTGGGGAAATCCGAACATCATGCCGTCGGCCTCGATACCTGCGGGACCCGTCTATACGACAAAGCGCTACCCAACGACGAAGCACGGTTGCGAGCGGTGTTCGACCAACTCGCAGGACGATAGAGCCGCCCCCGAGTATCTTCCCGGGCTCGCCTCCATTGCCGTTGCAGAGTCACGAAAAAGCTTCCTGTAGACGACATCCGAGAGTCGCCTCTTCAAGCAGCGCAACGCTTCCATGTGGCTCTTTCCGGCGGCTCGTTTCCGTTGGTAATACGCGCGTCCGGGCGTATCTCGACCGATCTGGGTGATGGCCATGGTATGCAGAACACAGTTCAGTTGCCGGTCTCCGGCCCGCGAGAGTCGGTGACGGACAACGTCACCGGAGGAATCCTCGATTGGCGCGGTACCGGTGTAGCTGGCGAACGCGGCAGCCGAGCGGAACCGGTGAATCGAGCCAACCCGGCCGAGGATTTTGCCTGCGTTCAGAACCCCGAGCCGCACAGCTCGGTCAGTGAGCTGCCGGACTCGACGACGGCTGCTTCGACATCGCCGACGGCCTTTGCTATCCGCCGATCCAGTTGCCGCACCTCGGCGACCAGATCGACTGCGAGGCCGCGCATCGTCTTGCCGGCAAGATCGCGGGGGGCGAACCCGGCACAGCATCTCGGCGGCACCATCGGCGCTCAAACCTCGGGGAGCGCCCGCAGGGATCAAATGGGTGAGCACGACATGGAGCCGGTTGACCGTCTGAGCAATAGGACTCGGAGACCTGCATGTCGGGCCTCAGGAGTGCCTCTGGGTCTGCGCCTGCGGACTGCACCCGAAAGAAACTCATGTAGAGCACTTACAGGCGAAGTGTAGAGCGGTCTACAGATCAGCCTCACTCGACTGAACGAGGCACTTACCCGCCGGGACTTGCCATCACCCCAGGTCAGACCCACCAAAACAGCCATGCAAGCAACTATGCACGCACCACTGCACGCAGAAAAACACGCAACCATGCATGCAACCACCAAAACTGCCGGCGACCTGGTCCCGGCCGCAAAGTGCCAGCGACCTGATGCCGTCCGTAGCTGGCGTCTACTGCACCAGAAACGATCTTGGTCTCAACAGGTCAAGATCCGCCCTGCGACAATGACGACCTCACCACCAGCCGAGGAGATTTCCACCGATGACCGCCACCACCGCCCGCACCTACACCTCGAATGTCGTCGTCCGGTGGTCCGATATGGACATCTTCAAACACGTCAACCACGCCCGCATGGTCACGCTCCTCGAGGAAGCCCGCATCGATTCTTTGCTCTCTGCCGGCCCCGACATCGCGAACCTCTTCGGGACATCCGTCGTGGCCGGAATCGAAGTCCGGTACCGCACCCCACTCACACACTCCGACAGCCCACTCGCCGTCACGATGTGGATCGAGAAGCTCCGCGCCGTCGATGTCACCCTCCGCTACGAGGTGCGCTCGGCACACGCCGCACCGGACTCGAAGCCTGCGGTCACCGCCACCACCCAGCTCGCGTTCGCCGACCCCGAAGCCGGAACGCTGCGTCGCCTCTCCGCCGAGGAACGGACCGCCCTCGCAGCGTGGACCACTGCGGGCTGACCTCAGAGCGTCACGCGCCGAGAGGAAGTGGAGGGGTCTACAGATCGGTTTCGCTTCGTATGAGGCATGAGAACGGGCGGGACGTGTCATCACCCCAGGTCAAGAACACAAACCCCCTCTTGTGCGCAACCATGCGCGCACCACTGCACGTACCCGTGCGCGCAACCAGAGCTAGCCGGCCGACTACTGCCCAGCGCCGACGAAGTGCCACCTGCGTTGAAGTGCGGAACCATCCACCTGTACGAAAACTGCCGACGAACACCTCACCGATCAACGTGAGGGCGGCACGGCATCTCAACCCCTGACCAGTAGCGATGACACGTCCCCTCGCCATAGTTTGGCGTCATGTTGCGGCTCTCGGGAGAGCGCTGACGGGCGGAATAACCCCGGGCCGGCGTTCGTTGTAGAGGCTGTCGGTGTTCGGTTTCTTTGCCCCGGGTACCACCCCAGAAATGCCGCTTCGAGCGGCCACTTGCCGAGAGGCGCAAGACGGGCACCGACCCTTTTGAAGCCGCTGGACATCTTTTCGGTGCCGGCGGCTTCTTTCGTGTGTGGAAAGGATCGGTCAGTGACGGCCTGGGAGGTCGACTGGTGGATGTGCAGTATTCGAAACGTGCGGTATTCCCCAGCAGACTAGGCGGCTGATCGGGAAATCACTCATCGAACACAAAAGTGGCGCCGCCCCCTTCTGGCAGCTCGTGAACGATCACCTCATTGCCGATACCCGTCACAACGGACACGAAAGTGACAGCCTGCCTGTCGATCCCGAGGAACCAACTGATCGCGACACCCTGCTGACGGGGTACTCGACGGAAGACCGATTCGCCCCCTTCGATAACCGATCCCGGATGCAACGAGCGGGCTGTGTCGATCACGTTCGCCGCACGACATCGAGGTCGATCAGGTCATCGTCCGGTCCGATCTGTGACGGCTGAAAACTCGTCACAGCGAACGGTAAACGGATCATTATCGGCTCGGGTGCGAGAACCTGCACCGGGTTGTCACTGAAGTCGATGTCCCAGACGAGGGCGCCATCCTCGATAGTCGGGAGCAGACCGGAATGTTCGATACCCGACTCGACACTGATACGTACCGAATCGACGTACTCCGCTAACGACCCCGACTCCGGATCGCATTCATCCGCGCCCTCCGCACCGAACTCGCGGACGCAACCTTGCCGCTGCCCACCGCGGGTGTCGACGCACAACAGATCACCGCATAAGTGCTCCGCGATCGGAATGTATTCACTCAGAAACATGTGCGCGATTTCTCCGGCAGGCTGCTGCCGCGCGATACTCCCCCACTCATCGCCGAGGTATTCGGTGTCATGGAGGTTATCTCGCAAGTATCGGTGCCGTGCGACAACCTCGTCGAGACAGAGCAGCTCGAAGCTCGGGAACACAGTGCCGACGAAGTCTTCTCCGCCAGTCGGTCGTTTCTGGCCGTCGTGAAGGGAGAAGAACTCTCGAATCTCCGCGGTCCACGGCGCCGTAGCGCGTTCGGCGTCTTCTCTCTCGGAGAGGGGCCGGGGCGGACGCACCGCGCCTGCCGTGATCGGCGCCTTCTGGTGAAGAACCTGCATGTACCGCAGCCATGCGTCAGTGAGAGTCATTGTCTGAATGTAACCGGCAGGTCAGGGCGTCGAGCCTTTCAACCCGCACCACCCCAGGTTGCATCTCGAAATTCATCAGCGCTCCAACCTTCGGCCTTCGCCGACCCGCGCAGTATTCCTAGCTTGCTTCGTCAGGGACTCCTGACGCCGGATGCGGCAGCTGCTTACGCCTGAGTGACGCGATGATGATGAGGCATACACCGAAGGCGACGGCACCAACAGCGGCGCCCGCGGACGGCAACAGCACCGCCGCATTCGCGACATCGTAAATCGGTGGCGCACCGTAGACCTCCTCACGTGGAAGGCCCGTTGGCCCGAAGTCCCTGAATGAAGGGTCGACAATCATCCTGACATGCAGTTCGGGAGGATCACGCCTGGAACGCCAAGCTAAAACGGCTCCCACGATGCCCCCGACAAAATGGGGGCCGCCACGAGATGACCAGGCTTGAGTGACCGTGCGAAATGGCGGCTGATCAAGCAACCGAGAATCGTGACGGTTGCACCAATCAATACTGCGAGAACCGTTGTTAGCGAACTGATCCGCCACCAATCAGGACCCGAGACGTATTGCATGTAGTCGTAGGTGCGGAAGTACCCGATATCGTCCGGATCACCGGGTGGTGGCGGGTCAGCATCTATCAGTTGGCGCGGCACCGCGTACCGCCACACGAGCGCGACGGCAAGACCCGCAACCGCGGACGCGATAGATGCGACCAGAACCCAACGCCGCAGGTCCGGTGGGCGTCTGACGAAGATTGACATACAGACAGTGTCGTTGATCGCGCCCGACCACGACGCCGACAGGCCACAGCCCGGCGCGGCACTCCTCTCGTCGTCAGCACGAACAGGTGTCGCTGTGCCCCGTGAGGATTCGGCAGGTGAGGTCGAGTTGTCCGGAAACTGGCGTCAGCGAGGGTTGGCGACTGAAACGCTTCGCCGTGGAGGTTGATTCGCTGGATCGGTGGGCGCTGGCGACCGTGTGGTGGTTGCGCATCGAAAGACCCTGCGCGATGTCAGGATTCACGCGCGATGGCTATCACTAGGGCGATCGGCTGGTGTACGACGTGCAGCACTCGAAGTGGTGCCGCCACCATGCCCGCTATTGCGGATGCGATCAGGATTGGTCCACCGCGCACGCCGAGATGCCACAGCCTCGATGCCCGGGACCGGGTTCGGTTAGAGGTCCCGGCACCGGTGGTCTAGGCTGATCATCGTTTCTATCTGCTCGTGACGGGGGAAATACGTGTTCGGCTTCTATGTGGCGGCGCTGTTCGTCAGCGGAATCGTCGTGATCGCTGTGGCGCTGGTGACCTCCGAACTGCACCCCGGCCGCCGCGTTGTCAACGGTCTCATCGGCACCGCGTTCCTGGGCTACGGCATCTACCTGGCCGTGTTCTTCCACAGTGGCCATTACCGAATGTTCCTCTGGGCCTTCATCCTCCCGTTCATCTTGCTGGCCGAAGCGATGCGCACCGTCAAGGTCCCCGCGCCCGGGCGGTCCGCGGCGCGTCGCCCGGGCATTCCCCGCCGCCACCCAGCCCCGGCACCGGCTCCGGCTCGTACCGCCGCCACCCGCGAACGCATGGCCGCGGCCAAGTCTGCCCAACTCGAGGCCCTTCGCGCCAAGCATGCCGCCAAGAGCGAAGAGCTCGACGATCGCGGGCCGTCTACGCCTGCCTGACGAGAGGCATAGCGGCGGCAACGAAACCATCAATGGTTTGCTCCGCCAACATCTTCCCCGCCACCTCGACCTACCGCGCGGTCCGACGCACATACTTTGACGAACTTCGGAGACTCGCCCGAGACCCGTCAAAGTAGCGGGGCGTCTCTCGCTAATCTGCGCTGCATCTCGACACTTACCGAACTCAGGATTCCTGCGGCAACGGCAACCACAACATACGACCTATGTTGCATCCGTATCGAACAATGGCACCTTGACTGGCGGACGTGCAATATTCGAAACGTGCCGTATTCCGGCCGGAAATGGACACATCCTCCGTGCGTACTTCGCCGCTGGTGCCGATGCCGTCGAGACCAACACCTTCGGTTGCAACCTGCCCAACCTCGCCGACTACGACATCTCTCACCGGATCCTCAATCATGGACTGAGCCACCAAGACCAAGGATGGACTAGATTCGTCCACGCCCGGGAGGATCTATTCTTCGGCCGCGATCTACCGGTTCGCCTGGATGCAAACTCTGTTGGAGTTCTTCAACCGCTGCGCTGTCCAGATCGGCGTGAATCGTCCCTGCCGCCCAGTCCCACAGCTGGGTCGACCAGACATAATGGGGCACACCCCATTTCGGCTCCCACCCTTCGGTGCTGCGCGGGCGGCGGGAGAGCATTGCTGCACTGTTGGATGCATCGAAGCCTCCGGAATCCGTTGCACGAATATCCTCCGGGATGAAATCGATGGGCACGCGCACCCTCAAAGGGGCATCCGCCACGTTCTCCTCGAACCACTGCACCTGCTGACGTTGCTTGGCTCGATGCTCGTCGCGAATCAACTGCTGATACTCCTCGGACGTGTAGGCCGGGCCGTCCCAAACGAACAACCTCTCATCCAAGGGTTCGCCGACAATGACGTCGATGAACTGTGAGCCCTCCCCGACCTCCTCGACGCGGTAGCCGAGCATCTGGCCAGACTCGGTATCGACCCAGATCCGGAGCGGGTACGGCTTTCCTTCAGGTGGCGCGAGTTGCACGGTCCAACAATTCCGCCCAACGAACTCGGCGACCTCCACCTCCCCGGCCGGCTGAGCGAAGTCGTCACCGGCCCATTCGGCCGCGTTTCGTCGTCTGAGCAGGAACTGGCTGGGACCGAGATAAATGACGCGATCAGGAGAGCCGACCCGAGGTCGATCGGAGCGGCCGGTGAAGTCCCATGCCCGAACACCATCACTGATGAAAACAGGTTTTTCGTCGATGTTCTCGACCCGAACCTTGTCGCCTTGCCGCCAGACCCGGCATCCATGACCCGGTACCACCATCATCGGAGGTTGCCCGCTGTAGGCGAATCCACCGCTGAACGACTCGGGAGCGCCCTCGACACGAACCTCGTGAATCGTCCCTCGGAGGGGAAGGTCAGGGCCGGTAGTCAGCGCCGTGAGGACTTCGATCCAGGCTGTCATAGCCGCAGCCTAGCGGTTACTGGTCGCACCGAAGCACTGACGATCGGACAGCTGGCCAGCGCGTACCGCAACCTGAGCCGGCGCGCCGACCGAACGGCGGTCGCCAGAGCATCGGCCTGACCGCGCCGGTGCTGGAGTCCTGGCTGCAAACTTACGTGCGGGTGCGGAACGTCTGCGCGCACCACGGCCGGCTGTGGAACGTCGGCCTCGGCGTCTACCCGGCGATCCCGAACTCACCTACGGTCTCCTGGTTAGACGGTGCGGACGCTCTACCGGAGCGGTCGAGGAAGCGCCTCTACCTTGTGCTGGTGTCGCTGCAATCCGTGCTCGACTCCGTGTCCCCACGCAGCAGTTGGGCCCGGCGGCTCCACGAGCTGCTCACCACCCGCCCACCGATGAACCTGGCCGGGATGGGTGTCCCGCAGGGTTGGGCCGGCGACGACTTCTGGAGCCGACACATCAGCTAAGGCCGGGCATCACACATTGCCGCCCGGTTGCGGAAGTCCACTCGTTCGCAGTTGCCGGGTGCACATATTGCCCACCAAACGATCAACCAAAGTTACTGAAACACAACAATATTCAAACACCCGAAAATCAGCTTCCGTGCGCCCTCCGCACACCTGCCGGCGGCAGTAAGCGTTTCGCGTTATGCCCGCGCCCGCATCAATGTCGCGGCACCGTTCTTGACCTGGCTCACCGAACATGATCTCGGCCTGTCCTGCACCCACCAAGCTGATGTCGATCGCTCGCTCGGCGACGGGACAACCACCCGGCAGTGGCTGCGGGACTTCCTACTCTGTGCGAACTCCCAACACCTCGCCGCCGACCTGCACGTACCCGGCCTCGGACGTGAAGGGTTGCCGCAACACCTCTCGGGATTCTCTGCACTAGTCAAGACGAGAGCGGCGTCTAGTGCACTTTGTTCCTTCGTGCTCGGGGAGTGCACGTGGCCCCGCCGTTAAGATTGCCCGGGACCAGGGCAGCGTCCTTGGAGAACATCAAGTCCAGCTACTCCACCAAGCTGTCCCGGCTGTTGCTACGAACGCGCCTTTGCCGGTTCGGTCAGGGGACCGTCCAGGCGCCACCACCGGGCTGAATCATCCCGGGCTGAACCATCACTGCCGGGTAATCCGGCGGCCCGGTCGGCACCGTGACGGTAGCGAGCACGATGCCGGACCCTGTTTGGGCTTCGACGCTCGGATAGCCGAGGTACGCGATGCTAGCCGCGCCGGTCGAGATGTTTCGCCAATGAATGAAGACGTTGCAATAGCCGCCACCGGTGAATCGGGTGATGCCCGGCGTCGCCAGATCGGTACTGGCGGTCACGTACATGACGCACACGGAGGGGAGTCCGGTCGCAGAGACCGAGGCCCCGACAAGGGGAACGGGGAAAACGGTGTCGGTCGGTGCCGCGACTGCAGGTTGTGCCCCGAAGAGCAGCGCGACCCCGATTCCGGCGACGATCGATGCTCGACGTAAGCCGTGGTGTGGTCTCATCGCATACCCCTGTCTTTGGGACGGGATACCCGCATTTCGTGCAGTTACCAGACAGGGTTGTTGGTGGCTCGAACTACAACCCTCAGGTCCTCAGACCGAGGGGCAGTCCTGATACTTCTGTAGGCCGTCAGAGGCTCGAGAGTGTCCCAATCCAGCGCGACGTTCCAGATGTAGCGGCCGGACATCCGCAGATCAACCGCCGAAACCGCTGCCAACTCATCGATCACTCGAATGAACTCTTCTTTTCCCTCCGGACACCATTCCTCGAACATGGGCGGCTTGCGGACGTTCGCCCGGTACATCTCCATGTCGACCTGCGAGTTATACAGGATCGCCTCCCCGTGATCGTCGGCCTCGAGGTCATGCAGAAGCTCCGCAAACAGAGGCAGATCCAGCCGACGCGCAACAGTTCGCTGGCCGTTCGAAACCTCGAAACACACCATCGGAGTCCGAGGACTCTACGAAGCTGACGAAGTCCATGTTCGCTCATACAGCTGTTCTGTGGATCGGCGGATGTTCAGTTAAGACGAGTTCGATCACAGCCCACAGGTCGTCGGAGATCGTGTGCGCGCCACACACACGTTCTACGGGACCGGGAAGGTGCCGAGACCCGGGTTGATCAGTATCTGGTACCCGTCAACAGGAGGATATGCGCCGATGTCCGCGACCGCGGCGATCGTGCCACTGCCAGTGGCCACCGTCGCGGGGGCGTATCGGCACCAATCCTCCGGTGCGGCGGGTCGACTGTGGTCGGGCCGCACGACTGGGAGCGTGGTGGTGCCGGCGGCGCCGGTAGTCAGGTTTCGCCAGTTCACCGACACGGCGACACAGTAGGTCGAGTTCGTCGCTGAACGCTGCGCCGCGAAGGTCACTACGCCCGCTGCGCCCGTCGTTGCTGACGGCGTCACGGTCGACAGCGGCGGCGGGTAGTCGCAGGCCAATGCGGTCAGTAACAGGCACCCTGCGACGAACCGCACGGGGACCTGGAACGCCGTGGTCGTCGCTGTCTCGATCGGTGGTGGCCCCGCTATCGCGGTGGCAGACGAGCAGAGCGGGATCGCGAGGAGCGCCACGGATGCCGCAGCCTGGGCGGCGAAGGAACGACGAATTGCTGCACGACGCATGGCGTTAGCCTCTCGTGTTGGGTCAGCTTTCCTGCTGCCAAAATGTGGGGTTAGGGGACCGGGAAGGTGCCGAGACCCGGGTTGACCAGAATCTGGTACAGGTCGGGACGGAGGGCCTCGCCGATCGCGGCGATCGCGGCGATCGTGCCACTGCCGGTGACCGCTGTCGCGGGGGTGTATTGGCACCGGTCTTCCGGTGCCGGTCGGGTGTAGTCGGCCGTCTGTCGAAGGATCATGGTGCCGACTGCGCCGGTTGTCAGGTTTCGCCAGTTCACCGACACATCGAGGCAGCTGAAGATGCCGACCCAGGTCGATGTCGGATGCTCCGCCGCAAAGGTCACCGCGCCCGGTTCGCCAGGCGTCGCCGTCGGCGTGACGGTCGTCAGCGGCGGCGGGCTGAAGCACATGAACAAGTTGCTCCGGCATCCTGCGACGTACCGCACCGGGACTTGAAATGCCGTGGTCGTCGCTGCCTGGATCGGTGGCGGGTTGGCGGTGGCGGTGGCGGTGGCCGAGCAGAGTGGGAGGGCGAGGATGGTCATGGATGCCGCTGCCCGCGCTACGAAGGAACGGCGAATTGCTGCACGACGCATGGCGTTAGCCTCTCGCGTTGGATCTATCCCGACCCTGATGCTGTGTCACGCTACTCGCTTGGTGGCGCGCGGACCTGGCAATTTTCGGCGATCCGGAAAGCACAGACGAGCTTCGGCGAGCGCCGGTCCGAGTTCCTGTACCCCGATCCCACGCGCGCCGCAGCCGCAGGCAACCCAACACGCCCAACGTTCCGGACGGAAAGCACGAGGGGGACATGCCATCCCCGCAGATCACCACCACAAATACCGCTGCTGCCACCACCCTCCCCTCGACCTGACCCGACGGCGCCCGCTCGCACCTCGTGCAGGATCGCAAACAGAACCCAACTGGAGAACCCAACTGGACGAACAGGACACCCCATGCGACTGATCACCCGCGCCGCGCTCATTGCGGCAGCGTCGATTCCACTGGCCATCCTCGCCCCGGCGCTGGCCTCTGCTGCCGCAGCCGACGACGTCGCCTTCGCCTACGCGGATCGACTGTCGTCACCGTCGCACCCACATCACCCTTCGGCAGCTGATACCCAGCCCGCCACCCGATCCACACACCGAAGGCCCGCATCCAATCGTGGTGCGGGCCTTCGGCGTCGAGAACCACCGGTCAACGTGGGGCGTCGACAAGGTCGGCGGCGGCCAGTCCGTGGACGGCGTGGGCGTCGGACGCGATCTCGATGCCGCCGGGGTCGACGAGAGTGCCGAGCAGGACAACCTCGGTGGCTGCGTCGAAACCGCTGACCTCGATCACGGCGGAATCGAGGTCAGCGGTTTCGGTATTAATCCGCGCAGGGACGCATACGTACCTCGATTCGGTCGGCGAGGCCCAGGAATTGGTCGATGAGGCGGTCTCGGATCTCGCCGACCGGGCTGCCGACATCAATCTTGCGAATTGCTCTCCGAGACTGGCGTTTTCGCCTCGTGACTGGACGACGACGGGTCCGATTTCCTCCAGCTCCGCATGTCTCCACGACACCGACAGAGGACACACCACCGTTGGTGTTCACGATCCGGTTTCCCGACAGCCCAGGCAGTGAGGTGGATTCACGTTTCCATTCAACAGCCTCGCCGCTATCCCCGATCCGATCATGACGGATGGGCCACCTAAGACAGCAGAAAGGCCCCCGATTCTGAACTGGTCCCCGGAAGTTGGACTGGTGGAATAGGAGTCTAGGCGGCGAGGGTCTGGGTTCGGTATTGCACCGGGCTCAGGCCCTCGAGCTTTGTGGAGATGCGTTCGTGGTTGTACCAGTGGATGTACTCGTCCAGCGCCGTAGCCAGCGCATCGATATTGAGATATCGGACGTGGTGAAAGACCTCCTCTTTGAGGTGGCCGAAGAAATTCTCGATTACAGCGTTGTCGAAGCAGTTGCCCTTCCTCGACATCGACTGGGTCGCACCGGAATCGGCGAGCAGACGCCGCCAGGACAGGTTCTGGTATTGAAATCCCTGGTCCGAGTGCACCATTGGCGTTTGCCCGTCACCGAGGGATGCGATCGCGGCACGCAGGGAACTGTTGGTCAGCTGCAGGTTCGGTGACGTGCCGACCGAGTAGGAGATGATCTGCCGGTCAAATAGGTCCATCACGGGCGAGAGATACAGCTTCTGATCACCGACACGGAATTCGGTCACATCGGTGACCCACTTCTGATTCGGCGCGCTGGCGGAGAAGTCGCGATCGAGCACATTCGGTGCGACCTTGCCGACCTCGGTTCGGTAGGAGTTGTACTTCTTCTTCCGCCGCACGCGACAGACCAGCCCGAGCGCACGCATGAGCTTGAGCACGGTCTTCTTCGCTACCTGCCACCCTGCGTGAACCAGCACAAGGTGGATGCGGCGATGCCCGTAGCGGCCGTGGTTGCTTTCGAACGCCGCTGTGATCGCGGTCTTCAGTTCGGCATGCGAATCTGGATTGCTCAGCCGGGCTTGGTGATAGAAGAATGTCGACCGGGCAAGCCCGGAAACCTCGAGCAGCATGTCGAGGCGGTATTGAGCCTTGAGGGAGACGACGGCACGAACCTTCACCGTCGTTCCTGTGCCCTCAAGGCACGCAGTTTTCCCAGATAGGCGACCTCCGCCCGCAATCGCTCGTTCTCCGCTCGCAGCTGCTCCAACTCACTGCGCTGACCGGTCTCGGATTCGGCGGGTCCCGGTGGGCGACCTCTCCGTTTAGAACGTAAGCCGTCCTCGCCCTCGTCGCGATATTTCCGCAACCACACGTCGATCGCTTTTGGCGAGGACAAACCGAATTCCTTGGCGAGCTCGACCTTCGTCTCGCCAGCAAGGAAACGCTGCACCACATCAAGTTTCAACTCGAATGAGATCGGCTGTCCGCCCCGTTTCGTCACCAGCGCCCCACTTCCGCGAACCCTCCACCTCTCGTGCAACTGTTTGACGGGCCACCATTTGGCACCCAGCTGCCTCGCGACCCCGCGATAGCCCTCGCCGGTCTCGAACAACGCTACCGCTGTGGCTCGCTGATTTTCGGTCAGTGAACTTCGTTTATACATAGAACTGCTCCTCGGACGTTGGCACTGAATTTCTCAGTCCAACTTCCGGGGAGCAGTTCAATCACGGCGAGGGCCTTTCCAAGCAGACGCACACCATCTTCCGACATGCGCCTCATCACCACTCCTAGCAGCGACCTCCCCTGAGAACGAACACGATCACTGCGACCAGATCAGCCTCACTCGCCTGAACGAGGCACTTACCCGCCGGGACGTGCCATCACCCCAGGTCAGACCCACCAAAACAGCCATGCAAGCAACTATGCACGCACCACTGCACGCAGAAAAAACACGCAACCACGCACGCAACCACCGAAACTGCTGGCGACCTGGTCCCGGCCGCAAAGCGCCGGCGACCCGATGCCGTCCGCAGCTGGCGTCTACTCCACCAGAAACGATCTTGGTCTCAACAGGTCAAGACCCGCCCTGCGACAATGACGACTTCACCACCAGCCGAGGAGATTTCCACCGCTGACCGCCACCACCGCCCGCACCTACACCTCACACGTCGTCGTCCGGTGGTCCGACATGGACATCTTCAAACACGTCAACCACGCCCGCATGGTGACACTCCTCGAGGAAGCCCGCATCGACTCGCTGATCTCCGCCGGCCCCGACATCGCGAATCTCTTCGGGACGTCCGTCGTGGCCGGGATCGAAGTGCGGTACCGCACCCCACTCACACACTCCGACAGCCCACTCGCCGTCACGATGTGGATCGAGAAGCTCCGCGCTGTCGATGTCACCCTCCGCTACGAGGTGCGCTCCGCACACGCCGCGGCGGACTCGAAGCCTGCGGTCACCGCCACCACCCAACTCGCGTTCGCCGACCCCGAAGCCGGCACACTACGTCGCCTCTCCGCCGACGAGCGGGCCGCGCTCGCAGCGTGGACCACCGCAGACTGGCCCCAGAGCAGCACGCGCCGCGCAGAAGTGCGGAGGGGTCTACAGATCGGTTTCGCTTCGCATGCGACATGAGGCACGGGCGGGACGTGTAATCACCCCAGTTCAAGACAAAAACTCCCTCTTGCACGCAGCCATGAGCGAAATGCGCACGGGGGTACTACGACATCGAGATACGGCGAGTTCTGTGCTCCACCAATGCCATCGAGTCCTTGAATGCCCGGTACCGGCGCGCTGTCAAGGTTCGTGGACATTTCCCCACGGAGGCCGCCGCGCTGAAGTGCCTCTATTTGGTGACGCGTTCGCTGGACCCGACAGGGAAGGGCCAGGCACGATGGATCATGCGGTGGCAGCCTGCTCTGAATGCGTTTGCGATCACGTTCGCCGATCGTTGGCCTGGGTCGGAAACTTACTTGATGGAAACCGATCGAAACACCGTTATCGAGACAACGGTGTTTCGGCAGGCGCGACGAGTCGGGGCGAGGAGACCAGGCGTGGTGACATGTTCTCGACGAGGATCGCTTGGTCGTCGTTGACAAACGAAAGCGGATAATCGGCTTCGTAGCTTTCCTTGATTTGAGCGATAAGTTCGGGCGGATAGGGCGGCAGCGCACCGTCAGCGTGAGGAATGACGACTGTGTCGATGAGGCAAAGTCCGCTGCGGTCGGCGAGGTCTGGCGCGTCGGCGAGGTCTGGCGCGTCGGCGAGGTTGTCCATGAATGAGACCGGTTCGATGCTAGGGCCAGTGATGACCGATCCCGCGCTTGACCCGATATAGGGAAGCCCGGCTCGAACTTTCTCGACGACGACGGCGGCGGCCCCATGCCGGCGTAGCGCAGCAAGGAGCACGAAAGTGTTGCCACCGGCCACGTAGAGGACATCAAGGTCGTCGAGGGCGGCAACAAACTCGTCGACCTGGTCGTAGTCGCCAGCAGTGATGTCAGTCAGTGTGTATCCCAGGTTCGCGAGTTGCTCACGCTCGGCGGCCACAAACGCTTCGCCTGCGTACGGGCGTGCGGCGTCGTTGAGATAGCCGACGAGAACCTCACCGGTCGGTCGTTTCACGTTCGCGGACACGAAGTCGGGTACGGCACCGATACCGAGGGAGAGCAGAAGCAGATGCATGTCGTAATCCTTAGGAATTGAAGTAGCCACACTACGACTCGCAGCGTGGCCGTCGAGACAAAGCGATTTCACTGGTCGACGGGTGCAACCCTGAGTCGGTTCCCATCCAGGTCGGCAGCCACGAATGTCAGGCCGAAGACATCCTCGGATGGTTCCTCCACCATCTCGACCCCCTTACCCAGCCATTCATCGTAGATCTCGCGGATCTTCGGGCTTCCGCCTTCGACCAGGAGCCCGACCTCAAACGCCGGGACCGGCGGCGTTCCGGCCGTTCGGGCCTTTCCCCCCCACAGAGCGAGGACAACCCCACCCAACTCGAAGGTCGCGTAGCGGTGACTGAGCATCTGGGCTTGTATGCCGAACAGCTCGCCGTAGAACGCCGCCGCTGAGGCGGCGTCGCTGACATAGATCAAGAACTGATTAGGGAGACGCACGCGACGCCTTTCACTCGGGAGATGTAGCTGCTGCCGCGCACGTTCCACCAGAGCCGACCCGGGTGAACACGAGTCGATCGGTCGGGCCGAGGCTGCACAACAACGCTAGCTCCGGGGCAAGCGATAAGTCCAAGTAATGTTTGTTCTCATCTCTAGAACGATCAGTTATGGAACTGCACCAACTGCTACGCTCCCGAAACGGTCGGCCGTCGATGTAGGCCTGCCCGCTCGTGGGGTGATCAAGACCTATCAGCATCCGGACGTCCCCAACGAGGCCGCACCACGACGCAATTCCGGGCGTTGGCTGCGCTGCTCGGCGACGTGACCGATGACGTGGGAATCGACTGGCCGGAAACCACGAAGCTGCGCCCGTCATCGTTGCGCTCGAGGAAGATCGAACCGTAGGAGTCGAGCATTTCGTGAGCCGACATGGATTCGATGCTAATATCCGGCAGCGATTAGGCAAGTGAAGCGCACAGCTCGCGTGTTCCAGCCAAACATTTTGCGTGGGTTATTCAGAGGCTGCAGACAGAAATTCGCTTCTTTCGGGAAGCATTGCTGCAGTAAACCATTGGCGATACCTGCTGGAGGCTCTTTGCCTCGCGGCGGCTTCACATTGACAAATGCGAATCGGCCATGCGCGAAGGCTCCGGCCCGTCGCCTAGGGTGGAAGTTGAGACAAACCCATGGAGGTCTGTCAACGGCATCTGAATTTTGGTTCTGGCCCAATTTCCGTGACGGCTCCACCTTCGCGCCGCGTGTCGTTCCGCTAGGACTTGGATCGTGCGGGAGATGATCGTTCTAGTGTTCTGAGAACTGTTGCGACCTGCGCGTACTTCTTCCGCACTTGTCGGGGGTCAACATCGATTCGGTCGATGCGGACGCAGGTGGAGTCCGTATTCGTGCGTCGCCGTTGTCGACGTCGGCGAGCTGTCCGGCGTGTGGTGTTTCCTCGAAACGGGTCCACAGTCGGTATGAACGCATGCTCGCCGATACGGCGATAGCTGGCCGATCGAGCTACGTCGTTTTGCAGGTGCGTCGGTTTCTGTGCTCGGACAGTGGCTGTGACCGACGCACATTTGTCGAGCAGATCGACGGACTGACCAAGGCTTACGCACGGACCACGCCGCTGCTGCGCGAAATCTTGGAGCAGATCGCGCTGGCGTTGGCGGGGCGAGCAGGATCGAGGTTGACGTCTGCGTTGGGGATAGATGTCGGACGTTCCACCCTGTTGCGCCTGGTCCGAGCATTACCTGACCCTCAGACAAGAGTGGTCACTGTGCTCGGTATCGACGATTTCGCGCTGCGGAGACGACATCGGTACGGCACGATCCTGATCGACATGGAAACGCATCGCCCGGTCGATGTTCTCGCCGACCGGAAAGCCGGCACCGTCGCCGAATGGCTGCGGGCGCACCCAGGACCCGAGGTGATCTGCCGCGACCGCGCTGGCGCATATGCCGAAGCAGCCCGCGCCGGAGCATCGGAGGCGATCGAGGTTGCAGACCGCTGGCATCTGTGGCACAACCTTGCCGAGGCGGTGGAGAAAACCGTTGCGGCCCATCATCATTGCCTACGAAAGGCAGAGTCAGAAATTGAACCTTCGATCGAACGCACCACGTCAGAACTCCTGAGGCGGGCCGCCGACCAGGTACACGCCACTCGCCAGGAGAGTTCGGCGCTCACCGCGCGGACGAAACGGCGATTCGAGGCGGTCACAAATCTCAAGAACGAAGGCATGGGAATCAGAGCGATCGCCCGCCACTTCGGGCTGGCACGGGAGACCGTCCGCCGTTTTTACCGCGCGAGCAGTGTCGACGAGTTGTTGGGTGCGCCGCGGGCGGGCCGGCCCACCATGTTGGACGAGTTCGCCGTTCACCTGCATGACCGCTTCAACGATGGATACACCTCCGCTGCTGCACTTTACGAAGAACTTCAAGCATTGGGATATCGCGGCAGCTACAGCTCCGTCCGCGACTACTTGAGACCGCTGCGTTCAATCGGCGCTGCGCCGGCCAGAGAACAGGTCCCGAAGGTCCGGCGGATCACCTCCTGGATGTTGCGTCATCCCGATAACCTCACCGACGATGAGCAGATCGGACTCAAACAGATCCTCGCCAGCTGTCCACACATCGAAGCCACCGCAGGGCATGTCACTTCGTTCGCGGAGATGCTCACCGAACGCCTTGGTGCACAATTGAACTCTTGGATGTCTGCCGTCTCGGCAGATGATCTTCCGCACTTGCATCGCTTCGTTCGAGGACTAGAAACCGACCACGCAGCCGTCCGAAACGGGCTGACTCTGCCCTATAGTTCCGGCGCTGTCGAAGGGCACGTAAACCGGATCAAGATGCTGAAACGGCAAATGTACGGACGTGCTGGATTCGACTTGCTCCGCAAACGAATACTCCTCAGCAACTGACACATTCAAAATCGATCACGGAAAGTGGGCCAGAACCACTTTTCAGCCGTCGTCAACAGTTTTGATTCTCATCACTCTCGACAGGAAAAGATTTCAGATGAAATCTTCCGATTCCGGCTCAAAATTTCGAGCCTGCAATAGTTTCAGAAACTATGGAGATTCCTCTTGCACGACTCCGAGCTGCTACTCACCTTCCTTAAATCCGTCAGGTGCGGTACGACAGATCGAGCAATCGTAAATCACCCACAACGCGAACGTTCCACCTTCCGCGCGGCACTCGTAGTAGTTCCAGGTCCTGCCCATGCCCCTGTCGCCCTTCGCGCGGCACCCGTCATAGGTCCAGCCACCGGACACGAACTGTATCGCGGCCATAGCCACGACATCCTGCGTCGCACTGGAATCGCCCACCGTAGAAGGTTGCGCAGCAGCGGGACCCACACCGAGCCCGGCCACCGCTGCCACTGTTGCGAGACCTGCCAGCGCGAGTCGTCCTCCCATCAGAGAACGTCGATGCCCCTTCGTCATACCGCTGATTCGAAACATGGTTGCACCTCTCGTTTATGCCGCTCCAACAGAATTCAGACCGGTCCGTTTTGTACATTCGGCAGCCTAAGACGTATCAGCGGTACACATCTCCACTCGGGTTCTTCGTTACTCGAGTGTTACCACGAGAAACGGGTCGGAGTTCGGCTCCGTCACATCCTTCGACAGTTCAGTCGTCACCCGGACCTCCTGTTCCCCCCTCCACGGGTCCAAGTCCACGCTCTGCACACCCTCGTCGGCGAGCTCAGTCACGTTGAACGTCGCGACGCGTCGCGCACTCACCCCACCCCCGGCCAGCCACACGGCGTGGACCGGCGAAATCTCCCGACTCGACGACAGCAGCGACGAAAAGGTTTCCGCCCGCCCGATTTCCGTGCTGTTCCGCATGACCGCGACGACGTTGTTTGCCACGTTGGCATGGGTCGTATCGCGCGTCGACGACCAGGTGAGTGTGAAAACCCCGGCAGAGAACCGCGGCGTCCTATCGGGTACCGGTTCCGGGATCGAGCATCCCGCAGCAACGGTAAGACCCGCGAGGAGGAGGGTCGGCAGATAATTCCGGGTCCGCACTATTCACTCCTGTGCTCGTCGTGATTGGGCGCGGTGGTCGGCCTCAGCCGTGTTTCGCGATCCGAACGAGAGTATCCGTCAACAAGAAATTCCGGTGCTTTTACAGTCATTCGACTACCGCAGACATGTCTCAATTCAGTCAGGAACCTTAATCTCACTCGAAACTTCATCCAGGTTGGAGCAATGCGTTTAGTGGAGTAATCAGAGAAAATGTGCCGATAAGTTCGACAGTGTACGTAGAGACAGTTATCCACCTAAAGTGCTAGTAATTTCTCCCAGCTTCTCCTACTAAAGTACTAAGTGAATCGCACCGGCGAGTCCGGAGACTTACTGATTTGAGAACTCCGCGATTCGCGTAGTTCTGTGTTTACCGTAGTAGAACGCCTCGAGTTCGACCGGAGGCACATCGCCGCAGTGTTCGTAGAGACGTCGGCGGTTGAACCAGTCCACCCACTCCAGCGTGGCGATTTCCACCTGTTCGACCGTTCGCCACGGCCCGCGAGGCTTGATCAACTCGGTCTTGTAAAGCCCGTTGATCGTCTCCGCCAGAGCATTGTCGTAACTTGACCCGGTAGCACCGATCGAGGCATCGATACCAACCTCAATGAGCCTGTCGGTGAACGCAATTGACGTGTACTGCGACCCGCGATCGTTGTGATGAATGAGCCCCGACAAATCCGTAATCCCCTCTCTGCGGCGTGTCCAGATCGCATGCTCGATCGCATCGAGCACCAACGGGGTCGTCATCGTCGTCGAGGTTCGCCAGCCGAGGATTCTGCGTGAGTACGCATCGATGACGAACGCGACATATACCCAACCTGACCACGTCGAAACATATGTGAAGTCGGCTACCCACAACATATTTGGCGCCACCGGGTTGAATTTCCGCTGCACCAGATCGTCTGCGCGATGCCCTTGCGGATCAGCGATGGTGGTGCGTTTGGTCTTCCCTCGACGTGCGCCTTCGAGTCCGAGGATGCCCATCAGTCGCTCGACGGTGCACCTGGCCACGTCGATGCCCTCGCGTCTCATATGGAGCCAGACTTTGCGGGCGCCATAGACCGAGTAGTTCTCAGCGTGCACGCGGCTGATCTCGATCTTCAGCTCTTCGTCGCGCACAGACCGTCGAGATGCGGAACGGCCGCGGGCTTCGTAGTAGGTGGACGGCGCAATCGTGCAGCCGTGCTCGGTGAGCACCCTGCACATCGGCTCGACGCCGTACTCGTTTTTGTATCGGTTGATGTAGTCGATGATCACTTGTTGTTGCGGTCGAGCTCCGCTGCGAAGAAAACCGATGCCGACTTCAGGATTTCGTTGGCACGCTTGAGTTCCCGGTTCTCGGCTCGGAGTTTGCGCATTTCCGCTGCCATCTCGGTTGTCACACCGGGTCGTTCGCCGGCGTCGGTTTGCGCCTTCCGGATCCAGTTGAGCAACGTTTGCGCTGTTCCAATGCCGAGTTTGCCGGCGACGGATTCGACCGCCGCCCACTCCGACGGGTACTCGTGTTGGACTTCTGCGACCATCCGCACCGCACGCTCACGCAGCTCGGGCGGGTACCTCTTGTTCGTTCCTGACGACATGACTCCATCTTTCCCAAAGGATGAAGTCTCCGGAAACTCCGGTGCGATTCAGTCTCCGCACCGCAGGTGGCGAACGCCCAAACCCAGTGCGCGGGGGCAAACCACTGTTACGGGTCGTGGGGCTTCGGCAAGCTAACTGGTAACTCCGGAACCCCTGTGTCGATGGCCGGTCTTGCCGCCGACCTCAAGGTGGACTGCCTCAGAGTCGCAGACCCACAAAACAAGATGGCCAGCCAGGAAATTTGGATGATGACCAACACCAACTACAACCACGCCAGCCCGACGTGGATCGAGACCGGGTACACCGCCGGGCGCATCGATACGATGAACGCGGGCCTGATCTGGGGTGACAACCATTTCTGGGCCGATCAGCGCGACCCCAACGGCTTCAACTACCACGAGTGGTACATCCGGGACTTCAACACCGGCGTGTGGGTAGACCACGGCATCACCTGGGTTCAGAACACCAACAACTGGACTATCTGGAACAACCATCAGGTCGTCGGTACCTCGATCGACGGCGGCGCGTTTGCCGGCGGCGGCCAGATCGGGATGGAATCCACGACGCCGAATGTCCGCGGTTCGGGCCAGGGCGCAAACTTCCGGTACAACCCCGGTAACGGCGCATGGGTGGCTCCTCCATACCTAAGTGAGCTGGACGGCAGCCAGGGTGTCCTTTTCACCTCCAAGAACAACACCAGCTCGACCAACTCGTGGTCGGCGCAGGGCTGCAATGTCCCTCTGGCCGCGGCCGGTGCCGACAATGCGCCGGCGCAGTTCCAGGAAGCCGTCCAGGCGAATCGGGCCAAACCTCGCCTGACCGCCGACAATTCCGCGGCCGTGGTCGACGACGTCGCGAACATGTTCGAGATGAAGGATCGGGGCACAGCCCGTGTCACCGAGACCAGCCGTTCCCGCTACGCGGCATCGGAGAACGCCGTCATCGATGACGACCGCCAGGTGATCATCGTCCAGATCGACGGCGACGGCACCGCGCCACGCCACATCGGAGAGGGCCGTGAAACACCCCGAGGCAACGTGACGGTGACGATCGACCCGCAAACCCGGCAGGTCCTCGACATCGCGGTCACCGAGGAGACGAAGAACCTCTCCTCGATGGGCAGGACCGTTGAAGTCGGCTAGCACAGCGCTGCGCCGGGTTACGATGCGTGCCGGTCTGGTCGTCGTGGGCGGGCTTTCCCCGTTGATTCTCGCGAGTTGCACGTCGGGAGACTCAACCTCCGCGCCCGCTGCGCCCGCTGCGAGCGAAGCGGAATCGGCGCCTGCCGACACGACCGCGGGATCGACGCAATGTGCCGCCGCGGCGGCGTATTACGAAGACAACCTGTTCGGACGGGAATGGCTCCTCGCCTACAAGCAGGACCCGACCGTCTCGGGTGTGGCCCTTCGGCGCTGCCACTACTCGCATGAGCGGTACCAAGACGGTCCCGTACCGCCCTCACCCGACATGGCCGATGATGGCGAGCTCGTACCGCCATCATCGGTCATCACCGATGATGCTGAGGTGCAGAGGATCATTCTGTCGCTCCCCGATTCGACCGACGTGGGCAAGCGCTGCGGCCCGTACATTTCTCCCTACGAGAGGGTCTACACCTTCGACGAATACACCGTGCTCGACCCGTCGGGAACGCCGGTGGCGACGTTCCAGACTAGCGAAATGGGCCCCTGCGGGATTAACAACATCGTCCCCTCCACGTAACGCCGTAAAACCTCTCGCTTAGGCTGCTGGCCTGCCGTCCGGACAACTCCGGCGGCAGGCCTGCTGATCCGTAGGAAATCCCGCAGATTGGCAGCACCGTGGCGGCCTGTTTCTCATTCAGCGTCGGTGCGTCCGGATCGAAGGTGTCACTGGGCAGTGTCATGGATCCACCGCAGGCAGGTCTCAATTTGGGTCGAAACTTCAATTTCACTCGGTACTTGATCCAGATTTGAGCAATGCGTTTGGTGGAGTAATCGGAGAGAATGTGCCGATAAGTTCGACAGTGCACGTAGAGACAGTTATCCACTTAAAGTACTAGTAATTTATCCCAGCTTCTCCTACTAAAGTACTAAGAAATCAAGGCGCATAGTTCAGAGAAATGTGACACATCCGACAAGCCGCTCTAAAACGTGATGCCCTCAACATGAATCCCCTTACTGTCCCAAACTATGAATTCACGCACATCATTCAAACGACTGTCCGTCGTGTTGGCTTCCGCGGCGGTGTTGGGCCTGGGAGTCTCCGCACCGCAGGTGGCGAACGCCCAAACCCAGTGCGCGGGGGTAAACCACTGTTACGGGAACTGGAAGTTCGGCCAGATGAAGAACGGAGTCCCTCAGTCGATGGCCGGTCTTGCCGCCGACCTCAAGGTGGACTGCCTCAGAGTCGGCGACCCCCAGAACGAGTTCGCGACCCACGAAATCTGGATGGCCACCAACACCAACTACAACCACGCCCGTATGACCTGGGTCGAGACCGGATACACCGCCGGGAAGATCGATACGATGAACGCGGGCCTGATCTGGGGTGACAACCATTTCTGGGCAGATCAGCGCGATCCCGACAACGGCAACAACTACCACGAGTGGTACATCCGGGACTCCAACACCGGCGTATGGGTGGACCACGGCATCACCTGGGTTCAGAACACCAACAACTGGACCATCTGGAACAACCACCAGGTCGTCGGCACCTCGATCGACGGCGGCGCGTTTGCCGGCGGCGGCCAGATCGGGATGGAATCCTCGACGTCGAATGTCCGCGGTTCGGGCCAGGGCGCAAACTTCCGGTACAACCCCGGAAGCGGCGCATGGGTGGCTCCCTCGTATCTGACCGCGGCGGACCCTGGCCAGGGTGTCCTTTTCACTTCCAAGAACAGCACCAGTTCGATCAACTCGTGGTCGGCGCAGGGCTGCAATGTCCCTCTGGCCGCAGGTGCGCCAGCTGCCGCCGGTGTCGATAATGAGCCGGCGCAGTTCCAGGAGGCCGTCCAGGCGAATCGAGCCAAACCACACCTGACCGCCGACAATTCGGCGGCCGTGGTCGATGACGTCGCGAACGCGTTCGAGATGAAGGAACGGGGTACAGCCCGTGTCACCGAGACCAGCCGTTCCCGTTACGCGGCATCGGAGAACGCCGTCATCGATGATGACCGCAAGGTGATCGTCGTCCAGATCGACGGCGACGGCATCGTGCCGCGCAGCATGAATGCGGGCGACGGCCGTGAAACGCCTCGTGGCAACGTGACGGTGACAATCGACCCGGAAACGCGGCAGGTCCTCGACATGGCGGTCACCGGGGAGACGAAGAACCTCTCCGCGATGGGCAGGACCGTTGAAGTCGGCTAGAACGGCACGCCGCCGGACCGCGCCACGGGCTGGGCTGGCCGTCGTGGCCGCGATCGCCCCGTTGCTGCTTGTCGGTTGTTCGTCGGACAGCCCGACCGCGGAACCCTCTGCGAGCGCCGCGGAATCGACATCCGTCGAGGCGAACACGGGATCAGGGGGCTGCGATGCTGCGGCGAGATACGGCAATGAGGAGAGCCTGTTCGGGCGGGAATGGCTTCTCGATCATAAGAGGGACCCGTCCACTTCGGTCGTGACCCTGCGTCGTTGCCACTTCGTGCACAACCAGGACATCGATATCGACCGGAGCGCACCTGATTCAAATTTCAAGGCTCTTACCGGGGACCTCGTTCCGCCGCCGGCGCTCGTCACCGATGGCGGCGAGGTGCAGAGAATCCTTCTCTCGCTCCCAGATTCGACGGATCCTTCACGGCACTGCCCTGGGGGCGGTGAAGTGGATAGTTTCGACGAGTACACCGTGATCGACCAGTACGGGGTGTCGGTGGCGAAGTTTCAGATGAGCGAGTACGGAAGTTGCGGCGTACGCAATGTGATTTCCCGGGCGTTGATTCCCCGGGCGTGACGTCGTAGAACTCTCGCCCAGGCCGCTGGCCTGCCGTCGGACAACTCCGGCGGCAGGCCAGCGGCCTGTCGAGACGAAGGAGGACTCGGTGCCGGTTGTCACGAATCGGCTGGCATCGTTGTCGATCGCTCCGGCTACTGGTCGCTCGATCCACTGAGCTAGTGGTTCGATATCGCCGAGATCTACGACCCGTCCGGTGGGAAGGTCTTCCACCGCCGCAAGCCTCTAGCACTAAAGGTGGATCTCTGGGAAAACAGCTCCGGCAGGCTCCACAACCGGAATACGCTCGAGGGGATTCGGCGTCAAACTCACCCCGGTACCGTCTATATCCAGCGTTCCGGGGAATGCATGGCCGGATAGCGAGATTCACCCTTGTCTCGCCGTGACCCGACCAGCGCCGCGCGCAACGTGCCAAAAAATTCGTGAAAGACATGCCAGATAGGTCCGAGAGACCCAACTGCCGGATCACCTACCGGCCGGCATCGGGCAGCGTCACTAATTCTTCGTCGACACGGCACTGTCAAGTTGTTGAAATCCGCTGCTCTGGAATGATCCGATGATGTCGTCGACGTACAAAGGGTTCCGGTTTCCGCGGGAGATCATCGCGCACTGCGTGTGGCTGTACCACCGATTCACCCTCTCGTTCCGAGAAGGAACCACCCAACCACATTGACTGAGCTGTCCACAGTGTCGGTAATCCGGCGCTGCGCGTCGAGTCACGCACCGACATGCGCAGCACCAGGATCATCCAGTTCGCCGCGCAGACCTTCGAGAAGCAGTCGCAACAACTCGGTAAGTTGCCTTGCTGCGACTCCGACAGCACTGACACCAACCGTTCCTCGCGTCCGAGGACCTGGTCGACCAACCGCTCGACCAGTTCATGCCCGGCGCCCGTAAGGGTCACGAGAACAACTCTCGACCCCTCCTGTGCGGGTGATCGCTCCACCAGGCCCGACGCTTCAGCACGGGCAAGCCTTTGTGAAATTGCGCCGGCTGTCACGCCGGTTCAGGTGTCAAGTGGCTAGAACTTGGCGGAGTCGCGGCGTCGGAGGAACATGTCCAAAGCGGCTCCGACATTCTCGCGCACGAAGCCCTCTTGCTCTGCCGCGATCACGGAGCGCATCGTGTCGAGTTCAACTTCGGCGCCAGGCAGGTTGAATACCGCGCAACCAGCAGCGTTGCGGACATCCCAATCGTCGTCCGTCCGGGCCAGGTGTATCAGCGCTCCGCGGCATCTCTCGGCAAGGAATTCGTCATCGATCCGAAGAATGCCGAAGACCCTCGTCGCTTCGATCCTCACCAAGTCGTCTTCTGACACCTCGGCCGCAACCGCGAGCAGAAACGGGGCCAGCAGCGATCCGTCGACGTCTTCAGGAACCAATGATCGTAGTGCGGAGAAACGTCGATCCGCACTCCACTGAGTGAAGTTGGCGATCACTTCATGTGCAGCGGCTGATTCGGAACTCATGAGACTTGACGCTACGGGGCTTCGCATCAGGGAGTTCGAGCAGTTCGAGCTCACCTCCAAGTGCTGGCCGGGTCCGAATATTCCTTGTCCCTACAAACGCGACCGGTCCGTCTGGTTTGATAGTGCAGCACTCGCCAAGTGGCATGCGAACAACAAACTCGAAGGAACACAACGTGGCACAGTCGCCGCAAAATCCGAACCAGGCTTACGGACAGCAACCGCAGGGCCAACCACCGCAGTACGGGCAGCCGTACCAGCCGCCGCAGAAAAAGAAGAAGTGGCCGTGGATCCTGCTGGCCATCTTCGTGGTGTTCATTGCGCTCTTCGCCGGTTGCACCGCCCTGGTTGGAGGTGCGATCAGCAGTGTCGACGAAGAATCGAAGAAGGAAGTTGTCGTCACCTACGAGGTGACCGGCGGCGCCCAGGGTGCGATTATCACGTATACGGGGAAGGATTCGAACATGTCCCAGGACACTGCAGCGACGCTCCCGTGGACGAAAGATGTGACCGTAACTGGACTCCTCAAGATTGCGACCGTTACGGCAAGCAATGGATTTGACGACAGTGGGACGATCACGTGCAAGATCATCGCCAACGGCAAGGTTCTGACCGAAAACACTGCTAATGGTGTTGGTGCGTCGGCAATGTGCACTCAGGCGGACTTTGATTTGAACTAGTCCGCAGCGACGAATAGCCCCTACCTGTTCGGGTGGGGGCTTTGCGCTGCCTGGAATCCTTTTGACGAAAAGGGAGCCCTTCACAGCTTCGCGATCCGGCTTAGTGCGGATTGGGCGTGCGCCACAACTCCGGGGTGTCACCGTCGTTAGCGTTTGCGATCGAGCGGATTCCGTCCGCATCCCGATGGAGGATGTCGGCGAACTGTGTTCGACTGGATTCTTCCAACCCGCTAGGAAGGTTTGAGCCTTCCTCGACGGACGTCGCGGCGGTGGTGAGGAATCGGGAGATGCGGAGCAGTAGTGGTCGCGGAACCGGGACGAGAAACCTTGTAGCCTCGGCGGTGATCATTCCGAGGGTGGAGAGGAGGCTCAGTCCGGCCACCGACGATTTATCGTCGAGATCGCTGTGCGCTACCTTCAGTGCCTCGGCCAAAGCGGCTGTCGTCAATCCCACAGCGGCAACCGACATCGAAATCAATCTTTCGAATTCGACAAGATTCGCACCTGGCGCTTCATCGGAAATAGACAACGCGAGTGACTGAGCAAACTTGACAAGGTGCTCGTCTGTGAAGTTCCGCTGTGCGGTTTGGCGACCAACGCGCATAAGCGTCGAGTATTCGTCGACCTTCTCATTAAGGAGAGACTGGGCTTCGGTGTCAGCAATTGTCAGTCCTAGGTCCTGCAACGCGGCACGGAGTTCCGCTGATCGGGTACTGAGCCATGTAGTTCGCGGACTCATCATTATTCCTTATGCTTGGGGATTCTTTGCCTAGAGCATAGGCCGCGACACAAACCGTCTGGTATCTATTACTGATGAAGCGAACCTTCGCGGCCCTGCTCATCCCTGCCGCACTGCTCTTGATGTCGTGCGCGGACACCAGTCAGGGCGATGTCAGCGCAACGGCGTCGGATGCTGTCGTCGCTACGACGACTATCAGGACGCATCCTCAAACACCCGTCGTGGCGACGCAGGTACCGGCACCCCTCACGGCGAAGAAGCCGGGTGGCTCAATGCCCGCCCACTTCTGCGGCTTCACTCACTATTCGGGTGCGACTTATTATGCTCAATATTTGTACGGCCAGTCAGGCAGCGCAAGCGATCTCGGCATTTGCACGGCCGGGACGCCGTTGACCCAGGAGCAATTCATCGACCTCGAGCTGACCCGCGAATGCGTCCTTTCGGACGACCGTTCCATCAAGCAGAAACGTGGAATCGTGTCTTACTACTCCGATGGAAGTGCTGCTGGGACTGCAGCGGTACAGGCTTTCTGTAGCTAGCAAAACGGCAGCATAGTCGCCGGCGCCGGCATCGTCATCGGCCTGGAACTATTGGTTCTGTTCGCGGCATTCATCGGGTCGCTGCACAGCGGTCGCAGTTTTAGCTGGCAGGGACGAAACAACAAAGGACGATGAGTAAGTGAGAGGGGAACCTGCCCGAAGTCACCGGGCAGGTTCCCGCCACATCATCTCACCGATCGACTCAGGAAAGGAACACGATGAACAGATATATCGCCGACCGTGGCGTACAGGCCACCGCGACATCGGGTGTCATCCTCGGACTGCTCACGGTCACGAACTGCAGCAAGCCGATGCTTGCCCTGTGGGTCGTCTGGGCGGGCATCGGAGCATGGGCCGTCAGCAATGCGGGGCGTCGTCATGGCGCAGCGTAAGACTATCCACTACCTGTCCAAGCGGCAGTTTGCCGAACGTATCGGTGCGGCCGATCCGACGTTGAGCGGATACAAACTGCCAGCGCCCGACGTGACAGTGGGCCCGGTCGATGACGATGGGTCACTACGCCGGGGGACGATCGCCGGATGGACCGAGAAGACGATCGACGAATGGAAGGCGAACCGTCCAGGCCGTGGCGTTCGGACGGATCTCGCGAAGTAACATCACGGGTGCGCGTCCACCTGCCGGCTCGGGCGCGCACGGCCCACTGAAAACTGGCAGTCAAATCCAGAATTCAGTGGGCCACCAGAACTGCGCATCGAGTCACGCATCGGCCCCGATGCGCACGGCCCACCCGAGTCGCTGTCACACGCAATCTGGGTGGGTCAACAACGAAACCCCCAGCTTTTCACTCGAAAAGCTGGGGGTTTCGTTGTGCAACGGGTTTACGTCCGCGCGAGCGTGGGCATCTAGTGCTTGCTGCGGCGAATCTGTGGGCAGAGTCTGCCGCGCCTGGCCCGCCTTCCGGCTGTCACTCGCCGGGAGGTGGGCCCCCTCCAATTACACAAGGCGAAGGTGAGTTCTTGCGCTGGCCATTTGCTTCACCAACAGTTCTCGATGCTCGGTGAATCCCTGGACTGCGTCGTCATCGCCCGCCAGCCGGGCTCGTGTTAGCAGGTATTGACAATTGTCCAGTTGATTTTTGAGAGTCGTGATCGCAATCACCTCCGATCGCCATGTGTAGGCACTCCTCGACTGTGCCACCGAAGCGAGTTGCACACATGCGTCAAAGTACCTGGATGGGTACCTATCTCCCGGGACTTACACGCCGCGAAGAGCCGACCCCTTTTGCCGGATAAGAGACTTTGACCATTTGCCTGAATGTATCTGCGCAAAACGCTGCACCGAACACGGGCGCAGTCTTACTGTGGATGTGCGGGGTTAGTCATGAGGGGGCAGCTCGGCACGGATAGCGGGTCGTCCGTGTTGTGTGCTCAATGCGGACGACGTAAAACGCCCCCGATTCTCCGAAATTTTCCGGAGAATCGGGGGTTTCGTACGAATTCGGGGGTTTCGTACGAAACTGGCAGGATCGCCCGGGGTGAATGCCTACCCGAAGGCAGTTCCTGCCGGCTGTGTGCTCAACCGCCAAGAACCTGAGTCGTATTTTCGAGTTCCGTGCGCATTCCCGGATCTGCCTCTTGCGACCTGAAAACCCTTTACCCGCGATAGGGAAACAGCAAACATTTCGCAGATGTCACATTCTTCCGACACGTTCCGATTTGCCGTGAATCTGCGGGGCCGGTTACGGTGGCGCCTCGGCGCGGATAGAACGTTCCCGCATTGGGTGCTCAATGCGGAGGCGTTCATGCATCCTCAACGCGGCATTCCCCGAGTCGGGGGTCGTACCTCAGACCTGCTTCTCCACACGCTCATCGAGCGCATCATCCAACTCGGCAAGCCACCGCACCCCACACCACCTGCACAAGCGTCGAGGTATTGAGTCCACAGACCGAACCCAGTCTTGTTTGTCCCCCATCTGTCTCGAATATCCGAACCTCGGGTAAATCTTTCACAGTATTTTTCGAACGAATCTACATGTAACTTCAGGGTGCGCATACCGACGGAAGTGACGAGAATACACGTTTTGGCTGAAAGTCCAGTTCACCTTTCACGGTGCGTTGCGTTTGACTTGTTTCCGCTGGACAATGGGGTAATTTACCGTCGATGGCATTCGGCTCGATCGATTGTCCACATTTCAATTCTATATCCACGCATTAGTACTTTCGGTGGATAAACAATTTTCCGGATGTGCCGGTAACGCATCACGCAGGTGGCCGGCATGAATATTATTTTCGTCGAAAATGTCCGAATTGTCGTGCTACGTTTCCATTCGATTCCGTTTCCCGAGAAGTTGTGTGAAAGGAAATTCTTCATGTCTCTCCATTCCAAGCGTCGCGCCGGTTTCGTATGTGCACTCGTCAGCGCAGCAGCGCTCACCGCTCCGGCACTCGCCGGCGCCACCGGTTCACTGGGCTCTCTGGACACCGGATCCCTCGGCTCATCAGGCGGATCACTCGGCTCTTCCGACGGCTTCACCTGCTCGACACTGTCCACCGACCAGGACCCCGCCGGCTGGGGCATCCCCTTCCCCGACGAAAAGCAACAGAAAGCGTTCTACTCGTCAGAGAACGTCCTCGACACCGACGGCTCACTGAACCTCAAGATCGTCGAACCTTCACCCAACAACCGTTCCGTGTCCTACCACTCGGCCCGATCGATCCCGCTCGCCGAGGCCGCCGCGAAGGAAATCGGATTCGACGAGAAGGCCCCGACCTCACAGGCAGCCTTCCAGCTGCGCCTGACCGGAACCACCAACCCGAACGACAACGGATACACCACCATCTACTGGAAACCGAACCCGAACAACGCCGCCAGCCCCGTCAACGGTGCAACACGCGCCAATCTCCAGAACGGTCTGTGGACCAGCACCCGCACCATCGGCGGTGCAGCTGCGGACGTCCCGACCAGCCTGGCGACGATCGTCGCCGCCAACCCCGCCGCCACCGTCGAGCACTACGGCATGAGCATCGGCCGCGCCGCTTCCGGCGACACCAACGTCGATGCCGTGAAGTTCAACGGTTGCACCACCAACTTCGCTGTGGTGGAGTCCACCGGTTCGCTCGGTAGCTTGGGCGACCTGGGCAGCATCTTCGGTAGCTTCGGCAGCTGAAAACCGGTTGGCATCAGCGCCAACAGGTGCCGAGCGGGGTGGACCGGAACGCGCCGGGTTCCGGCCACCCCATCGGCCCCGAGAACGTGCACACCGGATCCACTACCGCCGCCGACCGTATTCCGGTGACTCGACAAGCGTTGACGCAGTTGCCGTTCCGGACATCCGACGCGGCCGGAAACAAAGGTGTTGATCCGCGCTGATGGCGCCGACGGCACCCACGCCTTCCTCGAGTACCTGCCACGCGAGGCTCGATGAGTGCGACAAGAAGAGTCCGCTCAACGACGAAAGTCCCCACTCCCGGGGAGCAGTTCACAATCTCCGGAAGACCGGGGACTTCGGTCACCAGCCGAATGATTCCGAGCGGAACTCTGGACCGAGCTCGAGCACAGTCCTATCGTGGATACGGCGGGTCAGTCAGGAGGGGGCAGCCCGGCACGGATAGCGGGTCATCCGTGTTGTGTGCTCAACACGGATGACGTTGGATCGCCCCGACTCGTCAATGGCCCGAGTCGGGGTTTCCACTCTCACGCAGGCGGTTGTCTCCCCGTCGCGGCGGCTGGTCGTCATCGCAGATGGCGTGTCTACCGGCTGACAGCTCGCCGGAGGTGGGCCTCGCGAACTGCGCACCGGAGTTCACCGGCCACCGGTGCGCACGGCTCACCGACGGAGTGCGCTCGCAACCATCTCGTCGGTGAGCCCCGCACACGACGAAAGCCCCAACCAATACCGTCGTTGCTGCGTTTTGCGGAAGCTGGCGCCGATACTGAATTGGCGAGGTCCACAGTGTTGGCGATGCGGCAGTTTTCAGCGCGTCGCCCACTACCGTCCGATAATCACGTATCCCACCGACTTCACGATGGGCGAGAATTGCCGCGCGCACGAAGAAGAGAATGCACCTCGGCGCTTCGATAGCGACGATGCCCGCCGAGAGTGGTCATGAATCCGATCTTGCCGGCCTTCGCCCACCGAACAACAGTCCTGGGATCGACGCGAAAGAGAACCGCGACTTGTTTCGGAGTGAGAAGCTCCTCATCGAGCGGCCACCTGGTTGCGGCGACATCGTTCTGCAAAGCCACATCGACCGTCATCTGTTCCATACCACTTACCGCTTTCCTTACATCAGGATCGATTCGCACGGTGACGACAACTCCACGCTCGCAACCATCTCGTCGACGAGCCCCCAAACGACGAAAAGCCCCCTTCCTCACACGGGGCATCCGCCGCCAGGAGACGCGCCAACATCGCAGAAGCGTCAACGCGCCCGTCCCAGCGAACTCAGACAAATAGACATGCCGCGGCCCTCGCGCTCACGCGAAGGCTGCGGCACACGTCAGGTGCTGCCGGCACATCTGAGCTCGCACCAACGAGCCCCGCGCACACCGGTCTTTCGGGGATTTGGCATGCGGCAGAACACTATGACAGATGAGTACAGAAAACGAGAGGCCGCAGGGAACTTCACCCCGAGTATCACCCCCCGAAGTGCATGACGAAAACCCCTCGAATTCGCCCTTTCCGGTGTACAGATCTCCGGAATACACAGACCATCGATGTAGGCCGCGCAATCGACAACAGCGTCAGCGGCTCGGTTGATGCACGTTACCCGATCCATACTCACAGCCCCTACCCCTGCGCATGCCTTCGCCGAGAAGACGGCGACCCAGTACCAGCGGCTCGATGTCCCTCAACACAAAAGGCCCGCACCGGATTTGGGCTCCGAGAATCCGGTGCGGGCCATTGTTGCATCGCTCGTCCAAACACTGAAGGGGAGAGATTTCTTCGCCGAGTTCAGCACAACCCGACAGCATCAACACACACGAACACAACACGCAGCGTCCTGGCTGGTGGACGCAATGCGCCGAGCCCCGTCGAGGTGATGCCCCGCCTACACGGACCTGCCGCAGGTCCTCGATACCCTCTCCCCGAGCGAGACCGACACCCTGATCCGCCGCGCCGGCATCTAGCCAGCCGAGTGCGCGCGGGGTGTTGGTGGCAGCCGAAGCCGCAGTCGGGTACCCCCGAGCGGACTCTCCGACAGGCCGGCGGTGCCGCCGTGCAACGCGGCCTGCTGAGCGATCAACGCCAGACCGAGTCCGGAGCCCTCGACCTGCGCGGCCGAGCCCCGAGTAAACCTGACGAACATCCCCGCCCGCTCGTACTCGGGGATACCGATACCGTCATCGTCCACCGTGACGGCGACGCCGTGAGCACCGTTCTCGGCGAGGGTGATCCGCACCAGCCCGGCGCGCCCGTGACGGACCGCGTTGATGATCGCATTGTCGAGCACCAGCCGCAGCCCCGACGGAATCCCGCGCACCGTCAACGCGTCCGGGGCACACAGTTCGATCTCCAGGTCGGGTAGCCGCCGCGCGGACTCTTGCACGCAGCGATCCGCAAGGTCGACGAGGTCCACCTCCTCATGGTCGGCCACGTCGGAGAGTTCACCGACCGCCAGACGCTCGAGGTCCGTGAGCGTCGTCTCGACCTCACGCTGCGTGGCGAGGACATCACGCACGATCTCGGCGCGCTGCTCGTCGGAGAGCGGCATCGTCGCCAGCACCTCGAGATCGGTGCGCATCGACGTGAGCGGGGTGCGCAGCTCGTGAGCGGACACCGCGGCGAAGTCGCGAGCCGAGCGGAGCGCCTCCTGGGTTCGGTTACGCGCCTGCTGCATCCGTCCGAGCATGTCCGTGATCGCGTCGGAGAGTTCCTCCGCCTCGCGGGCGCCTCGAACGTTCGCAAGCACATTGGACGGGTCGTCCCCGACAGTGCGCATGGCGGCAGCAAGCCGTTGCAGGGGCCGCACGGCACGGCCGGCGAGCAGCCAGCCGAGCCCGGCCGCCACCGCGATCGCCGCGACCGCGGCTGCCGCGACCTGCCACTGTTGTTGGCGGATCGCCTGCGACAGTGTGTCTTCCGGGACGGTGACGGCGAGGTACGTGCCGTCTGTGCCGTTGACCGGGACGTCGCGGGCGCGCACGGTCCTCCCCGCCAGGGTTTCCGTTCGGACCGTGCCGGATTCGGCGACGTGGTCGCCGGGTGCGGTCACCGCCGGTTCGGGGATCGTCGTGTTCGGGAGCTCCGAGGTTTCCGCGCTCGGGAGCTCCGAGGTTTCCGCGATCGTCGTCTCGGCGGCCACGCTCAACACCACCGAGTCGAGTGTGCGGTCGAGCTGAGCGGATCCGTTCACTCGCAGGAACACAGCGCATGCAATACCGATCGCGGCGATGACGATGGCCGCCGCCAGTGCCGACACCATTGCCACCCGGGTCCGGAGGGACGGTGATCGCCGGCGCACCCTCATAGCTGCTCCGGCAGTACGAATCCGACTCCCCCGCACGGTGTGCAGCACTCGCGGCATTCCCGTCGCCTCCAGTTTTCTATGCAGGTACGTGACGAACACGTCGACGACATCGGTGTCCGTGTCGAACACGTCGACGACATTGGTGTCAGTGTCGACGTCGTAGCCCCACACCCGGCGCTTCAGTTGCGCCCGACCGAGCACAGCGCGGAGGCCCCGTCTGTGCAGTCTCCATGCCGAAACCGGACAGACGGAACCCCCGGACAGAGGGACGAGAGGACCTTGGTCTGGTTGTCGACGATCAGGATGCAGACGGTGTCAGTCACCTGATCCATCGCACCTGATCGCGGAGGAACGAGGCCCGCCCGCCCCCAGCACTTACCGGGGTCAGCAGGCCGGTACGGCGGGTGTGACGTCGCCGTTCTGCGCGTCCGCGCTCGCGACCGTCTCGTCCGCGCCGCGGGCACGGATCTCTTCGGCGCTGGCGACGACCGCGGGTTCGGTGGCGGCAGCGGGCGTGATGTCCGCCAGGTTGAGTTCACCCTTCGCGACCAGCGCGTAGACCTCTTCCGGGGTCAGGGCGCGGGCACACTCGCCGTTCGGGGTGTCGGACTGCATGGCCGGGACCGACTCCGCGGCGGTGTCGGAGACTACGACCGGTGCGGTCTCGGAGAGGCCACCGCTGGCCCAGGCAACGCCGGGCACGGCGATCGCGGCGACGGCAGCGATTCCGGCTGCGGTGATGGCTACTCGCCGGCGGACGGGGTTGTCGATGACGGTCTTGCGCATGGGTGATCTCCTCGCTCGGTGCCGCGGCCCTGGTGGCCTCGACATCTCCGAATCTATGGCCGGAAAACTGGGCGTTCGTTGGTGAACTCTTAGGGGTTGGTGAGAAAACCGTTCCACCGTCGATGGATGAACGATGCGGCCTCGACATCTCGGTGCACCGCAGCGTCCGGATGGTCACGGAGAAGGCGGTGCTGGCCGGGTCGATGTCGGACGAGACCCGACAGAGGGCCTCAACCAGAGTCCAGGCAGTCCCATTCTCCCTAGCCACACGCATACATTTCGTGACCTCGGACGCTGCCCACGCATAACGCGCTCACGTCTCCGCACGCTTCACCTGCCCTGTTAAGGTCTGGAACTCGTGGTGAAGACCCTGCCCGAATCCCGCTCTGCCACGCCTATCGCGGGCCGTCGAGCTCGACGTACAACGTCTCGGACCAGTAACCGAGACCGAGCTCGCGGAGGGGTTCCTCGATACTCTCCTGCGACGGCGTGAACACCCGCTGCCAGAAGTTCGGCTTGACGGGTGCGAGCCTGGCCAACGCCGCCTCCATCTCCGCGTCGATGTCCGCCAGCCCGGCCAGCAGTGACCTGCCCTGGTCGGCGAACGACTCGTCGTCCATGTCGAAGACCTCGCCACACTCGAGAACGAAATAGTGGTCGGGTTCGGTGTGGCTGCGCAGGAATCGCAGCGCATCCTCGGCCATCGTGCCGCGGCCGGGGTGGTCGATACGACCGAGGAAGCCGTCTAGCCGGGCGATTCCGGGGCCGCAGCGCGCCGTGACCGCGATTAGGTCGGGGGTGCCGTCCCAGATGATCGACTGGCAGGCACGGGGGTCCACGGAGACGAGGACCCGGGGGACCAGCGGTATTGCGTACGACCACTCGGAGATACCGGTGAAGCGCTGGATGCGGGCCGACGCCGGATCTTCCTGAGGGGCAACAGGAGTGGTGTAGAGATAGGTGCGGTTGGCCACGGCCGCTTCCTGTCTGTAGTCGGATCGGGTGACGAGCCGAGTCTAAGCCCGCGGTGCTGGTCCACCCTCGAGTGGGCGGCATCGTCGACTTCACGGCATCTCGTCTGGTGCAGGCGTGGACGGGCCGGACTTCATCTCCGATCGACGTTTTCGACCGCAGCGTTGATCAGTTCACCTCTCCCGGATGCGCAGCCATCGCCGAGGAAAGTGCGCCCGAGACGGATTCGGGCGTGAGGGCGGACCGGTCCGCCCTCACTGCCAGCGCCGAACAGCAGTTCCGAACTCTGACACAGTTGCTCGACTCGGCACGCCGACACTCTCAGGCACCGCGCAAGGATACGGCGGACCTCTGCTCACCGGAGGACCGATCGATTCCGTCGACGTGCAGCCCGCCGCCAGCGTCACCGGCGAACCAGCCCGCACTGCACGCCCACCTCGTCGGTATCCTCACTCGAACACAGAAGGAGACGACGAAGGAAATGAGTCGATAATGGTCGGGCGAGTAGCCAGCGAAAACGTCTTTCAGATTCGATTGAACGAGTTGTTCGCCGCCGCGAATCGGCGGCCGACCAACAGGGCAGTGGCGAAAGGACTTCTGGCACAAGGATGCCGGCTCTCGGCGCCATATCTCTCGCAGTTGCGCAACGGAATACGCGATAACCCGTCCGAGGAAGTCGTGGCCGCGTTGGCCGACTACTTCGCCGTCTCGCCCGGCTACTTCTTCACCATCCCCTGGTCCGGTGATCGAACCCGCGCACAGGCCTCGGACACCGAGATCGTCGAACGCCTCGATGACCTGGCACTCAAACAGCTGCTGCTGACTGCGAACGGACTCTCCGGAGCATCGCTGGAGCTGCTCGTCGATCTGGCCACCAGATTCCGCACCGCCGATCACCGCCGCGCGGTCCCAGCAGATTCACCGTCCTACAACCGACCATTCGAAGCAGCAGTCGGACCCCGCCGCACTACGTCGGAGAAAGTAGGCCTGGCGCTCACCCACCCTTGACCTGTGGTGATGACACGTCCCCTCGTCGATCGTCGTCGTCACCATCAACATCACCATCACCATCACCATCACCGGCATCCTCACTACGCGCAACCCGAACCATCTGCAGCTGGCGTCCGCTCCACCAGAAACGACCGGCCCTGCAACAATGACGAACCCCACCAGCCGAGGAGATTTTCACCGATGACCGCCACCACCGCCCGCAGCCACACCTCGATGTTGACACCAATCGAGGTGAGAGTGCAGTTGCGTCCGATCGTGCGCATGTATACCCGTGATTGGTAGGGCCGATTTCGTTCTGGTTGCACTGGTTCAGCAGCCGACCGGGCCAATGCCGCTGTAGATCATGACCTGCGGCGTGGGCTCATCGAAAACCGTGACGGACAACATTGATCCATCGGGTGAGCCACCCCAGAACCCGGATCTTCCGGGCAGTCAACGAGCGCACAACAGTTTTGCATGGAATTTGGGTCGGTCCGCTCGTGTTGCAACTTCACTTGCCGCGTCGCCTGCGTTCTGAATCGGGTTCGCGGGCAGTGGATTCCAATTCTCCGACGATCTGCATGAGGCCCAGTAGTGCAATCCGATCGGCGTCGGTTGGTGACCCTTCGGCGTCAAGGAATCCGTAGATCACCCGTTGAAGCCCGTTCGTTCTCGGGGCGTCGTTTGAGATCCGGAGATCTTCATAGCCGAGGTAGTCAGTCAAATTCGGTTCCTCTATCTCATGTGCGAAGCCGGCCGACGCCGCTTGCCTGGAATTTCAATCCTCAGAACCCTGGGCCGCGCCGTCGAGCGACCGCCGCGAAGCGATCAGCGGCCCGCGCCCAGACGTCACGCCCCTCGAAGTCTCCCGCCAGTGCGCGTTCAGTGGATCTTGTGACGAACTGGCGATGTCTGAGCATCAGTGTCTCGTTGTCGAGGGCGTGCGGGTTTTCGCCGAGAATCAGATCATCCGACATGGCTATTGCGGATGGCCGTCGTTTGCTGCACTATTCCGAGCCGATCGTGATTCGGCCATTTTGTGTAGCTCTGCTGTCGTCAGCGTTCCAAGTGACGATCCATCCGAGAGCGCCGTGTCGATTCGAACCAGACTTTGACGGAACCATTTTCCATCGTCATCGTTGAATGCAAACGGCGTGCCGACGAACTGTGCGAGGTTCCCGAACTTATTGATGTCGTGAAAGAGTTCGACCGTGATTCCAGTTTTGGCAGGGTCGAAGATTGCGGTGACAACCCCGTCTTTGCAGCTGATGTTCTTGATTGCTTGAGCGATCCTCACGCCGCCACTTGCGCGCTCTGCCATGCAATTGAGGGCGGCAGCAGTGATCTCGGCGTCGGTGGGCGGGGTGTTGGGTAGGTTGCTCATGGCTCTCTTTCGGTTGAGATCGAGGGGAGACGGACAGTTGACAAACATTAAATCAGACAAACCGGTCGGTAGGTAAAGAAGCGCAAGAGTTACGCCTCGACGTCGGTACTACCGATGTCGAGGTATAGCTTTTTCGTCTCGAGGGAGGGGACTGCCTGTAAGTGTTGATTGCGGCTGGCCTGGGCTGGCCGACAGGATCGGTATCGTCGCCGCAACGTATGTGACTCAGGGACTGCTTTGCCTCTCGGACTGCACTTGTGAGGAATTGTCCATCGATTGCGGCAGCGACATCGGCCCTGACATAGCTATCGGTGGCTTGATTTTCAAGCCTGCCCAACTCAGTAAATCGCGGGTGTTCAGAGCCCACCATCGAAGAAGGCCGAGAGCGCCGGCGCCGGGTGTTCTGCAGTGGCCGTATTCGCCACGCCGACAACGATCAATCCCAGCGCGAACACTGCGCAGAGTGCACCGATCGACCCCAACACACGCCTCGTCCGCCTGCTGGACCGTGCCGTTCGGGCGAACTTAGTCCACAACACCACGCTCGCGCCGATGAAGACGGCCGCGCCGATCAGCGCAATCACAGCCATGGCCAGGTGACATCGAGCGAAGTCGCTGATCATCAGATCCAGGGCAGGCGCTATCTGGTTGCCCGCGCTCGTCGATTCAGCGAGTTGCTGCCTGACTTGACCGAGAGCATCGGCGAGTTCTCCGTCGGATTCCCGCACCGGCAACACCGACATCAACGAGGCGAACGGCGCAATGACGCCCTGAACGTTGGCCATCACCAGCACCGATGAGAACAACGCCAGAACCGTGACAAGTCCTCCGGCCGAGACGAATGCGATCTTCTTTCCCGCCGTGAGTGGACCAGCCTTCGCAAACGACTTCCGGAGGATTGCTCCGAGCGCGAAGAGGACCGTCAGCAGGATTGCAGCAATCACGGCCTTGGCCACGTAATACCGGAACCAGTAGTCGACAACTGCCTCCAACCTCGGAGAGAAAGCCCGGACGCCGGAACTCCAATATCCGACGAACGCCGCGCGGACCGTCTCGATAAGTTCACCCTGGTCTGCGCAACCTTCGCCCGGTCTGCCCGCCAGCGCCCCCGGGGTGAAAACGAAAGCCGCGGCGAGTGCGACAGCGCAGGCGACGAGCATAGCGGTCGTGACACCTGAGATCCCCGCAGATCGCGACGGTCCCGTGGTGCTGTGCATTGGGCATCCCCAGCGTGATGCGCGATCATCTGGTCACCGTCAACGGTAGCGGAAGGCGCGATCGAACTCGACCAGCCGGCGGGGCCGCCCGGTTCCGCGGGGCTGAAGAACACTCCAAGCCACGTAGCCGTAACGGCAACGCGGGCTTGATCGTTGGCATGACGAACGCGCGCAGGGCACCCGTGAAAGCTGACGCAGTCCAGTAGACGAGCAGGCCGCACCGCCGGCCGTTGATCAGAAGCCGAGCGCTTCAGCCTCCTAGCTGTCCGGATCCCAGCGCTGCTCGATCTCTGTGCATTTGGCCTCCGGCATCGACTGAACCATCGCCCACGACATTGACAACGATCGCTCCGCACCGTCGTCATCCCAATTGTCAAGGTACGCAGCCTCAGCCGCAGCAGGACCGCGGATCTCTCAGGCTTGGGTTCTAGCGGTCGATCTGGATCCGACTAATCGAGTTCGGAAATCGCGACCAGTCCGCCGAGGTACTCAGCATCCGAATACGCCTTGGCGAGAAGTACACCGAGTTCACCGAGCGCTTCATGGTCGCCGCCGTACGCAACAAACATCCCGGCTTCGGGATCGGTGTCGAATCGGCCTTCCAGATTCGGCGCATCGCGTCCGACCACTGCGTGAGCCACCGAAGCCCAGTCGTAACCTCCCCCGTCGAACCCTTCAACTTGCTCGAATACCGCTGCGACTCTGCCGAAGTGCTGATCCGTGAGCATCAGTGACCATTTTCCCGGTGACGTCTCGAAAAGCTGCAGAGGTTCGATCGATGGCGATGTCATGCCTGCATTGAATCAGATCCGACCGACAGGTGCGGTTCTCACGGCCTACGGATTGAGTGAGTGCAACGGCGAAGGTGGTGAGTCGTTCTCGGGTACAGGTTCCGGGGCTGGGCGTGTAAATGCCCTGCGGGTAGTCGCTACTCAAATCTTCCACCGCCGAAATCTTCCACCGCCGACATTGCCCAATTGTGCCCATCCGATCCCGTATTCGAAGCCCACGGTCGAGTTGTAGGCACCGATCACCCACCAGCGGCCGAGATCGTCCTCGCGCACCCACCGGTGGCGCAAGAAAAATGCACGTTGCCAGCCACTCTGACGTACCAGAGTTCAGCTGCGGTCATACCTTGGGGTAAAGCCTCCAAAAATATTGACTACCAACAAGTTAGACAATATTTAAGCTGTGTCGTAGGTGGCTCCGGCAGGGGCAATGACTGCCAGCTAGTCGGACCCTACGCGGTAAAACGTCACCCGAGAGACGCCGGCCGCCTTGGTGATCGTATGCCGATGATGTCCACTGCCATCCGGAAATGTCGAAGGAATCAATCGAAGGTGACATCGAGACGTTACGGCCTCGGCAATGGAGAGCGACGCGTGCGCCAGGTCGACATCCGGGCTCGACATTCGAACCCGCTTCTGCGTCCCATATACAAAATAAGTGGCATTTGCGCACCTACAAAGGACGGCTTGTCTATGGATAACCAGGAAGATGCGGAAATCGAGCCGATAATCTATCCTGACAATCGAATCCAGCGGGGATCCGAAGATGCCTTTCCGCTGGTAATGGCGATGTGACGGCAGTTGCCGAAGGAAAAACCGTCACGTGGTGATGTTGGTCACAAATGGACACAACGGTCATGCAGCCACTAATGCGCAAACCTTAAATTGGATAGATATGCCGATCTTCCCCCCGAAATGGACAACCGTCCTGTAAACAATAGGGACGTCCGGTCTCGATGTTTCCGACTCATCGTGACCAGGCCAGCATCCCAACCTGACGCGGGGGCGTTCAGGACCCAATTGCACGATCGCCCGAATTGAATGGAGCACTACATGTCACGCCGCTCACTACGCCATGCTGTGGCGACCACCGCGTCCCTGGCCCTCATCGCCGCCGGCGTCACCGTTGGACTCGGAGCCTCGGTGGCACAGGCCGCACCCACATGCGCGACCAGCCAGTCGGTCACCTCCAAATGGGCCGGTTCCTTGAACACGCCCTACACCCTCAGTAAGGAGGTTGTCGGCGACGGCACCGCCGCCGCGGGCAACAACGTCACCTACGTCACCAAGGTGTCGGGTTCGGGAGCACTCGTCAACGAGATCACTGACTACCACCCGGCAGGGTTCCAGTTGGTGAAGGCTCGCCTGAGCGTCAAATGGATTGTCGGGGACCAGAAGTGGTCGGACGTCACTACTACCGTTGTCCCCGGCAACGATAACTCCGTTACCGCAAAAGGCGGTGGGTGGACCACAATGGGCGGCGCCGTCATCGCCTTGGAAACCACCTACAAGATCCCCGACAGCGCCGCCGTCGGCACCAAAATCGATAGCGGTGCCGGCACCAATATCGTGCTCGCGAATGGTTACTGGAAGATCAACCCGATGGGCGTATGCGTCACCGTCCGTCCGCCGAACCCCGTCGAGGCCGGCTCCGGCAGCCTCGACGATATGGGCTTCGGCTCGGTGAACACGGGATCGGGCCAGGTGTTCGGCTCGATCACCGATCCGCAGGGTTCGCTCACTAACGTGGTCGGCGGAATCCTGGGCAATGTGCTCGGCAATCTGAGCTGACTCAGCTACGCGAAGAAATGGGCAGAGCCACCAGCGCAGGCTGGTGGCTCTGCCCATACTGGCCTTGCCCTCGACTAGTGGACACAGGTCAGGCGGCGATCGACGCCGCCGTACCGACCTGGGTAATGGATCTCCAACGCCACCGGACTGATCTGACCAGGCAGTGCCGCCGCCGGCGGCTGTCGGTCGCCAATCCACTCACCGTCAGTCACCGCGTCTCTGTCAACTTTCCGGAATACGACTGGGGATCAACACGATTCGGGAACGCCGGGGTGGATTCTGTTGGTGGGACACCGGGCCAGGTCAGGAGTTACATCGCAGGTGAACTGACTGCTCAGGCTGTGCGACCAGCTGTGTGTCAGCGACATGCCACCTACGCATGGCCTGCAAAAATGCCGTGCAGCGAAGTAAAGTGAATCGCACCCCGCAGTTCTCGATGTTTGCGCGCGGCACCGAGGAAACGCTTCGGCGAATAGCAGATCGACGACGTCCTCGACAGCACGATCCACCCACTTACCATCGTGTCGCCACAACCTTGGTAGAGACCGGCTCCACCGGCGACACTGTGATCGACGAGGACCTCGCAGTGTTCCTGCCGGGCGCCTCACCGCACGCAGGGTCACATAGCAGCGTTGACGCGAAATCACCAGCGCTGCAGTGGAATCCCTTCACCGACATCCCGAAATCAGCCAGCCTCACCAATTGATCATCAATCCGGGCACAGTCCTCCAAAACGGCACGGTCGTCGCAACCTCTCATTCGACAGTGTTCCGACGACCGCGTGAACCCACACCCCAAGTAGGGCGGCACCCTCCTCAATAACAAACGGTTCGTTCGATATGCTCGGTAAACTATCGACGGTCACTCGATCGCGTGACTGCCCAGGAGAGCAAGAGACACCGGCGACATGACTGCAACGCTTGATCACTCAACAGACCGAACACCGATTCTGGGGTTCGAGTCGACCGTGCCCCGAAGGCTGGTTCATCGACGATCCGTCGCGGAAGTATTTGTCACAGAATGCATTTCGACAGAAATCCCGGACACATTCGTCTTGGGTGCGCAATGGCCACGGGCGCACACGTTCTACGAGTCAGTAGCCGGTCGACACGACACGATGCTGCTCGCCGAGACCCTTCGACAATCGGCGATCTACCTTGCACACACACGCTACCGGGTGCCCCTGACATCCCGTTTTGTGATGCAGCGGATTCACGTGAAGGCACGATCCGACCTTCGACAGATCGGAATGTATCCGTCCGACGTACGGATCGATGCCGCAGTGTCCGGAATCCTGCGATCAGACTCCGCTCTGAAGCAGTTCACGATCAATCTTCGATTCGTCATCGACGGGAAGGTCGTCGGCACCGGCCTCGGAATCGCGAACGTGATGACGCCGGAGACCTATGATCGACTTCGGTGGACATCGAGACAAGCTGACGGCGTTGGTCCGGCGATCTGCAAGGAACCCGTCGAGCCGCACACCGTGGGAAGATCGAGATCCGCCGACGTCGTTCTGAGCAATCACCCACGAAAAGGTGTGTGGCAATTGCGCACTGACACAACCCATCCCATACTCTTCGATCATCCGTGTGACCATGTCCCGGGAATGTCGGTCCTCGAGGCGGTCCGCCAAGGCGCGCATGCCGCCACAGGCAATGTCGAGGCGGCTGTCGACGAACTCGATGTCACCTTCTCCAAATTTGTCGAACTCGATGAGCACACACTCGTGATCGTGGTGTTGGACCGGGACGGTCACCACAGTGCCGTGGTCACCTTGGAACAAGAAGGAACAAAGGTCGCGGTGGGGTCGGTGCGCTTGTCCCGACCCCACCGCACCCCGTGAACCGCGACAACGAATGATCCGACTACGACGCGTAGGGAAGCAAACGCGCCCGACAGATATCGCCGATCCGACCACCGCGGGCGGCCGGCATGATGCTCGGCAACAAGAATCCCCAGAATACGTCGATCTGCTCTTCGAGATCCGCACGACCCGACAACACATTCGAGACCATCTGGATACCGGTGAAGGACGCGATGACCGTTCTTGCGAGACTTGAAGGTGAAACAGTCCCCACGATGTCCCCCTCGCGCTGTGCGTGCTGGATCAGGACCCGACATCCCTCGATCCAGTCCACGTACGGATCAGCCGGACCGTTGACCGCACTGAGTTCGAGAGTCAGCCGAATCCCCGCCCCGACAACAGGATCCTCGATCATCTGCCGGGCCATCTCATGACACAACATGACGATCTGCTCGATGGCCGAGTTCTCGAGACAGGCCACAGTCTCGATTGCGGCAATCGATATTCGGTGCTGCTGCTCGATGATCGCTTGTGCCAGCTCTTCTTTCGACTGAAAATGAAAGTAGATCGCGCCCTTCGACACCTGACTATGGTCCATGATCTCGGCAAGACTGGCCCCCTCGAATCCCGACTTCCCGAAGGCCTGCGCAGCACTCAAGACGATCTGCTCCCGCGTTGCTACCGCGCGCGCTTGCCTCACCACACGACCTCACCCCTTCATCGCTGCATCACCCCTGAGAAAAGCTATGCCGCATAGTCATACCGAGCTGCTTCCTGCACGAACGTTACCAGCGGCGCGCCACTTCCTCGATTCACGCCGTCCGCTTAGAGATCGGCACGTCGCGGTCGTCGGGGCTAGCGGGTACGTCGGATCTGCCGTGCTCGAGCATCTCACGACACTCGGTGTGCCGTGCACCGCCGTAGTCAGACGTCCCGGCGCGCTCACTCCTACGACGGCACGCGTCGCTTGCGCCGATCTCGACGATCCGACAAGTCTGCAACGAGCCCTCGGCCGCGCGGACACCGTCATTCACACCGCCTCGTACATCGGCCCCGACCCTAGCGTGTGCGATCGGACGAACAGAGTCGGTACCGAGCGTGTGATCGACGCCGCGACCGCCGTGGGTGTGCGAAATATCCTGTATATCAGCACCATTGGCGTATACGGACTCGGTCCGCACACCCGCGCCGGTGAAAGCGATCTCATTCCCTCGCCCGTCACCGCCGCCAGCACGACCAAGTTGGCAGCCGAGAAAGCCATCCGAGAATACGGAGGCACAGTCCTTCGGCCAGGTTTCGTCTACGGAGGTACGAGCTCCCCATTTCTGATGGGGCTCGCTGACATCACCACACGCCTGGGTTCCTGGGTCGACAACGGCGCAGCGCGGGCATCGGTGATCGCGATCGGAGACCTCGCCACCGCGATCGTCGCTGTCGCACTACGCGACGAACCCCCGTCCGGCGAGATCTTCCACGCCTGTCACCCGGACCCGGTGACAGTACGCGAGCTCGTATCCCTTCTGGCGCAACGTGGGCTGACAACCGTCCCCGAGAACAACCTTGCATTCGATGCTGCGATCACGCTCACCGGCGAGCGTGGGCTCCCCCCACGTATCGTCGACCTCGTCGGACACGACCACTGGTACGACCCCACCCGGCTCTGGTCGTTGACCGGTCTCGACCCGACCCGACTGCACCGGACACGAACGATGTAACCAACGAATCAGACGCACCCAGGGGCGGCAACGCATTACCTCTCCGCTACGCGGACTCCATGCCCAGAATCCCACCGCCGCGACGGCCGAGGAAGATGTTCACCTTCGGTTTTCGATGTTTCTGTGAGCATCGGCACCGGATCTCTGGAGGAGCTAAACCGATCCTTGTGACGAGCCACTCCGCGTCAAAAGAACCAACATCGGATCCCGGTCACCAATCATGCCTACTTCGGATGGGCCAGAATCGGACGGCTCACGCACCTGCAGTACCGCACACGGTACAACTGGCCAATGAGAACCTTCGCCACCCAGCACCAACGGCTGATCCTGCCGATCCTCCTCACCGCCGTACTCGTGGTCGCCGGGACCCTGTGGTGGACCAAGACAATCGCCTTCACCAGGACCGCACTGGTCACGTTCAGCGTGACATCATCTCAGGCGTCAGACGGGGCCTATCACGCAGAGCAGATCAGCATCTCCCCTACCGATCTGTCCGAGACCGCTGAACGGGTCGCGCACACCCGCGGCGGTACCGCAGCCGACTACCAGCCCGACCTGACGATCACCCCGGCAGCAGAGGTCGCCGGAATGTCGGTTACAGCGCGCGGCCGAACACCTGGCGCCGCACAGTCATTGGCCAACGACGGCGCCGAAGCACTCCGCTCGTATCTCGTTCAGTCCCGCAACGCCACCTCGACGTCCACCATCGCATTCACTGTCATTACTCCCGGCACGTGATCCCAAACCCCAATGGAATTCAGCATCGGGCAAATGACCGAATCCCATTGCCTGAGAAGGAACCACCTATCCCAAGTGAAGTGATCCACGCGAACTGGACCAGCGCTTCCGTGGAGTGAATCAGATCATCGAGCGGTGGATGCCCTGCGGCTCGCCACCGAGCTGCGAGAGCGTCGACGCGTGGAAGATCGATCCGGGCACGTGGATGGCGTGAGCCAGGCCGGCGTGCGCGTCACGCCAGAAGCGCTGCATCGGGGTATTGAGCTGCAATGCGCCGCCGCCGGAGCGAGCGAAGATCTCATCCACGGCGCGCACTGCACGCCACGCGGCAGCCGTCTGGGTGCGTCGACCGATGGCGCGGAGCTCGAAGGAGACTTCCTGACCCTTCTCGGTCATGTCCCAGAAGCGGTCGACCGTTTCCAGGATCGCTGCACGCGAAGCGGCGATCTCGGCAGCAGCCTCACCGATGGCGAAGAGTACGTACGGATCTTCCTTGATCGGAACACCGCTGACCGTCACGCGCTCACGCTGCGCAGCCATGTTGCAGGCCAATGCGCCTTCGGCGATACCGATCAGCGAGGAGGTGATACCGAGCGGGAAGATGCAGGAGAACGGGAACTTGTACAGGGTCTCCGTGCGACCGGCTTCCTTCCAGGCCGTGCCGTCGTACACCTTGCCGGCGTCGATGGTGCGGTAGGTGGGAAGGAAAGCGTCCTTGACGATGAGGTCCTTGGAGCCGGTTCCACGCAGGCCGACGACGTTCCAGCTGTCCTGGTCGATCTCGTAGTCGCTGCGCGGGAGAAGCACGTGCAGGTGCTTCGGCGGCATGACGGGCTTGCCGTTTTCGTCGCCGACCACGGCGCCGATCATGATCCAGTTGCAGTGATCCGTTCCCGAAGAGAAGGACCAGCGGCCGTTGAGGATGTAGCCGCCGTCGACGGGCTTCGCGACGCCCATCGGTGCGTACGGGGAAGCCATCCAGGTGTCAGGGTTTTCGCCCCAAACCTCTTCCTGTGCCTTCTTGTCGAAGAAGGCAAGCTCCCACGGGTGGACGCCGACGATGCCGCTGACCCAGCCGGTTGCACCGTCCATCGCACCGATAGCCATTGCCGTCTCGGCAAACTCGCGGGGGGTGAGCTTCGAGCCCACCGAATTCCTTGGGCTGGAACATGCGGATGACGCCGGAATCGCGAAGGCGCTTCGCGTTGCCGTCCGTCAGCTGCATGAGCTTGTCGCCCTCGACGCCGCCTGCGCGGATCTCGTCGGCGAACTGAACAATATTGTCTAGAACCTGTCCCATAATTTCCCGCCTCCACTGATAGCCACAACGCTAATCCACAAAGTAGAACATGTTCTAGAAATTAGGGAAGTAGAACGGCCCCACAAGTTTTCCCTATGCATTCACCCACCTCTGCGGAGAGGCGACGACCGTGTGACCCGTCTGGAGCCGGCGACAGTTGCAGATGCGTCGACGGCCATCGGTCTCTACTGCCCGGCCCATGGACGAGTCGCTTGCCCTCGCAGACTGCCGGTGACGTTCACACGTAAAGTTCAGCCGATCCAACTCCAGTGCGGCCAGTCGCTGTAGTGATTTACCGCGACACCCTAGTGATTGCTCCCTATCGGAGTTTTATCCGAACGTGCTCTAATTGGCCGGTGAACACATTCGCGCAGCTCTGGTGGCCGCTCTACCCGCGGCCCTGAACTGTGCACTTTCCGGCCGCCTCACGCGCGGCCGATGATCCTCACCTGTACGACAGGCATCCATCCCGGTTGACGCAATGAGGTGGCCTCATACCGAGAGGACCACCCCATGACCTTCGACAACGACCCACAGATCAACGGGATCGGCGACATGCTGATCAGTTCCCGCTCACTCGACGAATACCGGGCGATGTTCACCCTCACCGACAACGACCTGTCTCGCCGGATCCTCGACTGCCCCGGCGGCGGCGCCGGGTTCACCAGCGAAGTAAACCGCCTCGGCGGCGATGTAACCGCCTGCGACGTAGCCTATTTCGACAACAGTGCGGACGACCTTGCCGCCATTGCGACATCCGAAACGGATCGAGGGAACCGCTACGTCCGCGCGCACGCGGAACAGTATGCGTGGACATACTTCACCGATCCCGACGAACACCAGCGCAGCAGGCACGACGCCGCCCAACAGTTCGCAGCTCACCGTCGCCGACACCCCGAACGCTACGTCCCCGGACGATTGCCTGTGTTGCCGTTCACTGACGGCAGCTTCGATCTGGCACTCAGCTCCCACCTGCTGTTCAGTTACACCGAGCGCCTCGACCACACCTTCCATCTCGACGCGATTACCGAACTGATGCGCGTCACCTCCGGAGAGCTACGCATCTTTCCTCTCGTCGCTGTGGGATCGTCGGCGCCCTACCCGCGACTCGCCGAACTGCTCGCCGACCTACACGCCCGCAATATCGTCGGCCGCGCAGTGAAAGTCGACTACGAATTCCAACGAGGCGCCGACCACATGCTGGTGTGCCGCCACGCACCATCCACGGCGCCGTCGTGACCCATAGCGGCTGACAAGCGCCCCCTACGTGTCGCGTATTCGTCTCGAACTATTCGTGGCCGAATACACCACGGGCGGCATCACAAGCGGCGGCCGACATGAGAGAGGCCGACATGGTGGAGTTTTCGTCGCGGAATCGATTGTTCTGCAACAAATTTCAGATTCTACATCGATCTCGGGGAGGTGCAGCGAAACAGCCGGTGCACCCCTGACCGCACTCGCCCACTGATGAGTCCGCAACTAACAGACACGCACCAGCCACTCCGACAGTGCGGTTACGGCTTGTCTCGGATCGGCGTGTTCTGCCCAGCTGCAAGCCACCATTGCCCGTCGCGGCGTACGAGTACGTACATGGCCATCTCCGAGAAGTCGGCGCCACCGGGCGGTGCGTCCGCTAAGTGCAGCCGTCGAATGTGGACGAGCACCAGGTCGGCAGAGGGTGCGGACGTCTGCACCACCTCATAGCGGGACGTCGCAACGACCGGGGTATCCATCATCGAACGGTGGATGGCGTTCAGCGGCGCGTAACCGGTGAGAACCCGACCGTAGGGGCTTCCCCACAGCACGTCCTGGGCGAACATGCTGTCGTAGAGATCGGCGTCACCGGTATCGAGGCCGGTCTGCAAACTGTCGAGTAGTTCTCGAACCGCGTCATCGGCGCTGCCCGCACCCGTCGGCCGGTGCAGTATCGGTCGTTGCCCGGTCAGCCGGTGCTCAGCGGCAGGGCGCAACGGCCGCAGCGCCGAAGCCCACCGCAGCAGCGAGTCGAACATGCGGGAACGCATACTCTCCTGACGTTCCCGAGGTGCGAGGTGCCCTTCCTCGTCGAAGTCATCGAACACGTTGAGCGCGACGGCCGGCCCGACGCCGGCAAGCCCGAGTTCGGCGGTAATCCCGCGTAGATGTTCGACTGCGCGGACACCGCCGTCGACGCCGTAGCCGACGAAGGCTACCGCCTTGTCGTTCCATTCGCGGTACAGATGGTCCAGGGAATTTTTCAAGGCGGCGCTGGTGGAATGGTTGTACTCCGGCGAGACGAGCACATATGCGTCGAAGCCTTCGATCAGTTCCGCCCACGCCCTGGTGTGCGGCAAGGTGTAGCCGCCGAACGCAGGTGAGTTCGGCTCCGCCAGCGTGGGCAGAGCAACCTCGTCGAGATCGAGAAGGGACAGCTCCGCGCCCTCAGGTGCGGCGGCGCACACCCACTCGGCCACAGCCCGCGCCCGTCGATTGGGCCGCCTACTTCCGGCAATCACCGCCACGCGCAGCACATGCCCCGAGGGAGTCACAGATTCCGTTGTCGTCATGACCCTCATACTGAGGGTTCAACATATGTTGAAGTCAAGGCATGTCTGTGGCAACTTCGAGACATGACTGCTTCTGTGGCACACCTTGCCGCGACACCTCTGCCAGCTGTCCTCACCGTGAGCGACGTTGCCACCGAGAGCGGAGTAGCACCATCGGCGGTGCGCTTCTACGAGAGGTACGGCGTCATCACCGCAGTCCGCACCAACAGCAACCAGCGACGCTTCGATGACTCCGCCGCATGCCGGATCAAGGTTGCCAAGCTCGCCCAGCGCATCGGGCTGACGGTGCGAGAGATCGCCGAAGTATTCGCCGATCTGCCCACCGATCCGTGTCCGGCCGACTGGGGCCTCATCGCCGACATCCTCATCACAGAAGCCGAAACCCGCACCGCGAACCTGCGGGTACAACTGTCTTCGATGGGATCAGGGGCCAAACTCTGCGAGATCACCGACCACGTCGACGAACAAGGACATACACCGCCCCCAAGACCGATAAGACCCACGGCATAAGAAACATATTCTGCGAATCGCACAACGTGAGACAGCCCCGCCGTCGCGGTGATCAGCTGCATGAGTCATGCGTGTCGCAGTAAGAGCGGAGCATCGCCTATGGATCGGGTTTGAGCGTATGGAATATACCGGGCTACTTTCACGAAAATCGGGTGTGCCGAATGACCCGTCAAGGTAGCCGAAACCTTTCGGAAACGACGAGCCTGCTAACCACACGCCGAATCGAGACGGGAATGACTACCTGACCGGCAAAGCTGAACCCAAGTCCCACGGACGGGCGTCGGCTAGGGTGCCAGCGTGACCTACTCGTGGCCATTCCTCGCGGTCGCCGTCGTGCTGGTGCTGACGCCGGGCGCGGACTTCGCGCTGATCGCACGCAACACCGTTTCCGACGGGCACAGATTCGGGATCGCCACCACGTTCGGGGTCAGCTCCGCCGCAGCATTCCAAGGGCTGCTCGTCTCGTTCGGTATTGCGAGCGTGATCATCCGAGTTCACCCGATATTCCTCACGATCAAGTGGCTCGGAATCGCCTACCTCGCCTGGCTCGGGTGCTCGATGCTGCTCAGCGCAGCCCGAGGGCACTACGCAGCCGCCTCGACCGAAACCCGGCCCGCCCTACGATCCGGATACCGGCAAGGATTCCTCTGCAACGCCACCAACCCGAAGATGTTCGTCTTCTACCTATCACTGCTGCCACAGTTCGTACCGCCCCGCGCACCCTGGTGGGTGTGGCTGTTGCACGCCTGGACCCTGCCACTGATCGGAACCCTCTGGTGCTTGCTGGTCGTCGCGTTCGTGGGTTCACTACGCCAACAGTTCGAACGCCGCACGGTTCGGAGAACGATCGACACCGCCGCCGGCGTCGTGATGCTCGGTTTCTGCTCCAAGCTCGCTCACGAAGCCTGACCCCGCCTACGCGTCCGCCGAGGACTCGAATCCAGTGAGAATTGTCAATCCGATTCGGACCCAGTAGGGCGGGGCAGGTCGAGGGGTCATGCGCGGTCACCGGACACTCAGGTCTCCGAGGTTGCCTGACGACCACGGAGCAGAACCTTAAGCCGGTTCACGACTTTCGGAGCTCTGGTAAAGAGGAGCCATCAGCTTTCTGTTGGGTATGGCTGGCATCGTCAGGTTCTGCGTGGTGCTCGATCAGGTGGCGGCATGGGCAGAGAAACGTGGTTGGATCCACTGGCGCCGGATGGGCGGGGGCAACGGCGGGGCCGGCATGTTCAACGCCGCACAAGAACTGATCACACCGTCCACCAGGCATACCGTCGAGGAGCAACATCGACTGCAGACGACACGACTGACCCACAGCGCCGACGGGTCACCGTTCACACTCGACACCGACCGCGGTGTCATCTACCTGCACCGTAGCGCGACCAATCCCGTGCACGACACCAATCCGCGTCACTAACAGGCTCCGCACTCACCCCCGGCCGACCGTGAAGGATCAACTCAGGCGACTATCGATCGACATCAATCTGTCATCGACCGCGTCGCAACCTTCTGTGCCCGCGAACGATCCGAAGGTAAACACCACAGCCAAGCGGCTCTCGCACTCGCTCCCAGACATCGGAGTTGAACGTGTTGTGGGTGATGCTCCGCCACAACGCCGTTCACCACGGTGGTCTGCGCTGGCCGTCTGGATCTCATCTCAGAAGATAATCCAACCTCGCCGCAAGATTTTCTCTCTCGTAGTGTGCTCTTTCGTATGGAATGGCGTCACGGTGACGGGTATCTATTCGAGAGCGATCACGAGTTCGATGGCTTCAGGTGTGCCGTCTTCAGTGAGAACGCCGATCTGGCGAACGTTGCCGTGAACCAAGTTCAGGCCTTCGCGATGCGCTCGCTCGACGATCGCGATGTGAGCTGCTTCGCCGCCCAGATCGTCGAGATCCGAATCGTCATCGGATGTTTCGAGGGTCACGAACAGTTCGCCGCACGCTGGGAGGGTTCCCGATTCAACGACCGCGCCGGCGATGCGTATCGGCTCGACAGGGAGATGCGTTGTCGGCCAGCAGAATACGACGTCGACGACTTCTGCGTCCGCGGTCTGCCGCAGGGTGGTCCACCAGGGCCCGGCAATCGTGTGGCCGGCTTCGACCAGGGCCGTCTGCAGTGTGGCCAGTGGCGAATCGACCTCCTCCAGTTCGCGATTGTGGATCTGGACGAGGACTCCCACCCATGGCTGCGCCGGCATGGCCCGACGACGAACGGTGTAGTCCAGCCCAAGTGAATCGATCAGCGAGGACCCCTGTGCCGCGTCCGCGTCTTGACGCGCACGCTCGTGGGCGACGAGTGCTCTGTGTCGACCGACGACGGAATCGATACGGTCCGGGTTGTTCAACACCTCGGCAACGGTGTCCAGGGAGAGGCCGACGTTGCGCAGTGCCCGGATTGTCGCGGCCTGCCGCAGCTGTGTCGGCGAGTAAATGCGGTAGCCGTTCGTAGTGACGTCGGCTGGTTTGAGCAGATCGATGTCGCCGTAGTGACGGAGGGCCTTCACGGTCAGACCCGAGGCGAGGGCGAATTCTCCGATGCGCATCATGTGCTGCGAGGCTCCCTAAGTCCGTTTCGGTATGTGATGACAATTCTCGGGTCTCCTGCAACAGGAGAGTCAAATCGAAGGTTGCAAGGTTACGCGGCAGCCAGTTCCGGGCCCCGAACTACCGATCCGGACGGACCCAACAAGTGACGGCTGTGCTCGGCTGACCTGGGTCGGCCGGGTTCGGTCGAGTCCTGTGGACCTACGTATCCTTCAGCTCCGTTCCGAACGGTCGGAGCCGCAGGCGATGCACGTCCAAGGGCCGCGAGTGGCAGCCTGGAGCTAAACTCCGTGACTATGAGCGATCAGTGCCTGTTCTGCAGCATCGTTGCCGGCAACGTCCCGAGCGTGAAAGTAGCCGAGGACGATACGACATACGCCTTCATGGACATCAACCCGGGCTCTGACGGTCACATGCTTGTCATACCGAAACGGCACAGTAAAGATCTCTTCGAGATCCCGGCCGACGACCTGACCGCAGTCACCCTGGCAGCGCAGCGCATCGCCAAGGCAGCCGTTGCGGAGTTCGATGCAGACGGGGTGAACCTGCTCAACTGCTGTGGCGCCGACGCCTGGCAGACAGTGTTCCACTTCCACCTGCACGTGATTCCGAGATACGTCGACAAGACCAGGGACCGATTGGTGCTGCCCTGGCAACCGGGAACCCCAGGCGACATCGAGGCGATCGTCACTTTGGGCAGCCGACTATCCGCCACCCTGGACGGCCGACTTTCCGCCACCCTGGATTGACTCTGACTTTGCACCGACTCCGCGTGGAACGGTGGCTCACGCGCCGAGGAAACACTCGGCCCCGGCCGATCGATCGCGTTGTCGCGGAGCATCGCCCACTGCAGGTTCAGCCTCCGCCCGGCGAGCGCGAGAACAGCCTGCTTGTGCCGCTTTCCTTCGGATCATTTGCGCGCGTAGTAGATCTGCGATGCCACAACAACGTCGAAAACTCAAGCGCTCAGAGAGGTAGAACGACCGCAGCAGGGGTTGATCGTATCGGCGTGGGCGCCGCAGGTTTCCGCTCACGCCAATACGAATCGCGGGGTACCGGAGCCAATCCCGCAATACCAGCGAGCCCTATCTGCGGTGTCGAACACGGCGAGATCACCTCCGTGTGATCGTGTCTGCGGGACCCTTCCTCGATGTCAAGATTGAGCTCGGCCATCTCCGTATCGACCTTCATGACCCGAACTGTCATCTTCGCGACCGAGCTCGCCGCCACGTCCTGTCTCGCAATACGGTCATGCTACGACTGCGCGGCTTCGACGGCCTTCGCCGCGATGCGAGCAGCGTTGTAGGCCTTACGTTCCCGCAACCACGACACCAACCACCTCAACCTGTAAGAACCCGTCAACACACTCCGCAGAACATTCAACTGAGAACTACGCACCCCGCACCGTCGACTCGATTCAGCTGCCCGCGGCGCAGCCACGCCTCCGGCGATCAACCTCAGGGGACAGGCTCGCGTGTTGATGACTTGCCGGGTCCTTCGCTGCGTGACTTCACCCAAAGAGGGCCGAAAAGCAGCCACCCAATAGTGATGGCACCGACCGGGGTAAGCGTTGCACGCAATTCGTTTCCCTGCTCGGGATCTGCGACCGTCGCGGCAAGCCCGTAGGCCACCGCAAGCGCAATTGCGGCCGCACACAACCACTTCAGCCACGCTCGCATCTCATACGCAAACGCCTCGGGCCCCGTCTTCGGACGCTTCACCGGAGGTGGCCCACCAGCGAATTTGTGGGCGAACCGCACGTCCAGAGCCTTCACCGTGGAGTGCGCGAACATGACCGTCCATCCGAGGTAGATCCCGACGAGGCGGTGCGCGGACCCGACTTCTCCACCGCGATACATGTCGATAGCGACGACGGCAAGCAACAACAGATCCAGTACCGGCAGCATCGACAAGACCACCGAGGATGTGCGCCGCAGTCGCAACAGGTAGCGGACGGCAAGACCCCCGATGACCAGTACCCAGAATCCGATCTCGCAGGCGACGATCATCGTGAGAATCGGATTGCCGGACGCGCCGGCGTCCACGGCAAGATCACTCACTTTTCCGTACTCCCCTTGTGACTGCACGGGCATCGCCCGCTGGCATCTTCGATCACCCTGCCTGCAGCGACAGAATCAGGCGTCGCGGCGATTCACCACCGCGATACTCACCCCAAAAACCACGAACACGAAAACCGCGAAATAGATCAGACTGCCCCAGGGACCCCAGTGGAAGTCGATGCCACCGCCCGCGGAGCCGAGAAAGTGGTTTGCATTCATGAACGGCAGGAACGGCATGATCGTCTCCCCCACACTGCCGAACAGGTTGAACAGGTTCTCGATGAGCAAGGGCCACAACAGCAGTAGCGCGATCGCACCCGCAGACTGCCGGAGCAGCGCTCCCACCCCTACAGCTAGAACCACACAGAAGAATGCGTAGATCGGTGTGCCGTAGATGAGCCGCCAGTTCTCGTCGTCGGACAGGGTCAGGAATCGTCCGGCATCGCCTGCTGTGGCTTTCGTGATTGCGAAGGCCCCGAACGACAGCGCAAGGGTCAGCACAACGCCGAAAGCACCGATGAGGCCGGCTTTGGCGATAAGCACCGAAGCCCGGTTCGGGACGGCTTGGAACGTGGTTCTGATGGTCCCGAAGCGGTATTCGCTGGTGATCGCGAGGGCTGCCATGATCATGAGGACCAGCACACCGAATCCGGTAACTCCGCTCAGTGCCCCCTGCACGGTCGGCATAAGCGCACCACCTGAACTCTGGAGCGATGACTTCGCTGTAATACCGAAAACCGCAGCGATCCCCAACCCGAGCACAATGATGATGATCGTGCACCACAGCGGCGATTTGGTCGTGGTGATCTTGATTCGTTCAGCACTGAGAACAGCCATTACAGTGCACCTCCCATAACCTTCTGAGCGCCGTCGGCAACGGTCGCATGATATTGGACATCGTCACCGGTCAACTTCATGAACGCTTCCTCCAACGATCCGCGCTGAGCAGCCAACTCGTGCAACACAATTCCCTGTGCACCCGCCAAGCTGCCCACGATTTCGGTGGTGGAATCGACAACGACCAACGCCGGAACAACACTCGAACCGTCTTCGCGCACAGTCAAACCCTGCGATGTCAGCACACTGCGCAACGCGTCGAGCTGAGGACTACGCACGCGCACAGTCGACTCGGACGAGCGATCCACGAACTCCGCGACAGTAGAATCCGAGATCAACCGGCCACGGCCGATGACAACCAATTGTTCTGCGGTCAAAGCCATTTCCGACAGCAGGTGGCTCGACACCAGAACCGTACGTCCCTCGGCAGCCAAACTCTGCATGAACTTACGGATCCAGACGATGCCCTCCGGATCGAGACCATTGACCGGCTCGTCGAACAACAGCACCTTCGGGTCACCCAACAACGCACCGGCCAGGCCGAGTCGCTGAGACATACCGAGCGAGAATCCGCCGGCCTTCTTTCCCGCTACCTCGGACAGTCCCACCAGGGCGAGAACCTCGTCGACGCGGGACATCGGGATCCCGTTCGATGCGGCCATCCACTGCAGGTGCGCACGGGCACTGCGATTGGGATGAACCCACTTCGCGTCGAGCAAAGCTCCGACGGTACGCAGCGGATCCTTCAGATCGCGGTACTTCTTTCCGTCGATCAGAGCCTGCCCCGACGTCGGCTGATCCAATCCCAGAATCATCCGCATCGTGGTGGACTTGCCGGCGCCGTTGGGTCCGAGGAACCCCGTGACGATGCCGGGACGGACGGTGAACGTCAGATCGTCCACCGCTTTTGTCGGACCGTAAACCTTGGTCAATCCCCTCAGTTCAATCAAAAACAAACACCCCCGCGATTAGCGCCGTCTCGATTGTCCGGACGACCGTACACATCAACCTAGAGCAAAGACTCCCAGCATTGCTATCAAGCAACAGCACATGCAGAATCAGTTCGGTGCATCGCAGAACGGCAGAGCAACGAATGACCCCTATGCATTGCGGTCGCGCCGAGACGACAGTGAAAAGTTTTACCCACCAAAAGGATTAGTCCGAAAGGACTAGGTGCAGTCCCGATCGCTGTTCTTACGAAGGCTCGATCCAATGATGTTCAGATCCGCCGCGGCGCCTACTCAACAACCGGCGACCGTGTACCACCACCCTGCCCTAACCCGACACGACCACAGATCCGGACACCATGACCGCACAGACCGAACCAACACCCGACGACGTGGTATCCGCAGCGAAAACCTTGCATGCACTCACCGCAATACCTGACCACTCGGCCCGGTGGTCGCACACGGCGGAACCAACACAATGGACCGCGGCGCACACCATCGAGCACATCAGCGATGCACTGCTTTTCTACAGCAGCCAAGTAGCAAGACGAGCCGGCAGCCGACTACCAGTCCTACGCAACGGTCGTGATGCCCCCGCATCCGAACATCTCGACAACGTCCTCTCGGCCGCACACGTCCTCGCGGCACTACTCCGCGACCTCGGCGACGAACGTGCGTTCCACCCCAGCGGAACAGCCGACGCTGCAGGGTGGGCCGGCATGGCTGTCACCGAAATACTGGTCCACGGCACCGACGCAGCACGCGCCGTAGGCGTGCAACTGGATCTACCCGAAAATGTATGTGCGAGAACAGTATCGCGAGCGTTTCCTTGGATCGACCCAACGATGGCCGATGCGCCCGAACTGCTTCTTGCCATCACCGGCAGAACATCCGTCAAAGGCATTCAGTCTGATCCCGATTGGTGGTGGCAATCAGCCCCACTCACCGAATGGAACGGCCTCCCAGCGCGGCGCGACGTCAAACCTGGATGGAGCTGACGCTTCTATGCCGGCCAACTAACAGCCCTCCCGACACCGAACGTCAGGAAGACCCTTCGAGCCCGGATTCCACCACTTCAGCGAGACGGTCCAGAGCATCCAGAATATCGGCCCGTGCCTCGCCGAGTCCGGAAAAAAGCTTGCCGTGAGCGTCGAGTTCGCGAGGGAAAATCTGATCAATCGCGGCCTTTCCCGACTCAGTCATCAGGATCAGCGCCGAACGCCGATCCGAAGGATTCTGGACACGCGCAATGAGATCGCGTTTCTCAAGTCTAGCTAGCGCCTTGCTCACACCGGCACGGGACATACTCAGAAGTTCCGCGAGCCGGATCGCGGTTACCGACTCCTCCGCATATCGCAGGGGGACAAGGAGTTCCACTTCTGCCGTGGTGAGTTCGGCATCGACATAGATAGGCTCAACTGCCAGCTCGAGCAGCCCTGTGATGCGCTTGAGTTGAGCGACGATCTCCATTGCCGAGGTGTCAAGATCAGGGTTGAAGCTGTCCCAGAGCATGCAGGTGCGCTCTCTGAGTGAGGGTTCGGACATCGCCACCAACTTTTGTTAACTAGTAAACAATCTGATACTTTTTCAGCCTAGCTCATTCCGCAGGCCACACCGATTTCGCAGAGCGCCAGCCGGGAACGGACACGAATGGAACAAACCTGCAACATCGCGCTTCGGCGCGTCCGGCGCGCAACCTGCAGCCAGGGAACTGTCCCTCAGAATTGCGATGCCACACAAACGAACACAGACACCAACGGGGGAATCATGAACAAGTACGACGTAGTGGTCATCGGCGGCAGCGCCGCCGGATTAAGCGCGGCAACCGTCTTGGCACGAGCACTCCGCAAGGTACTCGTGATCGATGCCTGCGAACCCCGCAACGCCCCAGCTGCGCATCTGCATGGCTTCTTGTCGCGAGACGGGATGACACCAGACGCACTGCTCGCTGCGGGACGCGACGAGGTCCTTTCGTTCGGCGGCGAAGTCATCCAGGGCAGGGCTACAAGCCTGGTCCGAGGAGCTGACGATGACGGTTTCGTCGTCCACTGCGACGACGAAACCGTCATCGAAGCAAGGACTGTTCTGGTAGCGACGGGTCTGCACGATGAATTGCCCGACATCGCAGGACTGCGCGAGCAGTGGGGCATCGATGTACTGCACTGCCCGTACTGCCACGGATACGAAGTGAGAAACACTTCGATCGGCGTACTCGGTGGAGACAATCGACCGTTCACGATGCATCAGGCACTACTGATCCGTCAGTGGTCAGGCGATGTGACGTTCTTCCCGAATCAGATTGTCCTCGACGACATAGAGCGAGAGCGGTTGACTGCGCGCGGAATTCGCATAATCGAAGGCGATATCTCACAGGTCGTGACGAAAGACGGAGGGGCGACGGGGATCGAACTCGCAGACGGCCGCATCGAGAGCCGAGAGATTGTTTTCGTCGGGCCGAGTTTCACGCCGAACGACGAATTGCTGACGGGACTGGGGTGCACCGTCGGCGAGAACGGCTGGGTTACCGTGGATCCCGCCGGAGGAACCAGCATTCCCGGCGTGTGGGCTGCAGGCAATGTCGTCGATTCGCCTGCTCAGTTGATTACCGCCGCCGGCGCCGGGTCCAAGGCTGCGATCGCGCTCAATCACTACCTGCTCGCGCAGGACGTGGACCTCGCTGTCGCAGCAGCAAATAAACTGATCGGCGACCGTTAGCGCCTACGCCGGTAGTCCGTTTTCCCCGATACGTGTATCCCGCGATATCAACCTGTGGCCTCAACAAAGACGTGGGTCACACGAGTTCGAGCCTCCGGGCCATGTCAGATACGAACACGCCTGTCGGATCCACGGATCGGCGGATCTTGATCCACTCGTCGATCCGCGGATACATCGCATGGAACGTCTCAGCCGTCGCACGCGAATCCTTCGCGGTGTAAAGCCTGCCGCCGAACTCGAGAACACGCCGGTCCAGCGCAGTCACGAACTCAGCCAACCCCGCCTTGATCGGGAAGTCGAAAGCCACGTTCCAGCCTGCCATCGGAAAACTCAACGGCGCAGGATTGCCGTCACCGAACAGCTTGAAGACATTGAGCGCAGAGTAATGACCGGACGTCTGGATGTCGCGGATGATGCTCTTGAATTCCGCTACCGCTTCCACCGGTAGCACGAACTGATATTGCAGGAAACCCTTCGATCCGTACGCGCGGTTCCATTCACCGATCAGGTCCAGTGGATGGTAGAACTGCGTCAAATTTTGGACCTTGCCGGTGTAGTTCCCACCGGTACGGTAGTAGAACTCTCCGATCGCGGTGGCAGAGAGCTTGTTCATCAGCCCGTTGGGAAAGATGTCGGGTGTCGTGAACAGTTGTGGTGCATCGAATTTCAGGGGATTCTTCTGCAACTTTTTCGGAAGTTGATCGATAGTGGCGAGCGAGCCTCTGGTGATGGAGGCTCGGCCGAGTTTCGGCGGTGCGCTGACCGCGTCAAACCATGCACTGGAATACGTGAAGTTCGATTCGCGTCCATTGCTGTGGAATTCGACTGTTTCGTCGAGACTTGCTGTGAGCGTCCCGTCGTTGACGAAGTACGCGGTCTCCGTCGGTGTCATCTCAAGGGTTACGCGAAGGATGATGCCGGTCAGTCCGACGCCGCCGACAGTAGCCCAGAACAGTTTCGACGTTCGGCCCTTCGGTTTCAGCGTCCGGATCGTGCCGTCGGCGGTGAGCAGATCCATCGAACGGACGTGGTTTCCGAAGCTTCCTTCGGTGTGATGGTTCTTGCCGTGAATATCGCAGGCGATGGCGCCGCCGATCGTGACCTGACGTGTTCCGGGAAGGACCGGTACCCACAATCCGAAAGGCAACGCGGCGCGCATCAGTTGGTCCAGGGAGACACCGGCGTCGAGGTCGACGAGGCGTGTGCCAGCGTCGATCTTGTGGATGCGGCGCAAAGCTGTCATGTCGATGACCAGACCGCCGGTGTTCTGGGCGTTGTCTCCGTACGAGCGGCCCAGCCCGCGGGCGATGACACCGCGCCGCAGATGTGCCGGTTTGTCGGCGTTGTCCTCGGCCACCCGGGCCACCGCTGTGGCGATCAACTCGATGTCGGCAGTAGGGAGCACCTGCGAGGTGGTGCGGGCGGTCCTACCCCATCCGGTGAGACTTCTGGACGTGGTCGGGAACAGTTCAGTAGCGGTGTCGGACACAGAATCCGAGGCTACATGTCGCAGGAAGCAGGTACCTGCCATTCTCGAAACAGTCCTTCCCCACTGATCTCATCCTCCGATTTTTGCGAAGTTCTGAGGAAGGCATAGGCAGAACGGATGGCCCGCGGGATCGAGGAGTACGCGGCATCGCTCGGGTGCGGACTGTTCGGACGCGATTCGAGCCCCAAGCCGAACGGCCTCAGCTTCCCCGGCATCCAGATCCGCTACGACGAGGTCGAAGTGGATCTGTTTCGGCACCGTACTTTCGGGCCAGGACGGTTCGCGGTGATCTGGCACGCGCATCATCGTCAGCATGCCTTGCGGGATCTTCACGGCAACGAACTTCTCACTGGAGTAGGTGATTTCTCCGTCGAGCAAGTCACGCCAGAACGCAGCCAGAGTTGACGGATCGTCACAGTCGAGTGTTATCGAACCCAGATGCGCAACGGCCATACACGGGAGGCTACCCGGCGCAAGGATAGCGGATAGCGGATAGCAAAAACGAATATTACCGTCGATAACCCGAGTCCGGGAGGCTGGCACATCGTTTCGATATCGCTGTGTTGCAACGACCTCTGGACTCCACCCCTTTTGAACCTACCGCGGCGCCGGTACCTCGGAGGTCGTTCGGGGACTCCTCACAGGTGTTAAGGGCGATACGGTCGAACTGGATCCGGTGACTTCCGAGGTGGTCACAGATGCCGAGGAAGGCACACTCGAACTCGGCGACTTCGACACTCCCACAATAGGAGTGCTCCCTGGGACAACCTTTCCATGGTATGGAACAGCGTTCGCAATTGATTCACGCATCTCCCGGACAGCCTGCGGCTCATCCTTGAAGGCACCTCGGGACTGACGATTCGACGTCATCGTCTCTGCGTCGTCGGCGCTGAGAGACTCGCTACCGACCTCGGGGACGATCCAGTAATAATTGTCGGCGACAATGTACTTTGCAGAGAAAATGTAGGTGACTCCTGGCTCCAACAGGGGATCGTTCCCGAAAGTTCTCAGTACCCGCGTCTCGGAGTCGAATCCCGCTTGTTGATTGACTGTCACCTCGGATGGAAATACACCCTTGAGAGACTTGAGAACCGACACCCGGAACTGCGTTGTCGGGGTCGTCGTCCCCTCTAGTGAAGTTTTAAGCTCCCGTGTGCCAATCTGCTCTTCGACCGTACCCACGAAGATCGAGTCCTTCGCTCCGGCCAACTCCCGCTGATTGTGAATGTCGTATGCCCACAGGGCCTCCGAGCTTAGGGTGGTGACGATCGGCTCGGAGGGTTCGAGGTCGGTGTGCTCCGGTGAACCACACCCGGAAATCGCGAAAGCGGATGCGAGCGCAGCAACGAGAGCCGGCCCTTTTCTCATTTCAGCCCTCATTTTCATGGGCCTTTATCCATCCTCTGCCATTCGGCGCTACTCATGTCCACCCCAGCTAGGGGCCTGAGCAATCAATGATTTGGAGGTCAATGGACGTGATTGACTGCCGTCGGCGTTCATGACATGTATTCCGACGATGGTGCGGGGCTCCTGCACCGCATGGGTGTACACGATTTTCGAACCATCCGGCGAATACTTCGCCCCGACATCATGTTCCGTCGTAAGCGGCCGGATATCGCGGCCATCGGATGCCATCACGTAGGTCTCGGACTGATTATTCCCACCGCGGTTACTCGAGAACACAATCATCGATCCGTCCGGAGAGTACGCAGGGTCGGAATTCCAGAACTGATCCCGCAGGATCTGGAACCACCCGGTACCGTCGACCGAAAACCCTGCAATGTAACCATTTTCGTTGAAAATGATCTTCGTTCCGTCCGGGGAGAACACCGGGTAGGACCTACTCGGTGTGCTGTGGTCCCCGTTGTCTTCCGGGGAGAGTTGTTGCCGGTCGGAGCCATCGACGTTCATCAGGCATATCCCGCCGACACAACCGAACACAATCTTCGAACCGTCTGGTGAAAAGCTGGGTGAACCGCCGCGGTCGGCGACCGTTTTCTGCTCGGTTCCGTCGACGTTCATCACCGCGATTCCCGATCCTCTCGAAAATGCGATCCTGCTTCCGTCCACGGACACCGCGGGATTTGAAGCGTATGCAGTTCGGTCGTCGTCGGCCATCGTCGCGGTGAGCTGGCGAAGGCCGCTCCCGTCCGGCTTGATCGTGTAGATCGAACCGTCACCATCGGCGAACGCAATGATCTCCGACGCCACACCCTGTTCCGGTTCAGGTTCCGCACTGCTGCAAGCGCCGACCCCAAACATAACGAGAAAACCGACGGCGAGGATCTTCGATCTCGATGCTCGAAACCACACGCCATTTCCACCCAGTGCCATCATCTGACCGCTGCTCCCGTGCCCTTGGAACCAGGAAACCGGTCCGCTACCGTGAGTGTGCCAGGTACGAAGGTCGATCACGTCCGAAGGCGTGGTGTGTGAGGACGGACACTCCAACCGAACTATTCGGACGGCACCGCAGATCAATGATGATCACGAACGGGGACAGCGACACTAAGGTTTCCCCATGCCACGACTGATTCACCTGAACGGACCATCGGGCATCGGAAGATCGACAATCGCCCAGATGTACGCCGGCCGACATCCCGGAGTACTCAACCTCGACACCGACCCAAGGCGATAGCACTCCGGCGTGGATAGAACTGCTTGAGCAGCGGATCGTGTTACCCGACGGAGGGCTGGGGGCTTTCCTACTGGAGGATCGCGCTACAGGCCTGGCGGCCCGTCACCGCAGGGCGGCCACAGATCTACCCAACTGGCAGCGTCAACGCGCACCATTCCCACACGCAGGCTCTAGACACTTCCGTATCCTGCGTGTCACTACTAGCTAGTGCAAAGACACGACGGAGGCTTTGTGAAATCCATGAACCGGGCTGGATCGGGTGAGCCTGTACTGCTGCTGCACGGATACACCTTGTCCCACCATTCATGGCACAGAGTTGTCGACAACCTTTCCCGTGACTACGACGTCCTCGCGATGACAATGCCAGGACACTGGGGCGGACCTCGTCTACGACTGCGCGATACAGGGCTCCGCGGGATCGCCGACGGCGTCGAACGTGACTCGACAAGCTCGGTTGGGAAACCTGCCATATAGCCGGAAGCTCACTAGGCGGAGAGATCGGATTCGAACTCGAACGTCGCGGCCGCGCAAGATCCCTCGCTGCAATAAACCCCAGCGGAGGATGGAAACGATTCTCCTACAACGAATTTAGACTTGGCCTGATATTTGTCGCACAGTTTCCGCTCGCCGCTGCTGCCCGCGTGTTCGGTGATCGAGTGGCGACTCGCGAAATCTTTCAACGCCCGATCATCCGAAACTGCGTCAATGACATGACTGCGGTCACCCCCGATGACGCTGCAAACACGATCCGCGCAGTCTCTCACTGTCCCATCTACCTTCCTATGCAACTCGCCTATCTCCGCGATGGACCGCTCACGGACCAGGACATCCGGCGGGTCACCGCGCCGACATCGTTGATACTGTACGAGTTCGACACCTTCCTCACCCGGAACAAATGCATGCAGCGACTGATCAATCAATTGCCCGGTCACGTCGAAGAGGTCACCCTCTCGGGCGTCGGCCACATTCCGATGCTCGAGAATCCCGAAATCGTTGCCGATGCCCTCCGCACCCACCTTGTCGGGGTGGCCGATCGACAACCTGGGCAAGCCCTCTGATTCGTCAACAATTCTAATCTCGAGCGGCAACGAGCCATCGGTGAGGCAGCGTCGAAAGTTGATCGAAATGGCCATCCTCTTCCTGAAAGCGTTGCAGAAGAAAATCTTTGGGTCGAGTGACACAAACACCGACGACAAGACCGTGAGTGTCCATCCATGCGATGAAGGTGAACAACGCTCGGACATTGACGGGACTCGTGAGTGCCTCCGCAAATGACGTATGCGCGCATATTTTTTGCAGATATCGAAGAGAACGCACAATCAACCAATCTGCACGACGTTGGTCTCGAATGCCTCAACATGCTGGAAGCTGTCGTTGGCCGCGAAGTACTCCCGCAGCCAAGCATCGGCAGCGAGACGGAGGTGTGCACTCGGCGTCAGATATTTCTGACGTCACTCGATAGTTGAACACTTCATCACCGCATGATCAATCCGAGTGCGCTGGCCACTCGCGGGCACGCCGCCGACCAGCTCCCTGTGCAGCATCATCGGATGTGCTACAAATACCAAGCAATTGCTTGCTTGTTTACCCGATGCGAAATACGCACAGCTAGCGACGTATGCACACAGATAGCGACCACGGAGGTACGAGCATGACTCTGCACACCGCACTCACAGAAATGGTCGGCATCAAACACCCCGTCGTACAGACCGGAATGGGATGGGTCTCCGGCTCCAAGCTGGTAACAGCCACCGCACGTGCCGGAGGGCTCGGCATCATCGCCTCCGCGACAATGACCTACGACGAACTGAAAACAGCGATCCGAAACACCAAGGAACGCACCGACGCTCCCTTCGGAGTGAATCTGCGCGCGGACGCCGAAGACGCCCAGGAACGAGTCGCGCTACTTATCCGTGAAGGCGTCCGCGTCGCATCATTCGCACTGGCGCCACGACGCGAAATGATCGCTCAGTTCAAAGACGCCGGCATCATTGTGATCCCGACGGTGGGCGCCGCGCGCCATGCCGAGAAAGTAGCCGGGTGGGGTGCCGACGCTGTGATCGTGCAAGGTAGCGAAGGCGGCGGGCATACCGGCAACGTCGCCACCAGCCTCCTGTTGCCGTCGGTCGTACGCGCCGTCGACATCCCGGTCATCGCCTCGGGCGGATTCTTCGACGGCAGCGGACTTGCCGCAGCCATGGCCTACGGAGCCTGCGGCATCGCGATGGGAACCCGATTCCTGCTCACGAGCGAGAGCACCGTTCCGGACTCGGTGAAACACCAGTACCTCGCCCGTGGCCTCGACGGAACTGTGGTAACCACCAAAGTCGACGGCCTCCCACATCGCGTCCTGCGAACTGAATTAGTCGAATCGCTCGAAGGCAGCCGGGGCGCACGCACACTGGCGCACGCGCTCGTCAACACCTTCCGCTTCCGGAAGATGACGGGAATCAGCTGGCGCGCCATGGTCACCGAAGGCCTCACCCTCGTTCGGAACGGCGACCGCACACTCGCACAACTGATGATGTCGGCGAACAGCCCCATGCTCCTTCGCGCAGGACTTGTGAACGGCGACACCGACGCTGGAGTACTCGCCGCCGGGCAGGTCGTCGGCATGATCGACGACCTGCCCAGCGTGTGCGAGCTCATCGAACGGATCGTCTTCGAAGCCGAAAGCAGGCTCGACGAACTTCAACAGGCCCGGTAGTGATTCGATCGGATCGACGCGCGGTTCGTCACCTCGACGAGGTGGCGAACGAAGAGCCTCGAGTCTCGATCCCGCCGGCGGTCGTAGACCTTTCGAAATTCCGGATCGGTCTCGCTGGCCAAAATGTTTCGGAAGTTGTTGGACACGAACGTGTTTAACACGTCCACGGCAACGCTAGGGGTTTCGCCGTCGGCAGTGGCGGCAGTCAAGCCCACCGATGTCGTCACCCACAGTGAGGCCGCGCGGCCAAAGATGATCGAGTACCGACGGTGGGTGACATCCGCAGTAGCGGTCGGTAGGGCGACGTGGCGAAAAAAGGGGGCGATACCGCCACACGGGAAACCAAGGAATCGTGCATCCGTGACTCGGCGGACGATCAGCCGGACTGTGACCGGGGTATCGGCGGAAGTGAAAGCGGTACAAGAAGTTTCGGCGACTTCGGCACCGAATATCCAGGCACCGGTGTCGGGGTCGCGGACCGCGCCGGGATACTTCACCGGCGCCCAGGCGTCATCAGCAATCGAATCGATGACCCTCTGGATGGCGGTGTTCTTGGCCATCATGACCGAAGTGAATTCGCGTAGTAATGTTCCGATATTCGAGGGCGCATGGACATTCCCGAACAGTCCTTCATGCCGCCGCAGCGAACCACGTCGAGGCCGTCGATACAGTCTGCGCCGACGCACATTCCGACGATCAGTGTCGCTAGTTTCGGTGCCGTGTTTTCCAGCCCCATATGCGATCTTCGTGGTGGTGATCGACATCTTTTCGGCGAGTACGCCTGTCAGCCTGGTCCACTCGGTCAACATCATCACGGGGACCAGACCGGCGCAGGAGCCAATGCGGTCTTCGTCGAAGACCGCGGAATCTTCGACGAACTTATGGGACACCTTCACTGGAAGCTCCTTCCCTGAGCCGGCGGATTTGTGTGTGTGTGTGTGTGAGAGAGAGAACTGAAGTCATCCCAGTTCAGGGCGCACTTTCTCTAGTTAGACACTCCGACCTGCGGGAGTTCTATCGACGGATTCCGGCTACGATCCGACGCATGACAGAACCTCGCCTCGTCACAACCGCCACAGGCCCCTGCCGGACACTCGAGTCCACCGTTAGCGAGGAATCGATCGACGTCAACGGCCACATGAACGCCCGGCACTACGGGTTGGTGATCTACGACGCTCACGCCACGTTCACCGACCTGATCGGCCTCGGTGACGACTACATCGAACGGACACAATTCGGAAAAGTAGTCGTCGAAAGCCACATCACCTACGAGCGTGAGCTCAAACTCGGAGAAGCGATCTGCGTGGACTCCTGGTTGCTCGGGGTCGATGACAAGCGCGCACACTTCTTCCACGAACTGCGCTCACTGACCTCAGGGCGACGTGTGGCCGCCGGCGAGCAACTGGACCTGCACTTCAACCTCACATCACGACGGGCGGCCCCATTCCCCTCCGATGTGTCCGCCAGGCTTCGAGAGATATCGGCTGCACAGTGCTCCGCCGGAATGCCCTCCGGTTCCGGGCGAACCCCGGGTATCCGGATATAAGGCAGCAACCGCGACGTCTCGATCGTCGCGAACAAATACCGAGGTTCACACAGCCTGGCACGGGACCTACGGTGCGCGTCGTGTCCATGTCGAATTCACTCGATGCCGGTATGCCAGTCCAGGAGTGCGTCGTCAGAGACGACTTCTCCGCCGTACACAACGCCGTGGACCATCACGCACCTCGTTCGCGGCTTTGATCGCGCGGTGCAGTTGGGGGTATATCTCGACTCGGCGGTGTGTATCGGTCATCGGTTGCGTCTTCTGTTGGTTGTTTCATCACGGCTCGTAGCGGCTTCAACACCTAAGCAGTGATGCTTAGCCGCACCCGTTCGACGCAGTGATACGACCGGGGCTGATCAGCTCATTTGAAGGGGGCAGTTGGCGCAAGAAGGACTACGCCCGGTGGCGGACCTCGCATCGCCAGCTAGTTGATCTAGCCTCTCATTTCACCGCCTACTTACATGCCAAGCAATCCAAATCGCAACCGCACTCATTTCCTTGAAAAGTAAAGCTACCGAACAGATTTGGTTGCAGCAATCAGGGGTTTGGATCGGGGCAGTCCCATCAGTTATCAGCGTCCCTGTCGGACTTGTCAGAATGTGGCACTGTTCCGAGCTCGCAGCCCTTCGGCGAACGTGCGTGCCGACTCCAGATCGGTGACATTCGGTCGCCCCTTCCTAATCCCGCCGACCAGCTTAAACGGGAGGTAAGTGTCCCACGCCCGACACGAGAAAGTGTCGACGAGCTCGAAGCCCTTCTGCTCGAGAAGTCGTACCAGCGGTCGGGAGAAGCTGTGAGGCCCCGCGTCGGGAAATCCGCTGGTGCCGAACACAAACGCCCTGCCCCATTGCCCCTCCGGGAGTGACTGCACAAACTGACGTAACTGTAGGTGGAAGGACCCCAAGTAAATCCCCGACCCGAACCCCACAAGGTCGTAGGTGGCGAGTTCCGCCATATCGACCTGCTCAGGGGCGACAACACGGGCATCGAGGATCTGGCCCATGACGTCGGCGATCTTCTTCGTGTTGCCGTGAGAGATCGAGGTACACACAATGATTGCTTTCATGCCGATACTCCTGTCGATGCTTCGAATTCGTTGGGGCACATGGTTGTGTCTCACCTTTCCGTGCCTCAGAACCGACCGGGAGTGAGACGCAGAAACGTACGCATAAATATGCATTCCAGATCAGGGTCGTCGAGAAATTCGCACACGAGTGGGCGGCGTGTCCTCGGAGGTAGCGTTCGGCGGCATAAACGCTTGCCGCTCACTCGCAGCGATACTGAGCCTACGCCGACGTCTCGAAGCTCGAGGTCTGCCAGATCCGGATGCTGCTCCCGCACCAGGCCCCGCTCTAACTTGATCTCGCCCAACGTCATTGAGTCTGGACATGCTCGTCGAGGAATTGCTGGGTCATCTCGGCGATCGCGTCGGCCTGCGCGTGGAACAAGTAGTGGTGGCCGTCCAGCACGGTGACCTGTTGAATCGACGGATTGCTGATCGACGAATGGTGCGCGGACTCCCATTCGGGATCTGCCGTGAGCGAGGAGGACGCAAGGATCGACAGCGCCGGCGTCGTCGGCGGGAACGTAGCTCCTTCGATCGCCAGTACGTTCTCAGCTTCAGCTGCGCCTTCTGCGAGCATGGTCGAGTTCATCACCCATGAGTACGCCCGTAGATAGAGTTCCTGCTGTTCCGGTGTGTACTCGACGGCGTTGCCGAGGCTCTCACGGTAGTCGGCTACCAGCCCGAGGTAGTCGGTGTGGTTGTCCAGCGTGATCAGATCTCGGACCCCGCCGACGGCAGTGATCGCGGACATCCAATTCGGCCAGTCCGGGGACCCTTCTGCAAGCTCGGACGTATACCGCTCGTCGTCCACACCCACCACGGCGGCGACCTCATCGGGATGGTGGGTGACCCACCACATCGAATACACACCCGAAAGGGAATGGGGCATCAGAACGTAGGGCCCGTTCAACCCCAGAGTTCGCAGTGCCGAACGGGTCTCGTTGACGATTGCCTCATTGGTGCGAGGCGCATCGGTGCCGTCGCTGAGACCCAGCCCGAAGTTCTCGACAGTGACCACGGTGTTATCTGCCGCCAGCCGGCGCGCCAGCGGCGTGAAGTCGAGAATCGGTTCGGGAGTGCCGAATCCGGGCATGAGGACTATGGTTCGCGGTCCCGAACCCTGAACTGCGACGCTCATTCGGTGCCCGTCCACGTCGACGTAGCGGTGAGCGGGTCCGATGGACTGTTCGATGGCCTGCTTGTCGCGAGGTGTCTGCCACCAGTGGATGGTTGTCGACACGGCAATGGCAGCGGCGATTACCGCGATAACACCGACGGCTATCCACCGCACCATACGAAGTATCCTGCGCCGTGGCTTCGGAAGCGTCGGATCCGCTGCTCTACTCGGTTGATCGTCATCTGTCCGCTCGCCTGATTCCGTGTCGACGATAGGCGGATCAGGCCTCTCCAGGGTCCCCATTCGACCAACCTAACCGACGCCACTCGCACGGCGAGGGGTTTTACTACAATGCGTAGTAAACAATCTTCTGCGCCACGCACGCGGCAGGTACCAGTTGTTCGCGACGGGCAAAGTGTTTGCGCCACATGGTGATGGCGTCAGTTGCGAACCGTTGACACCACTGTCATCCTGGCCGGGCGGAGCAAAGTTACCGCACCACCGGCAGAACAGCCACGCGTGAACGCCCGGTAGCTGCCTCGATGAATGCCAGCGGGTCGGGCACCGCAGCCAGGACCTCCCGGGCACGCTCGAGAGCCATCGGCTCGGGCTCGGGCCCACCCACCGCAGCGACGACATCGAGCCAGTGGACCGTCGATTCGAGGATCGCCATATCCAGAAAGGCACCGAGTGAGACCGACTCCAACATCGGGTGCGCAATCACGGTGGCGCGACTGAGCCCGGTGAGTCGTTCGAACGACTCGGGCAGGTCGATATCAAAGCGTCTAACTATTGATTCTCGATCGACGTCGGCCGCCATCTGTCGGACTATTTCAGCGAGCTGTTCGTGCATCGACTCTGCCGCCGTCGGGTCGGCGTTGAAGATGCGGAGCATCCCCGCCGCACTGGTGATCTTCGCGTCGCCGTCTGCAGCAGGCTCGGCGAGCATCGCGATCATGACGTCAGGGGTGACATGCACGTACACGTCTCGAACAGTCCAGCCCGGTAGGCGGGTATCGGCAGTCCACTGCTCGTCCGACAGTTCCGCGGCGCGCTTGGCCCACATCCGCCACAGTCGGATCAGGAGATCCCGGTCCTGCTCGAAATTCGTCACGCCGACTCCCCTACCGTCCATCCCCGCACTATCGCACAGTGCCACCGATGCCCGCGGCCGATCTCGCGAACAGGATGGGCGCCAAACAGCGCACCGCTGACGGCGATGGTAACGGCGCCGCGGCTACAGCTCGCGAGCGTGGACTCGAAGTCCACCTCGGCGGCAACACGCCACGAACCGCAAAACACCACGGACGATTTACCGCCACAACAGGTTCGATGACGGTGTGCATCGGATTGCGCCGTCGAGGTAGGGGGCGGTAGTTGGGCGGCAGTGCGCTCTGTCAAGCCCTCCGCACGCCATCGCGGCGCCTTTGCCGACGCCAACCGGCGGCGTGCAATTCACGACGTGTGATAGAAACCGATAAGTATCGTTTACAAGTTACCCATCGGTAACCTATGCGGATGAGGATCGGTGGCGAAGTTCGACACCGAACATGGAGGGGCTCGACATGAATACTGTGACCGTCACCCTGGGGGTGATCGGCGTCCTGTTGAGCCTGCCGTGTTGGGCATCGTTCTTCGGCGGCGTGTCGACAATGATCCGAACGATCCGTCTCGGCCAGCCGGCACCTGATCGGTGGCACCCGTTCTTCCCGCGCTTCAGGCAGATGGTCATCGAGTTCATCGCCCACAGCCGAATGGCGAAGTTCCGCACCGTCGGCTGGGCGCACTGGCTCGTCATGATCGGGTTTGCGCTGGGAATGTTCGTCGCTATGGAGGCCTACATCCAGACGTTTGACCCGGCCAGCGGATGGCCAATCGTCAGCACGTGGCCCATCTACCATTTCGTCGACGAGCTTCTCGGACTCGGCACGGTCATCGGTATCACCACACTGATCGTGATCCGCCAGCTCAACCATCCGCGCGTCCCGGAGCGCCTGTCCCGTTTCAGTGGATCAAATTTCCGTGCAGCCTATTTCGTCGAGGCCGTTGTGCTTATCGAGGGCCTGGGCATGATCCTGGTCAAGGCTGGTCGCATCGCGATGACCGGCCATGCGAACCCGTGGACCGACTTCTTCACCATGCGTGTCGCCGAACTGTTGCCGGCGAGTCCGAACATGGTCTCTGCGTTTGCTTTCGTGAAATTGATGTCAGCGATGGTGTGGTTGGCGGTGGTCGGCCGCAACATCACCTGGGGTGTTGCATGGCACCGCTTCTCCGCGTTCTTCAACATCTACTTCAAGCGTGAAGACGACGGAACTGTTGCTCTCGGCGCAGCAAAGCCGATGATGAGCAAGGGCGTTGCCCTGACCGTGGACAACGTCGATCCCGACACCGACACTCTGGGCGCAGGTCAGATCGAAGACTTCTCGTGGAAGGGCTGGCTGGACTTCACGACCTGCACCGAGTGCGGTCGTTGCCAGTCCCAGTGCCCCGCGTGGAACACCGGAAAGCCGCTCTCCCCCAAGCTCCTCATCATGTCGCTGCGTGACCACGGCTACGCCAAGGCTCCGTACCTGCTCGCCGGTGGCCGCAAGGACATGGGCGGCGACGAGGTCGGCCTGGTCGACGCCGAAGGCAACGTCAACGAAGCTGCCCTCGCCGCAATTCCCGAAGCTGCCCGCCGCGAAGCCGAGCGCAAGCTCGTCGGCGAAACCACCTCAGGCGAAATGGCCCCGGTCATCGACGCCGAGACCCTGTGGAGCTGCACCAACTGTGGCGCTTGTGTCGAGCAGTGCCCCGTCGACATCGAGCACGTCGACCACATCATCGACATGCGCCGCTACCAGGTCCTGATCGAATCGGAGTTCCCGTCCGAGCTCGCCGGCCTGTTCAAGAACCTCGAGAACAAGGGCAACCCCTGGGGCCAGAACTCCAAGGACCGCCTCAACTGGATCAACGAGATGGACTTCGAGATCCCGGTCTACGGCCAGGACGCCGACACCTTCGAGGACTACGAGTACCTCTTCTGGGTCGGTTGCGCCGGCGCCTACGAGGACCGTGCCAAGAAGACCACGAAGGCCGTCGCCGAACTGCTCGCCACCGCGGGCGTCAAGTTCATGGTCCTCGGTGCCGACGAAACCTGCACTGGTGACTCCGCTCGCCGCGCCGGCAACGAGTTCCTGTTCCAGCAGCTCGCGATGCAGAACATCGAGATGCTGAACTCGGTCTTCGAAGGCGTCGAGCAGAAGAAGCGCAAGATCGTCGTGACCTGTGCGCACTGCTTCAACGCCCTCGGCAACGAGTACCCGGAGGTGGGCGGCGACTACGAGGTCGTGCACCACACCCAGCTGCTCAACCGCCTGGTTCGCCAGAAGAAGCTGATCCCCGTCGCGTCCGTGAGCGAAGACATCACGTACCACGACCCGTGCTTCCTCGGCCGCCACAACAAGGTGTACGACGCTCCCCGTGAACTCATGGAAGCGTCCGGCGCCAAGCTGATCGAAATGCCGCGTCACGGCGAACGTTCCATGTGCTGTGGTGCCGGTGGCGCCCGCATGTGGATGGAAGAGAACATCGGCAAGCGCATCAACGTCGACCGCGTCGACGAGGCACTCTCGACCAACCCCAAGAAGATCGCCACGGGTTGCCCGTTCTGCCGCGTCATGCTTACCGACGGCCTCACCGCTCGTCAGGAAGAGGGCAAGGGTGAAGGCGTCGAGGTTGTGGACGTCGCTCAGCTGATGCTCAATTCCGTCACCCGCCTCGAATCCGCACAGCTCACCGAGAACATCAAGGTGATCCCGCGGGAGAAGGCACCGGTTGCTGCTGCGCCGGCGCCTGTCGTGGAGGAAGCCGCACCAGTAGTCGAAGAGACCGCTGCTCCGGCTGCAGCTGCTGCACCGGCTGCCGGCAAGGGTCTCGCAATGAAGGGTCTGGCCAAGGCTCCCGGCGCCAAGGCTCCCGGCAAGGGACTCGGAATGGCCGGCGGAGCAAAGGCTCCGGGTGCCAAGAAGGCTGCGGCTCCCGCTGCATCCGCCGAAGCTGCTGCTCCGGCTGTCGAAGCTGCTGAGTCTGCACCGGCCGCTCCGGTCGCAAAGCCCAAGGGTCTCGGCCTGGCCGGCGGCGCGAAGGCTCCCGGCGGCAAGGGTCTGCAGATGAAGGGTGGCGCCAAGGCTCCCGGCGCAAAGGCTGCTGCCCCGGCCGCGGCCGCACCCGCCGCCGCCCCAGTCGCAGAAGCACCTGTTGCCGAGGCACCCAAGGCAGCTCCGGTTGCCAAGGCCGGCGGTCTCGGATTCAATTCGGGCGCAAAGGCTCCCGGTGCACGTAAGGCAGCACCTGCTGCTTCGGCTCCGGCTGCACCCGTCGCGGAAACAGCGGCAGTCGAAGCACCAGCTGCCGCTGCTCCGGCAGTAGAAGCGCCGGCATCTGAAGCACCTAAGGCTGCCGCTGCCGAGACTCCGGCTCCCCCGGCCGCGAAGCCCGGTGGACTCGGATTCAAGTCGGGCGCAAAGGCTCCCGGCGCACGCAAGAAGTAGTCAAACCCACCCCGCGAAGCACACGACAGATCGGCACATTCGCGGGGTGGGGCAGCGGACACCGTTGAAACACAAGAATATTCGTGGCATCCACCGGCAAATACTGTGCCGTCGACAAATATGTGCACACCAATCAAATCATCCAAAGTTACTGAAACACAACAATATTAAAAAACACCCGAAAATCAACCTTCCCGAGCCTGCCGCACGCCCGAATCGCCGAGCAACAGCAGCTCCCCACCCGCGGCCGGCACCGCCGAACGACCGACCCGAACCCAGCCGGCACCCAACCAACTCGACGATCACCCACCACCGGGACAAGTCGTCACCGCAGGTCAGACCCTAAAACACCTCCCCCACAACCCAGCACCACAACCCTCGCCCGAAGGCGCCGGCACCCAACCACCCAGGAAAGGGGACGTGTCATCACCGCAGGTCAGACCACATAAACGGTGCACCAACCACGCACCACCCCAGCACCCCGCCAGATGACGAAGACACCGAACACCCCACCCCGAATCGCCGCGCAGCAGCTGCCTGGACCTGGCGTGCGCGTTGTGCTGCACGCGATCTGAGCATTCAAGGAGGAGTTAGGCAAGGCCCGCACGGTGCAGCGCCGAACGCGCGGCGAGATGTCCGCACATGCCGTGCACACCGCCACCGGGAGGGGTCGACGCCGAGCACAGGTAGTGCCCGGAGACCCCTGTCCAGTAGGGATCGAAGGCGAACCGGGGACGCCCGATGAACTGCAGCATGTTCATAGCGCCACCGTTGATGTCGCCCCCGATGTTGTTCGCGTTGTCGGCCTCGATGTCGGCGGGTGTGTGGGCGACGATCATGGCGATGCGGTCCCGGAATCCGGGCGCGAACCGCTCGACCTGGGTCAGCATCGATTCGGTTGCGTCGCCGGTGTATCCGTGCGGGACATGGGCATACATGTAGATCGGCTGGAGGTCGCCGGTTGCCCGGGTGGGATCGGCGACGGCTTGCTGACCAACGATCATGAAGGGGCGCTGCGGCATTCGGCCCCGAGCAGTGTCGTTCTCGGCGGCGACTACCTCGTCGTATGAGCCGCAGACATGCACAGTCCCGGCGGAACGGGCATGCTCGCTCGTCCACGGGATACCACCATGGACAGCGATGTCGAGTTTGAAGGCTGCGGCCCCGTGCCGGAACCGTTCGTACGCGCGCTTGATCCGCCCCGGCATTCTGTCCCCGATCAGCCGGAGAACCTGACGGGGGCTGGTGTCGTACAGCACCAGATCGAATCCGGTCACCTGCTCGGCAGAGTCGATCTTCGTGCCTGTCGCGATCCGACCGCCGTGCGATTCGAGTATCCGCGCCAGACCCTCCGCCAACTGATCGGTACCGCCAACAACCACGGGCCAGCCATGACGATGGGAAATCATCGCGAACATCAACGCCACCCCGGCCGTGGGCGGCCGCGACAACGGAGTCCACCCGTGGGCGGCGTTGCCCGCGAACAACGCGCGCGCCTGCGGGGTGTGGAACCGCTTGGCATACAGCGTCGCCGGAAGGAGCGCCGCCGGGCCGAACCGCGCCATCCGCAACGGACTGTGCGGCATCCCGATCATCGGGCTGAGCAGGTCGTCGGCGAGCATGTCGTAGTTGCGGACGAGCCAGTCGAAGGTGGCATGCCACTGCCGCTCGTCCGGCCCGAAACCCGCTGCCGTCGCGTCGATCGATCGCTGCAGGACGCCGGCTTCGCCGTTGTCCAAAGGATGCACCATATCGATTTCTGGCCACGCCCATTCGACGCCGTGTGCAGCAAGATCCAACGACTGGATGAACGGCGATGACACCGCGGTCGGGACGATCGCGGCACAGTGGTCGGGACGATCGCGGCACAGTGGTCGGGACGATCGCGGCACAGTGGTCGGGACGATCGCGGCACAGTGGTCGTGGATCAGCCCAGGGACAGTCAGTTCCTCCGACCGAAGACCACCGCCGATCGTGTCGGCTGCGTCCGCGACCTGGACGTCGACGCCGGCAGCAGCGAGTGTGATCGCGGCCGCCAATCCGTTCGGGCCCGAACCGACTACCAACGCTGAAACCATTCCCATGTCCTTTGCGACGTCGACTGCTCCCGCTCACATGCTCCGATGAGCCGCGCCGGATCTGAGGCTCCGTCTGGGAGAACGTCAAGGTGACGATACCAACCCGTAGGTCGGTTTCCACGGAATACGCTTCGAGGCCGCTTTCGTGGTGCCGATCGGCGAGGGCGACCTCGATGGGCCGTGTAAACAGTGCCACCGCGTGATCGTTGAGCTTCTCCAGCCCGCGCACTCACTAACGGGCAGCCAGCGGCTGTGATCGTCGATGAACTGTGGTGCCCGCCAACTATCGGTGGACGTTCCGTGTTCTGTCCCGGAGGCTGCCGCTGATCCCAATCAGCATGAACGACCCAATAGACCTCTCCTGGCCGGGAGACTGCGTATGAATCCAGACCAGCCCTATCCAAGAGGAAAGCCGATCAGATGGGCATGGCATAAAGCTTGGTCATGCCTCGGATGCATACCTGCCGGTTCGGCGTTCAGAATCACCACGGTGTTGGCCGTGGTAGGCATCTCGATTCTGGGAAAATAAGATGGCTGCAACTATGAGCATGATGTCACCGATAATTCCGATTGCAATCGTCGGTTCACGTGCGACTAGAAATATTAAAAAGAATCGAGCTTGGATAAAAATGAAGGGAATCAGTATCATCGACCGAAAGCTCCGCTTGACACCAAGTTGGTAGAGATACTCAGCGACTAGACACACTGATACGAGTGCCACACTGAAAGGCAAATTATACCATTTCATGGCGTTTTCTATCCAGGATTCCTGCTTGCTAATGAGGTCCCAGCTGATCGGGTACATGCAGACACCAAGAAGAACACTGGTAATCCAGAATATAGTTGGACGTTTTGCGACCTTCTTGGCGCTGCCGATAATCACTAAAGTGACCTCCTATTATGTGGCGAAGATATCACACAATCGCATAAGGCGAGATTGTCACGATGCCCGTTAGCTGGCGACCTGACGCCCGATTTTTTCCACCGGGACATGCCATCCCCCAGCTCACAGCCGTCATTAGCCGCACATCAACCCACCCACCACCGAACAGCTCTCACGGCCCTCCATGCCATCACCAACCACACATAACCCCACCCCGACCCCGAACACACGAAGAGGCTCCCCACCGCACGGTGAGGAGCCAATTCAGACTACACAACAGTAAGGACCGGACCGGTTGCTGCGGGCCAGTCCCTGCTCACCTACCGATCCGAATTACGTTGGGCCCTGTCGTTGAACTTTTGAGCGTCGCCAGAAAGATTGACCTCGGTGTAAAGCCCCTGATTCCGAGACTCCCCTCGAGCAGTTTCCAAGACCTTTGCCAACGCGGATGCAACAGCCTCCTCCGACGAACCAACAAAGGCTGCCGAACGGGCCGCACTGTCGGTGGCGATGATGTCGACGGCGGGCTCAGTCCGGTGCCCGTCGAACACCACGAAGTTGGTGTAGAACTCAAACCCGAACTTGCCGCCATCGGAGTTGAGTTCGGCGATCACACACCACCACAAATCGAACTGGCACAACGAATTCAGCAGCAGATCGTCCCTCGTTGTCTCGACTTCCACCGGGGCGAGGATGTCGCGCCGCAACGGCGGTCTCTCACGGCCGCATGCGCGTGCGACCGCCAGAATGTTGCCGCCTTTTCCTTTGCCGTCATTGTCTGCTCGCAGTACACCGGCGCGGGAAACCTGCACCAATGCGTGGCGAATCCAGCTGGAGTGATCACCTTCGGCGCCGCGGCGCATCCATCTACACCTGACATGTGTCTGCGTCTACGGAATCCGGGCGTGGCCAGAACCGACGTACTTCAGGTGGTGGACCTCATCAAGCACCTTGACCACATCGGCGAAGGTACCCGGATCGGTCAGCACATCGTTCGACGCGGCGATACCGAGAGCGGCCGGGTCGAGGACTCCACGATCGAGCAGCATCAAAGCGAGCTCGGCGGGGTTGTTGCGGCAGCGGTAAATCACCCCGTCGGTACCCGGGTCGGCATCGAGGATCTGATGGCAGGTGGTCCGGGACCAGGTGTAGTCGCCACGATCGCAGCCGACCAACGTCCCCGACAAGTTCAGGGATCGGAGATCGCCGTCCAACAGGGAGGCCACGGTGATGTCGCGGTCCAGGACCATCCTGGTGTAGGTCTTGCCGGCGAGGCGTGTGCGGCGCACGATCCCCGATCGTGGGATGGGGATGTCGCGGAGGATGCCTTCCGCGACCGCACCGGCGAGAGACAAGGCCACGTACAGGTATCCGCCGTGGGATGTGTCGATCGGCTCGAACCTGCCCTGCACCGGGTCACCGAGTGCGCGGATGCCGGAGGCATTGAACGAGTTCGGTGGGTACGGGGAGGCTGTGCCCGAGATCCGATGCAGCTCGGTGCCTGCAGGGATCACCCTGAGCTGCGGGGCTCTGCCGTTGTATCGCTCACTGCTCACCTCGGTCAGTCCATGCCCATCTGCTCGGCCGCTACCATCACATCCACATCAGTCTCCGTGAGAGTCTGCGCGGTGAGCCGTTCCACCGGTCGCTGGTCACCGATCAGCGGGTTCTCGGTGAACCACCAATCCAAGGTCCCCCACGGGTCGAGATCGCACTCCATCAGTCGGTTCGCATACTCGGCGACCGGGCGGATCTGTTTACGCTCGCGGTCGAACTGGAACACCGGGTACCGGTACTGGTTGCCCACCTTCAACCCGAGGAGCTGATGCGCCTTCCTCTTGGCGTTGGCCAGTGCCCGATTCACACTTCCGGATGGCGAGAGGATCTCCGAAACCTCCATCGAGGAGATCGTGTCACCCGAGAGGGAGAGCGGGGACTCGTAGGTGAGATTGCCTGTCGAGGTTTCCAACTCGACCGAGTCACGTCCATGCCGGTCGGTGCCCGCCGCGACAACAGGGCCCGGATCGGCGAGACCTCGAGCGGGGGTCGGCGCCCACGGGGTTTCGTTCTCCGCGGCGCGGGCGGTACGGGTATTGCGCGGCAGTACTTGCAGCGCGATGGTGACCACATCGGTATCGCTGGTATCGAACAACGCCCGCATCACAACACCGCCGGTATCAGCGAGATCGGCGGCATCCAATTCGTTGCGGAACACGTCGGTGAGCCAGTGCAGGGTCAACCCCGTCGCGCGGAGATCGAAGCGCAGTTCGAAGTCCACCTCGATACCGCCGCCCGGGCGGCGCGATGCGGTCTCGAACGAGGAAACCACGGCCGCGATCTCCCGCTTCCATTCCTCTACACTCTTCGGGTGCTCCCGGACAGGCAAGCCGTCGGCCCGGCCACCGGCGAGCCGCGACGCCGGCGGGACTCGGTTCCCACCACGAACCGAAAGCGACAGGCCGCGGCGGGAACGACCGGACGCGGCAACGGTACGGCCTGGCCACCTGCTCGCCGCGGCCGTGGACCCGAACCGACCGGTCATCGCGCTCCGATTCACAATCCGAGCGCGCTCGTGTTCTACATGAACGCTTGATTTCCTCATGACGCACCCCAAACCCGAGAACTACGTTTCTTACGATATGTACAAGTGTAATTATCGTAAGGCGGCATGTCCAGTGAGGCAGTCACTTCCTGCGAGAGCTCTACCGGCCACGGGCCGAGGATCCTGCCCAGGTCCTCGGGCGCGGGAAGCTGCGTGGTGAACCCCGAAATCGCTGGCTTTGGTTGCGGGTTCGACTGCGGTGGCGAATTGCGACTACCTCTCCGGGAGCTCTCGCGCGGGTTGGGCGTGCGCCACAACTGCGGGATATCGCCGGCATCAGCGTTCGCGATGGCACGGATTCCGTCCGCGTCCTGACGGAGAATGTCGGCGAAGTCCCCTCGACTGGACTGTTCCAGTCCGTCGGGAAGGTTCGCACCGGCGCGACTGATGTCGTCCTCGGTCCCGGCGCACCCGGTTAGCCACACCACGATCGACACCGGCTCGTCCTCGACGACCAGCGACTGCTGCGGCGTAGTGAGCAGCGCCTGCACAGACAGCGGATGCACCTCGACTTCGAGTATGAGGAACGATCCGGTCGAGGTGCGGTACCTGACCGGTTGATGTGAACTAGGCGTGCGGACGTAGACCTACTGCCGAACTCCCTCCTCGCACCTGCTTGACAGAAAGCACCAGCAACACCCCAGCTGGAATCCATAAGAAGTCGCAGTCGACATCGGCATTCACCCGTCTGTCCACGAGCTCGAACCCACCACCTCGAGCCAGTAGCCTTCGGGTTGACGCGGAACGTAGGGGGCTTCGATGATCTCGAGATCATCGGATTCGAGTGTGAGAGAAAGGGAGTCGATAGCTTTGGCGAGGTGTTGCGGTTTCGTTGCCCCAATGATCGGTGCAGTAACCGCATCCTGCTGCCGAACCCAGGCGAGGGCGACCTGCGCCCTGGAAACCCCGTGCCGTTCAGCAACCAAACCCACGGCGTCGGCAATTGCTCGATTGGAATCGATGGCCTGCCGGTAGTACGACCCCAGGACCGCATCGGTCTCCGAACGCGGGGTACTTGACTCCCCAACTTGTCGAGTGAGTTCACCACGCGCGAGGGGGCTCCATGGGATAACGCCGACACCACTGTCCTGGCACATCGGGTGCATCTCGCCTTCCTCCTCGCGTTGAAGCAAGTTGTACTGGTCCTGCATCGAGACGAAACGAGTCCACCCAGCCATGTCGGCAACATGTTGAGCCTTCGCAAACTGCCACGCGCACATAGAGGATGCACCGATATACCGGGCCTTGCCTGCACGAACCACGTCGTGCAGCGCCTCCATCGTCTCCTCGACAGGGGTATCCGGATCCCATCGATGGATTTGGTACAAGTCGACGTAGTCCGTGCCGAGACGGCGCAGGCTCTCATCGATCTGCCACAGGATGTGCTTCCCAGATAATCCGCCGCCGTAAGGGCCAGGCCGCATGGGGAAGAACACTTTGGTCGCGATCACCAACTCGTCACGTCGGGCAAGTTCACCCAGCAGGTTGCCGGTGATCTCTTCACTCGTGCCGTCTGAGTACATGTTCGCTGTGTCGAAGGTGGTAATACCAGACTCAATTGCTTTGCGATAGAACGATTTCGCGTCCTCCAACGGCAGAGTCCAGGGATGATTCCCACGGAGGGGATCTCCATAGCTCATGCATCCGAGGATCAGCTGCGACACCTGCAACCCGCTCGCTCCGAGTGGTCGATATTCCATCGTCGTCCTCTCTCTCGTCAATCTTGTCGTGAAGCATCGGGTTCAGCGATGGCGCACTTCCGGCATCATCACCAAGGAAGTGCGGTCCGCGATTTGGACGTAGCACCTCAATGGCATCCTCAGGTGAGCATCGCAGTCGAATGAATAACTCGATCCGATCATTTTCCCGCTCACAAGGATTCGTCCCTCGCACGATTACCGGGCAGTCGTGATTGCCTTGATCGTTAGCGTCAACGGATCAGCCACCCAGCAAGTAGTCGGGTGAGAAATGGGGTGATGACCCACACCATGGAAGCGACCGCAAGAGGCACGATCACTGCCAACCGGGCTGGCGCGGGAACGCCATCCATGAGTGGGGTCAGGACGGTCACCAATACCGTCAGCACCGGGTAGATCCCACACACGGTGAGTAGCCACACCTTCCACGGTCGCGGCACACGAATTGTGGTCGTCGTCAACGAGTCCTCCAAGGGCTCCAGCAGGGTTTCTATGACGCTGAGTCTGGAGCGGTTGACGGAGATGGGGAAGGCCGTGTCGTTCCTAGCAGTGACACGACCAGGAACACTTGCCGCAGGCCGACGCCGGTCCTGGCAGAATTCGGGTGTGACTACACCCGGGCCACTCGGCGACTTCCTTCGGTCGCGGCGATTCGCTGTCCACCCGACTGACGTCGGTCTCCCCGCCGGGCTGGAGTTGCGCCGCACCCCGGGCCTGCGCCGCGAGGAGTTGGCGACTCTGGCCGGTGTCAGCTTCGACTACTACACGCGCCTCGAGCAGGGGCGCGAACGTCGGCCAGGACGTGCTGTGCTCGACAGCCTCGCGCGAGCATTGCGACTCACCAGCGACGATTCGCGCCACCTGACCCAACTGGCGCTTGTAGTCGCTGCCCCACCGGCCGACACCACGTTGGCACCTGCCACGACAGTGCGAGCCGGCATCGACGGCGTCCTCGCCGCTCTGCGTCCCTCACCGGCCTACGTCCTCAACCGGGTGAGTGACATGATCGCCGCGAACCCCGAAGGCCTGGCCCTGTTCCACGGAATCAGTCAGTGGCCAACCGGCCGACGAAACACCGTGCGATACATCTTCACCCACCCCGCCGCCCGCACCCTCTTCGTCGACTGGGAGGCCACCGCCCGGTCGAGCGTCGCACAGTTGCGGAGCATGAACGCACACTGCCCTGCCGACCCCTACTTGCTCGACCTGGTGTCCGAGCTGAGCGCCGCCGACACAACGTTTCGCCGCCTCTGGAACGACCACGCGGTCGGGCCTCGACGGCACACCACGAAGTCGTTCAATCACCCCGATCTCGGGATCTGCGCCTTCAATTTCGAAACACTCCGCCTACCCGAGGACGAGCTCCGTATCTCCGTCTACACAGCCTGCGGAAATACCTCCGCAGGCAACGAGCTGCTCGAGGTGTCCACAGAGAATGCGGAAGGCAACCCGATTAGGGCCCACACCCACGATTAGTGTCGCGACGACTGTTGGAACTTGCCCCATACTGCACGCATCACTGCACGCATCTACGCATGCAAGCATGCTCTCGACAGAAGGCCGTGCTCAGCAACATTGCCGCGCAGCCGAATCCGACCGGCAAGGGAAATCACCAGTGCCCGATCGATATTCGGCACGCCGGGCGGCGTGACGAGATTCCCCGGACTCATACCGGCGATATTCGTAAAAGTCGGAACCTCAAGGGTCAGGGCCGCTTCGGCACGTTCCTGGTTACAGTGGCCGGACGAACTGCCGCGCGACTTAGAGACGTTCGATGATCGTCCCCGTCGCCAAAGCGCCCCCGCAGCACATCGCGATCAGAGCAGTGGCGGCGTCGCGACGCTCTGCCATGACATCACCACCGACGCAAAAGCCTCGTTCACTTCGAACAGGTCGATGTCGCCAATCGACATCGATGCCCGCTGCAGCACCCGTTCGGTGGCGGCGCTCGGCCCGTCGAGGTGGTAGTACGGTTCCGCCCCCACCAAAGCCTGGGAGACGATCCGTGCGCGGGGCCGCAGCCCCAGCTCGGCGGCGCGGTCGGAATCCATCACGAGGATCGCGGACGCTCCGTCGGAGATCTGCGACGAGCTACCCGCGGTGTGCATACCTCCCTCGAGCATGGGAGTCAGGCGCGCCAAGCCTTCGATCGTGCTCTCACGAGGTCCCTGATCTCGGTACACCAGATCGGTCTCGCCCGTCGGTGTCCCATTCGCCATCACGGGCACCTTGAGCGGAACGACTTCACTATCGAACCGGCCCTCCGACCAGGCACGCAGAGCCTTGTCCTGGGAATGAAGAGCGAATGCGTCGGTGTCGGCGCGGGTGAACCCCCGGCGGTGGGCGATGCGTTCGGCTGCCTCGAACTGGGTCGGCATGTCGATCGTCCACGACGTCGGCCGCGGGGTGCCGAACTCTCCGTTGCCGCGATTTGCGCCGAGTGGGACTCGGCTCATCGACTCGACACCGCACGCAATACCTGCCGCGATCACTCCGGTCTCGATCAGTGCGGAGATGAGACCTGTTGCCTGTTGCGCGGATCCGCACTGTGAGTCGATCGTCGTCGCGCCCGTGCCCTGCGGTAGCCCTGCGTGCAGCCACGCGGTTCGGGTGATGTTTCCGGCCTGCTCGCCGGCCTGAGTGACGTTGCCGCCGATGACCTGTTCGACGAGCTTCGGGTCGAGCGCCGACCTCTCGAGTAGTGCGGAAATCGTGTTGCCCAGGATCTCGGCGGGGTGCAGGCCGGATAACCAGCCGCCGCGCTTGCCGATGGGGCTGCGGACGGCTTCGACGATGACGGGACTGCCCATGGTGTGCTCCTCGGATGGGGCCCGGAAGACGAATGAACCGGAACGACGAAGACTGGTGAGTTGGAAATTCCAACTACCTAGTCGGACTGTAGCGAGAGTCGGTTGGATATGGCAACCTACTGGGATGAGCGCAGATAACGAGACCCCTCCGTTGCAGCCGCGTCGCCGCCCTGCCAACGAGGTACCCGGACGCCCCTGCTCGATTGCCACCACACTCTCCATGGTGGGAGAGCGCTGGACCCTGCTTGTCGTCCGCGAGCTCAGCCTCGGCAATCATCGATTCAGTCAAATCGCTGACGGCACAGGAGCTTCCAGGGACATCCTCACCGCAAGGCTGCGCGCCATGGAATCGGGCGGGCTGGTGTATCGGCAGCGTTACCAGGACCATCCACCCCGCTCCGAGTACCATCTCACCGCCGCCGGCAAGGATCTCTACCCGTTTCTGGCGGCGATGCGGGAATGGGGCGACCGCTGGCTGGTGGACGAACCCCCGGTCTCGTTCGCCCATACCTGTGGCCATCAGGTGACCATCGTGCCGCGCTGCGCGCACTGCCGCGTTGATGTCGATCTCGCCGAGAACGGCGCCGTGACGGCAACATCGCATACACCGGAATGGACCAGGCACAACCCCGACTAGCTAGTGGCGTGTCTCGCAAAGAAACAGGATCACTTCATCGCCGAACTCCTGCACGACACCGGCCTCGTGCACACCCAGGTCCTCTGCGAGTCCACCGAATCCGAGAAGACACGCCTACCCCATGGCCCAGAAGCCGACACAGGAATTGCTGCGCGGAGGTCAGTGAACTGCTCGGCCTGTGCGAACACAGCTCGCCAAAACGTGTCGATTTGCACCGAAGATTAGCGAGACGCGACGCCAGATTAGCGAGGTAGGTGGCGGAGGATCCGCGTCTGACGCGGATCCGTTCAGCGCCGCAGTTCGGGATTCATCACCGGACCACCCATACGGGAACGCCCGGTTCAGGGTTGCGGTTGGCCTATCGGGACCGATTGACGACGTCCGACATACAGATCAGTGCGATACGGGATAAGGATGCGGCCGAGCGGCCGAACCAGTTCAGCAACGTCATTCAGCGCTGTTCTTCGTGCTGCGTCCGGGAGATTGGCGACCCAACTCCATGACGCCACCTGGGCGAGGAAAGCATCGTGGCCAAGTGATTGTCCGTGAGTCGCGTTGGTGTGCTGGAGGGTCTCGAACAAACGGGTACTTTCGAGTGTCTTCTGCCAAGTGACGCTGGCCGGGTACTCGCCCGCCGACTCCTTGTGGTGCGAAAGTATGCGCCGGAGGTCCGGCAGCCATGGTGTGGTGTCCACGGTCCACGTGGGCGTGTTCCACAAAAGCGCGAGTCCCCCATCGGGCTTGAGGACTCGGGCGATTTCGCTGGTAGCAGTTGCTATTTCGAACCAGTTCAGCGGCCGCGACCAGCAACGCATCATCGTCGGTGTTGGTGACGATGCCCTTCGCGTGCAACTGCTCTTTCAGCTTCCACAGCTGTGGAGACCGCACCCGCAACATGGCAGTGCCTGTCTGTGCAACGAACTCGTCAGTCGTACACCGGGCCACGACGCGACCGCGATCGATGACGACCAAGTCCTCGGCGAGCACCGAAATCTCCGCCGCGACACGGCTGGAAACGAAAACAGTTCGCCCCTCGCCGCTCAACCGAGCCAACAAGCCTCGAACCCAGACGATGTCTTCAGGCTCGCGATCGTCGAACGGCTCGTCGAGAATCACCACAGCAGGGTCGCCGAGCAACGCAGCAGCCAGGGCAAGTCGTTGCAACATCCCACCAGAGAAATACTGGACATGCTGATCCGCGGCAAACATCAGATCCACCTGCTCGAGGACTGCGTCCACGCGTCGCACGGAAAGCCCACCGGAGCGCGCCAGGCAGCGCAGATGGGTACGAGCCGAGCGATGCGGATACACCCAATCCGCATCGAGTACCGCCCCCACCTTCGTGGGCGGCCGTTCCAGCTCCCGAAACGGTCGGCCGTCGATGTAGGCATGTCCGCTCGTGGAATGATCAAGACCGATCAGCATCCGCAGGATGGTCGATTTACCGGAGTCCTTGCGTCCGAGCAGCCCCGTGATTCGCCCCTCACGCACTGTGAACGACATATCGTCAACAGCAAGGATATCGCCGTAGTGTTTCGTCAACCGGCACGCCTCGATCACCGTGTTCCCCTCCCCCAACATGGATTATGCCCCGCTGCGCAGCAGTATTCACCAGATTTCCCGTAGCCTACGGGTTCCATCTACGACGAATCGACAGGCTCCGATTAAGATGCCTACCTGTGTCAATTCCCGCCATTTTGAAGACAAGATTCCAACGGGACCTGTACACTTGCATGACCGATTAGCCCCCACAACTGGGGTTTTGCCATACAAATTCTACGGCTCGAACAGACTGGCGGGGACGTTGTCGAAGAACTTAGTGAAGTATGCAAAAGTGGCGATTATGGTTTCCGTTGCTGCAATCCTCGGGGTGGAAGCATATTTTATATTTCCGGAACTGCAGAAATATTGGCCTAACCGAAATAACATCCAATTGGAGTGGTTCCTCGGTGCGATCGCATTTGCGGCGATATCAATGGATAGTTTCGCCCAGGTGCAGCGGGTTCTTCTGCGATCCGCGGGCATAGTTGTCCCCCAGCGGGAGTCCGTTGCTGCAATCTATGCCGCCAACTCGATAAGTATGACCGTTCCGGGAGGTCCGGTCCTCTCCACCGCCTTTCTCTACAAAAGGCAACGAGAGTGGGGGGCAACGCCCGGAATTGCGTCGTGGCAGCTTTTGATTGGAGGGGCACTACAGGGTATCGGGTTGGCTGTGCTGGGAATACTAGGCACTGGCTCGCTGGGGACTTCCGGAAACAAACTATCGTTGGCCATCTCATTGGCCGGAATGCTCCTCCTGATTGCAGTCGGAATATTTTTTTCGAAAAGTGGCACGGCTGCGAAATCTTTGATCGCCGGAATTCTTCGGCAAGTAAATGTATTATTCAAGAGGCCGGCCGACTCTGGAAACGACAAAGTTGTCAACTTTTTCTATCAGCTGGAATCGGTAGAGCTACGCAAACGTAATTTAGCGTCTGCATTCGGCTGGTCTATTTTCAACTGGATATCCGATATTGGATGCCTGCTCTGTGCGTGTTACGCCACCGGATCTGATATTTCGATTGCTGCAGTCGCTGTTGCATACTCGGCGAGTAAGGTAGCGGGCACTGCCACGCCGTGGATTCCTGGTGGAATCGGAGTGGTTGACGTCGTTCTCATTGCGATGCTCGTCTCGAGTGGAATTCCGCCAGCGGAGGCTGGATTAGCTGTGTTGGTTTATCGGATAGTCAGCTTGGTTTTGGTTACTGTGGCGGGCTGGGTAATATTTCTTGTCAAGTACCGGACCTTGGGTGGGGTTAGGGTCCCAATTTCTTCGTAACAGAGTTCGTTAGTGTTCTGCCATCAATCATTAGTGCTGCAATCAAATTGGCCGCGGCGAAATGGTCGACTGCAGGTGGTGCAATCTGTCGGCGGGAATGAGGTTGCAGTACCTCAATTTCGCGTGCTCGTTAGGCTCATCTGGGGATCTACCAAGGGTGTTAACGTAGCTCGCCAGGAGAATTCCGCTTCAGAATCGAGGAGCATCCGTTGTTCACTTCTAGCCTGAACCCGCGACAATACGAGAAGTTGCATGGCATATTTCTGGCCATGTGCGGCGTAGCCGCATCCACTGGCGTGGCCCTGCTGGCCAGCGCTTTTTTCGATTATGCCAGAGGCGTCGACGGTGCTGTCACGATGTTCGCACTGTCAGTCGGCGCAGTTGGCACCGGCATCCTGGAAAAGTTGTCACGAAATCGACATAGTACCGGTGTGCCGATCGCCTTCCTGATCATGAATTTTGCCCTCACGGCAGCGGGTGTCTGGATATTGACGGATCTCATCCCTCGCTGAATCGCAGAAGGCGTCAGATGCCGGGGCGCGACGTCGCATTCGACGCGAATGTCATGACGTAGACGGCTGGGAACCCGACTCGCGCAATACTTCACGACACTTCACGACCTGAGCGACATCGAGTTCGGGAAGTCCGGTGACAGCGATGCCACCATCATGCCAACCACCATCGGCGGCCGGCTTTCCTATCCGACTGATGACGGCAAGTACTGGTTTCATGGCCTGGATCTAGTCTGATCCTGAAAAAACATAGTACTTCTGCAAGAGAAAATTCATTGACGTAGCGGCAGCCTGGGAAATCACCCAGGCTGCCGTCAGCGTAAAATCCCCCGAACTGATGAAACGGCGCGCGATCCCGTCGACAACGATCGCGATAAGGAAGCAGATCAGATATACCAGTGTGGCGCGCACCTTTTCCTTGGCGCTGCGATTTCCTGCAAACGTGAATCTGCTGTTCAGTGAGTAGGCGAGTGAGCTGCCTACGGCGAAGCTGATTCCTCGACTCACAGCCGGGTTCAGCCCGAGGGAAAGTAGCGCTGATCGCGTACCGAAATCGAAGACGGCACCCGCAGTTCCAACCATACAGAACAGCAAGATGCGCTTATAAGTCCGAAAGAACGAACGCCCGCCTGCCGCGAAACCATCGGTAACGCTGCCCATGAAACCCCTTGCGCTTAGTTGCGGACGTTGCCCCCCAGACGGGATACCAGTAACTGATGATGATCGGAGACTGCGTGCGCGTATCGGTTGTTCGCGTATCCACAATGGGGGGTAATCCGCCAGCCCACCATTACGCTGCATGCCAGCGCAAGGCTGGCCTATGATTACTTTTGCCTGATTTCAACCTTGCTGCGATCTTCCGGTTTAGAATTGACGTCCAAAAATACAAACCTTTTCATCGCCCACCATCGAAATGCTGTTGCCATCAGTGTGCCGATAATGATCCCGCTAACGAAGTCGGCAATATTCTCGACAAAGAAGGACACGTCGGGAGTTCTAAGATCCAAAATATAGCGCGAGGACCACAGCGGAATCTGATTGATTATCACGCCAACTCCCGCCACTCCGAAGAAGAGTGCAGATTCATGATGGCGCGGCCGGCCACCTCGATCAGCGAAAGACCACTCCTTGTTCAGAACATAGGAGATAATCGTCGAAACTAGGATGGCGATAATATTTGCTGTGACAGGATTATCTTGAAGTACCGTCCACTTGAGGCCGAAGAAAAGAACAGTAGTGGTAACGAGGGTTATTGCTCCCACCGTCAGGAATTTGATCAGTTCCGAGTTCTTCAACAAGCGTCCGAGCCATGGCTCCGGAATGCGCGCCACGATGTACTCAACCAGTTTCAATTTTCCCCCAGCGCATCTCCGCAACTCGCCTACGCTGCGAGCGGAAACATCGACGATATGTTCATTTGGTCTCTAACTCAATATCAATGGACGTTACCACAACGGCGCGTACTTCCGACCGGCACTCGCTTAGGCGGAGGACTAAAATGGCACGCTGCTGCACATTTGTCCCCCTAAACACGGTGACTAACACTGCGTTCAATTATGTGGCTGTCAGTTTCAGAAGACAACTGCATGTGTCCTGTCAGCGTTCGATGTCGCGGCCGCGCTGCTTCTGCTGATCGGGCTGTTCGCATTGGCGAGGCCAGATCATAGCGCGGATGTTGCGCTCCTATCTCCGGTGAGGGTGAACCTGGTTGATCGCGATCACCGACACCGCGTCGTTGCCCAGTTGGTGACGTAGGTGCCGGCACGACTCGTTCAAGAAGCTACGGCGCATGCTCTGAATCCCACGGGAGAGTCCTGAGACTTACTAATTTGAGCAATGCATGTAGTGGAGAATCGGAAAGAATGTGCCGATAAGTTCGGCAGTGCACGTAGAGGCAGTTATCCACCGAAAGTACTAGTAATTTCTCCCAGGTCTCCTACTAAAGTACTAAGAAATTTAGCTGCATAGTTCAGTTAAATGTGACACATCCGACAAATTTCCGAAAAAGGTGATTCTCTCTACACTGCTCCCTTTACTGTCCCAAACTATGAATTCCTCTCCGCGATGGGCAGGACCGTTGAAGTCGGCTAGAACGGCTGGGCGCCGAACTGGCACGCGGGTGGGCTGGCCGTCGTGGCCGTGATTACCCCATTGCTGCTCGCCGGCTGCTCGTCGGACAGCCCGACCGCGGAACCCTCTGCGAGCGCCGCGGAATCGACATCCGTCGAGGCGAACACGGGATCAGGCGGATGCGATGCGGTGTCGAGGTACTCGGGGGCGAGCCTGTTCGGGCTGGAATGGCTTCTCGCTTACAAGAAGGACCCGTCCGCCTCCGATGTGACCCTGCGGCGCTGCCACTACGTGCACAACACGGACAACGACGACGAGCACCAACCCAACTTGCACATCAGGCTTATGACCGGGGACCTCGCTCCGGCGCCATCGCTCGTCCCCGACGGCGCCGAGATGCAGAGAATCCTTCTCTCGCTCCCTGAATCGACCGATCCGGGACGGGGGCGCTGCGGCCCTGTGGGTGGTCAAGTGAACAACTTCGACGAGTACACCGTAATCGACCAGTACGGGGTGTCGGTGGCGAAGTTTCAGACGAGCGAGTACGGAAGTTGCGGCGTACGCAATGTGATTCCCCGGGCGTTGATTCCCCCGGCGTGACGTCGTAGAACTCTCGCCCAGGCCGCTGGCCTGCCGTCCGGACAACTCCGGCGGCAGGCCAGCGGCCTGTCGGGACAACGGACTCGGTGCCAGTCGTCACGAATCAGCTGGCATCGTTGTCGATCGCTCAGGCTACTGGTCGCTCGATCCACTGAGCTAGTGGTTCGATATCGCCGAGATCTACGACCCGTCCCGGCGGGAAAGTCTTCCACCGCCGCAAACCGCTAGCACTAAAGTCGGATCTTCGAGCAAACCGCTCCGGCAGTCTCCACAACCGGAATACGCTTGAGGGAATTCTGCGTCAAACACACCCCGCTACGTCCGCATCCAACGTTCCGGGGAATGCATCGCCGGATAGTGAGATCTTCCTTAGTCTCGCCGTGACCCGACCAGCGCCGCACGCAACGTGCCAAAAAATTCGTGAAAGACATGCCAGACAATCTCGAGAGTCACAACTGCCGGATCATCTACCGGCCGGCATCGGACAGTTGTCACCAATTCTTTCGTCGACACGATCACGCATACGGGGCGGTATGCAGCCGCGACCGCGTGTCGTCAGCGGCCGGAGTGTGCGGTGTGGCGGGCCCCAATTTCCCTGTTGGTGCCTGCCACACCGCTCCCCGCGCCTGAGCGGGAGTGCTGAACGTGTGAGTGTGCCGGTGACCATACCGGCGTCACACACTCAGCGGGCCGATGCAGAGCATCGGACGAGGTCAAGGATATCCTCAGCCACCGACCAGGCAGCATTCAGACCAGGCAGCTTTCACCCGAGAACCGATGCCACCCTTCACGGTTCGGTCGGTTCGGCGGTGAGCACCTGTGCGCGGATGACGCGGTAGCGGCTCAGCAGATCGGTCATCGCCTCGTCGGGGTGTGCCAGCTCCGGCAGGTCACAGCCTTCCCGCAGTAGCTCGTCGGTGAATTCGATCTGTTGACGGCATTGACGCAACATGGTTGCGGTCACAGGCTTTTCGCCGAGCTTGCGGGTGAGGTAGTCGATGTGGCCGCCGAGACTGTGTCCGGGATTTTGGATTCCGCTGCCGCCGCGGCGTGTCGAGATCATGTCGATCCAGTCGGCGAGTTCGCCCCGCGCTGCCTCGTTCTCCACTGCCGTCTGTAGGGACGCATCGACAGCGGCCGGGGAGGTGATGTCGGTGCACGGGTGGCCGTGGCGGGCGAAGATGTCGACGAGCTGGCGGTTGGCGAGCTCGTCGCGGCGACTCCACCACCAGGATGTGCGGAGGAAGACGGCCGCAGATGGTGGCATGGGCGCTGTGTCGGTCATGTGAACCCTTCGGCGGCGAGATCATGTGGGGGGATGTGTGTTTCACGGGGTTCCACGCATTCGAGCGTAACGTGGCTCGACTGTCGTTCCAGGTGATCGCAGCACCGTTGGGACGAACCTCCGATTCGAAAGATCCGGCCAGGGCGGTCGACGCAGAACTGCCAACGTGGCGATCACGGCGGACACCAATCCGATAAACTCGGCCATCAAAGCCAACCTGGTGAGATCCAACGCCGGCGACCACGACGCCTTGCCATCGTGAATCAAGAACACTCCGACCGGCACCGGACCACCCCCTCGCCTTCGATGCAGACGCGCAACTGTAACGATCGTGGTTCCGTCGCTCGTCTCATAAGGTTCACCGAAGACGTTCGCGACCTCCATCTCTGCTCGACTTCGCTCCACGGTCCCCTGAATCTCCATGGCCACCCTTCCTGCATTGCTCGTCAACGGCTCGGCAGTAATCGACTTCATCATCGTCGCATCGAAACAGCGGCACTGTGTGCGTATCGACTCAAGGCCGAACTGCAGCGACTAGTGTATGAACCGCGGCGTTCGCGAAGAAAGTTCATGCAGTTCAGCGACTTTCGTTATGAACACAGCAGATCACAACAGGTGTGGCACGGATGACCTTCGCGCCGAGTCGGGTCTCACGCCATGCGCACGCTGGGGGCGTGACGCTCAGCGCATTGATGGCCGGAACCGATCGATGATCCGTTCTGGATCAACGGTCTCCGGCACGCGGCGCCGCAGTAGAGCGTCTAGTGCGAGTCCGTCCAGCGCCGCAACCAATTCGGTGGCATCGTCGGACGGCATGCCGAGTTCGATCAATCCGTCGACGAATCGGTCCCGGCCGAGCACCAGTTCCGCTGCGAGGGCGGCGTCGTGGAAGGACGCGATGATCAGTTCGTAGCGGGCTCGAGTCCGGGCCGACTCCGGACCCAGCCACCTCGCGATCTGCTGCCGCGGCGTTTCACCTGGTCGAGGCAGGTCGCCGCTGAGCAAATGACGCACCATGTCCAGCACCAGACCTTGTTGGTTGGCGAAATAGTGCCGCGCGCTGCCGTGGGGCACACCGGCCTCGTCCTCCACGCCACGCATCGACCAGCCCCGGAACCCCACCCGCCCGAGTAGTTCGAGTCCGGCGTCCAGAAGTGTTTCCCGCGTCGATTTCTCCACCTAGAGAAGGTACCGTGCTAATTTCTTCTCCGAATGGAGAAATTCTCCATTCGGAGAAACGGATCTATTCAAGTTGATCCCAAGAGAGGGAAAGCAATGGTCATCTTCTTTGACGCCCTATTCGCGCTGAGCATCGCCATGATCACCTGGTTCGGCGGGTACGTCGTCTATCGCTTGGTGTCCGACGAATCGGGTCGACGATAAGCTTCCAAGTCGCGAGCGCTTGATCACGCAAGTGCCGCAAAGGATCTCGACGGCATAATCGCGACCGATTGCGCCACCCCGCGGCCGACGCGATCAGTGTCCGTCCCGGAAAGGCGTTTGCCGAAAGTCGACGGCGTGCACGCATCTGAATACTTGCGGTGCCTTCTCAGGCCTGTTGCGCAGCAATGCTTCGAGGTTCGAGGTTCGTCGGTAGATGCGTCGATAACCTAGCAGTGGAACAGGCGACTGCATCGAATACTGTTGCGGGGAGTGCAATCTAGTGCCCCGAGTTTGAAGTTGTTTTACGGTCAGCTTTCGCCAGGATCTGCTCGGCAGCTTTCGTCCAGACGAACGGCTGCGCCCGCGGATTCCACCCGTTGATGAACTCTCGGATCTTCGTCGTGAGTTCGCGGACACTGCGGAAAGTGCCGCGGCGGATCGCTTGGCGTTCGATGATCCCGAACCACACCTCGACCAGGTTCATCCACGACGCCGATGTCGGGGTGAAATGAACGTGGATCCGCGAGTTCGCCGCCAGCCACTCGCGGACCTCGGCCTTCTTGTGAGTGGCGTAGTTGTCCATCACCAGGTGAAATTCCTGCTTCGGATACACCCGCGCAACATGCTTGAGGAACACCAGAAACTCCTGGTGACGGTGCCGCGGTCGGCAGATCCCGGTCACTTTCCCGGTCGCGATCTCCAACGCCGCGAACAAGGTGGTGGTGCCATGGCGAACGTAGTCGTGGGTTTGCTTCTCAGGGATCCCGATCTGCATCGGCAACGTCGGAGCCGTCCGATCCAATGCCTGGATCTGCGACTTCTCGTCCACGCACAGGGCGATCGCGTTCTCCGGCGGATCGAGATACAACCGACGATGTCGGTCACCTTCGCGACCAGTTCCGGATCTGTGGAGAACTTGAATGTCTCACTGCGCCAAGGCTGCACGCCGTACTCGCGCCAGATGCGTGCGGCCGTGCCGTACCCGATCCCCAAGTGTGTTGCGAGCAGGCGTGAACTCCAGTGTGTGACACCGCCTCAACGATGAGGGCGGTGCTCGGCAGCGACTCGCTGTCCTCCAAAACACGGTGGGTGAACAATATTTCGGTCGAACTACTCGCCCACCACAGGTACTGTCGTTGATGACGACTGGCGTTGGCTCGTTCGAGTCCATCGCTGCGCGTGGTCCACGACACGGACTTCCCACCGCGCCCTCGGTACCGTCTCCCGCCTTTGGCGATCGACACCATCGACGTCCAGTTCTGCACTACGACAACATGAAAGGACAACAGATGACTTCCGGCCAGCTGACGGCATCCTCTCTCCCCCTCAACGCACGAATCACCGCACCAGACACCGTGGAAATACCTGCAATCGGCGAGGACCTGGCTTGGCGAGCGGCAACGAAAAACGACATCCCCGCGCTGTTCGACCTCATGCGCTCCGCCGGCGCAGTCGACCATCCACGCACCCTGGTGATGATGGACGAGATCGAGGAAAAGTTCGCCGACGACGACTTCGACCCCACCGTCGATTCAGTTATCGCGTTCGACCCCTCGGGACGGGCTGTCGCTTTCGCGACGGCGACGCTGCTGTCGAGCCAAGAAACAATCGTGTGGGTCTCCCTGCACGGCGCCGTGCACCCCGACCGACGCGGTGAGGGAATCGGGAGCGCCCTGATCCGCTGGCAAGAAGGCCGCGGCCTGCAGCACCTCGCCGGATCCGACAAGCTCCTCCCCGGCTGGCTGTCGTCCGATGCCCAGGAAAACGCCACGGCAACAGTGCGATTGCTCCACCGGAACGGATACGAGTCGCTGCGCTGGTGGTATGAACTCGAGCGCGACCTCGCCGATCCGATCCCACACATCAGCCACGACCCGGACGTGCGGATCGTGCCGTACGGGCCCGAATGGTCCGAACCGACCCGGCTCGCCCACAACGATGCGTTTCGCGATCATTGGGGTAGCCAGCCCGTCAGCCGCGCCGACTGGGAGGCCGGCGACCGCCTCAGCGCCTCCAGGCCAGATCTGTCATTCCTCGCTGTCGCCCGCGCCGACCACGGACAGGACAGAGTCGTTGCCTACGTGCTAAGCGAGGCAAACGAGGAAGAGTGGCAGATCCACGGGTACCCCTTCGGATACATCTATGCCGTAGGGGTCGTTCGACAGTGGCGCGGGCGAAACCTGGCTCGCGCGCTGCTGACGCACGCCATGCGCGCCTACAAGGACAAGGGCCTCGAGCGCGCGACGCTCGAGGTCGACTCGGAGAGCCCCACCGGCGCGGTATCCCTGTACGAGGGACTGGGATTCACCACCGTCGACCGCTCGATCAGTCTCGTGAAACAGTTCTGACGGCAATCAATGTAAACATCAGGAAGTACACCACCGGCGACCCGAACACCTACCTCGAGATTGTCCGCGCGGACGTCCCCGGAACCGGGGACACGGCGCGCGCTGAGTTCAACCCGGGCGCGGCGGCTCTGTTCGCGTTGCGGGTTGTCCGACCGGGGCTTGCAGAGAATCCCCATCAGCCGACCCGACGACTCGGTGGCCGGAGCGGTAGTCGAAACCGGGGCGGCGCGGTTCACCAGTTCCACAGCCACCGAGGATGATTCGGCGTGATGAACCCAATGGTCAAGGTCAGAGCGACCTCGACAACCACCCACGCACCACGATCGACATCCCTGGAGCGCTGAGGCGCGGGCCCCTCAAAGCGCACTCGAGAGGGTGCAGCTCAGCGTCCCCGACATTCTGGGCCCACTCGTCCTCAAGGGCGCCCGTGTCATGTCGTTCCGACAACGACCTTGGTCTCAACAGGTCAACGCATCCGTGGCGAGAACATGTCACTGCCCCCGATCATTCGGTACCAACAGCCCGCACTGTCACCTGGTCCCGTAACTCATGCCGGCGCCCTGGGAATATGACATGTCCCTCGTCTTGTGCCACGACACCGACGTGATCTGGGTTCGCGACGTGTGCCGGGATCACGACGATCGGAGCAGACAAATCTGCCGGAAAACTCGCGCTCCGCATCGTCACGACCACACCCACAAACGGATTGAGGCCGGAAGCAACTACGGCCAGCAGACGGTCCGCCTCCGCACCGCTCAGACCCGCTCCCGCTCGGCGGCGACAGCAACCGCCCGCTCGAAGGTACGGACAAGCACCGCCCGACGCTCAACCTTGTAATCGTCGTCCGGCTCGAGTTCGTCGATGTACCCGTCCCACACACGCAGGTATCGGTCGCGCCAGTCGATCAGCACAGTCGTCGACGGAAAGCTCACACCGACCCGTCGGGTCTCGGCAATCTCGGTGAGGATCTCGAGCCACGCCGGCACCATCTCCCCTCCCCACTCGTCCGGCTCCAAACTCGAGTCGTCCTCGAACTCCGCGGTGATGTCGTCGACGATCCGGCCGGTCAACATTCCCAACCCATCCGCAACGGTGTCACTGTCGAAGTTTCCCGAACCCCAGACGCCCATACGCCCTCCCTTGCCGCTCGCATCGATTGCCGGTCGAGTCTATGTGGGCGCCCCGAGGAGAACTCGACAGGCACCGACTCATTCAGGCCGGGCATCGGCGCCGTCCGGGGCGCACGTGGTGGCCGACCGCCAGCGTTCGACCCGGAAGGCAGAAAGATGGGAGGACACAAAGCCTTCACCACGGCGACCGAGGAATGGTTCGTTACCCGGCCGGGTCGGCATGCCTGAGCAGGGTACGCAAGATTGTTTCCGCGTGTGTCCACAACACTGCGCCGCCTATACCGGGCACGATATGCCGTCGCGCTTCGGGAATACGGTCAGCGAGCGAACCTCCGAGGTCGAAGGAGTGACTGGTGTCCTGTTCGCCGTACCAAAGATCCACCCGCACACCGATCGTCGTCAGATCGAACGGCCAACGGCCCATGGCCAGCACCGTGTCACGGGCATAGCCCGCAGGCCCCGGGGCGAACGCCTCCCCCAGACAGCGACGGTAGATGCGCTCGAATGCGGGGTCACGGTAGACGGCCAGATCGGATGCAGGGCTCGAATCGATCACCATCTGCCACATGATGTCCGCGTCCAACCTCGCGAAGAAACGCTCCGCTCCGTCAGGATCCGATGCGGTCAGGTCAACCAGTCCGCGGAGTTGATCCGGCAAAGCATCCGCGAACCACGGAGCCGCCACCTCGTCCGCACCCGACACGATCGCGAGCGCGCCACTGATACCCGTCGCCGCGCAGGCAAGCGCAAACGGCGCACCCTGAGAGTTGCCGACCATCGCGGGCCTGCCCAACCCACGCAGCGCCGCGAACTCGTCGACATCGGCCGCGAAGTCGCGAAACGACTTGCCAGGCTGCGGTGTCGACACCCCCAATCCTGGACGGTCGAGCGAGATGAGACGCACGCCGAGTTCCTCGAGTGCGCCCGAGCCGAAACCGAGTGATCGGGTGGTTGCTGCGCCTGGGCACAGCAACACGGGAATCCCGTCCGGGCGACCCCATTCGGCCCACCCGATCACCCGCCCACTTGCCAAACGCTGTTCACCCAACCGGGCCGGCTCCGAGATATCGACAGTCATGGACGCAATTGTCGCCGACCACGGTCACGGCCCACAAGCGATTTTGGCGGCGCCGCCACACGATGACGGTCGCAAGAGCGGCGGTACAGTTCCTCCACATTCACTGTGTCGCGACGACCAATGGAATCTGCCGGTCAACATGATCACGTATGGGACGCCAGCCAGGACACACTCGAAGTGTCAGCTCAGCCGCTCGACGACAGTGACGTTCGCGGTCCCGCCGCCCTCGCACATTGTTTGGAGTCCGTATCGTCCCTCGATGCGGTCCAACTCGTGCAGCATCGTCGCGAACAATTTGGTGCCAGTAGCTCCAAGAGGGTGACCCAACGCGATGCCACCACCGTTCGGGTTGACCCTGGCCGGATCCGCGCCCGTTTCGATCAGCCAGCTCAATACCACCGAGGCGAAGGCCTCGTTCATTTCCACGGTGTCCATGTGGTCGATCGTCATGCCGGTTTTCGCTAGTGCGAACTTCGTTGCCGGAACCGGTGCCGACAGCTGCAGCATCGGATCATCGCCGCGCACGCTCATGTGATGGATGCGCGCTCTCGGCTTCAAACCGTGGACCTTCAAAGCTTTTTCGGAGACGATCAGGGCCGCTGATGCGCCGTCGCAGATCTGTGAAGCCACAGCAGCTGTCAGCAATGATCCTTCGCGCAACGCTGGCAGAGCAGCCATCTTGTCCATGGATGTTTCTCGTGGGCATTCGTCAACGACGCAGTCACCCAAAGGAACTGTCTCACGCTCGAATCGGCCGCTGGCAATGGCAGTGTGGGCACGTTGGTGCGACTGTAGCGCCCATCGCTCCATATCTTCTCGACTGATGCCCCATTTCTTGGCAATCAGGTCGGCACCGACAAATTGCGATATTTCAGCGTCGCCGAATCGCGCAGTCCACCCTCGGGACTTGCTGAAGGGTGTGGCGAATCCGTAGTCCTGGCCGGCGCGCATCGCGGCAGAGATGGGAATCGCGGACATGTTCTGTACGCCGCCGACGAGCAACACATCTTGCGTCCCGCTCATCACTGCCTGCGCCGCGAAATGTATGGCTTGTTGCGACGACCCGCACTGTCGGTCGACGGTTGTCCCCGGGATGTCGAGAGGGAGCCCGGCTGCAAGCCAGGAAGTGCGGGCGATATTGCCCGACTGCGGCCCGATCGAGTCAACGCAGCCGAAGATCACATCATCGACGGCCATGGGGTCGAGTTCGGTGCGGGCGAGAATCGATGTGATCACGTGGGCTCCCATATCCGCTGGATGTTCACCTGCGAGCGAGCCGTTCCGTTTGCCCACGGGTGTGCGGAGTGCGTCAACGATGTAGGCCTGGGGTGCAACCATTCCGGCTCCTTCGAGGTTCGAATCTCTCTGGCGGATTCTTCGTTCTCATCCAATGTAGCAACCAAGCATTTGCTTGGCGAAGGATTGCGATTCGGATACTCGTCCCCGCGCTGCGAAGAATTGCGGCAAGAATCCGGCTGCCGGACGGCGAACGAGATCACACGTCATTTACCGCAATCAAGGTCGGCAAGTCTGCACATGACGCCCACCTATCGGTCCGGCACGAACACGAAATCGGTATCGATTTCTCCTTGCATGGCGACGGGAGCCTACGCCAGCATCAGCCGTAAACTCCCAACCTGGTTCCCCTGCAAGCGTTTTCGATGAATCCATCGCCCGTCTCGCCGCCGGCGAGACGTTGTCAAGTTGCTTGGAGTGGGTTAACGACGGTTGAAAACCATCACTCGCGAACTGGACGATCAACACGTCCCACATCAGCTATGCACTCACCGAATCGGGTTCACCTGGGATCAGAATCGAGTCAAGCAATACGTCTGCATACTCCTCACGGAAGTAGTCCAAGCTCTCTTCTACACCAGGATCCAAATGCATCACTTTCGTGAGATATGCAAGGCGACGGCGGGTTTCGTCAATGACATCGCGCCATTTTCTCACAAAGATATTCACCTTCTCACAAAGATATTCACCTCTGGCGCGCCAGAAGGTGACGGGTCAACGTGATGAACTCGCCCGGTCGAAAGGTGCCCCTCATGGACACGGCGTTGCGCTGCCGGCTTAATCTCAGTGCCCGTCGTTCACAGACACCAGTAAATAACTCCCCGAATGATCCTGATCATCCGGGGAGTTAAGTCAGGGCTGCTGGTCGATCGCTTCATGTCGAGCGTCAACCACGCACACACGCCAACCACACATACACATCTGACGCTGTCCTACTGCCGACGGCGTACCGTATCGCACTTTCCCAGCCCCGCGGCACCGTCATCGTCTTCGCAGGACTAGCGCGCCACTCCACGCAGCGAACCCTCAGTGTCACCGGCGGGATCAGCAATGAGGCAAAGGATCTCGCGATCTCCACTGATCCACGAGTCCGACGTGGGGTACATGTACGAGATATCCAACGTCGACTCATCGAAGGACATACCCACAAAGTCGGCAAATGCCCGTTCACATAGCTTTTCGCTATCGGCTTCCACGACCGACAATCCGGGGAACGTGGACTCGGTCATCACCTTGTTCGAATACACCTCGGCGTAGTGCGGGGCCGCACAATCGACCTTCTTCTGATCGCCTGACACCTCATCCCCGGAGCCTGTAACGATGTCATCGACCAGACAATCACCAACCGAGATGTCAAACAGGTTAACGTCGTCGACGGCTACCTCTTTTCCGGCAATAGACGAGGTATTAGCGGTGCCCGCCGAGTTCTTGTCACCCTCGCCGCTTGCACATCCGGTGAGGACGAATGCAGTACAAGCGAATGCGAGCAAGCCGGTGTTCCGAACCATCGATTTCATACTGATAAACCCCTAGTTAGAATTCTGCCGATAGCACACTTTAAGCTACCAGTCGTTGGAACAGTACCTAACCCTTATCCCAGCAATGACGCGGCACTAACGTCTGAAGCGGGCGACTCAGCTTTTTGTTCCCGCCGATTTCACACCGACAAGTCCCTCGCTGTCAGGATTTAGTGAGACACGCGGAGGCAGGAAAACCTTCATTCCAGCAACCCTTCGCAACCGAGATCACTCACTGAGGGCATGAAACGAGCATCACCGATGACCAGCCCGAACCCTACGACAACACCCGATTCGCCGGAAGATCCCGCACCGAAACCGACCCGGAGAACCTTCGCCACCGAATACCGCAACAACATCCTCGACGAATACAGCAACGCCCCACACAGCGAAAAATCTGCAGTCCTGCGCCGCGAAGGTTTGTACCAATCCCAGCTCCGAGAATGGGCCCAAGCCAGAACGGCAGCGGTCGGGAAGTCGCAACCGAAAGCCGCGACCAATCCCGACACCGACGCTGTCACACGCAAGGAAATGGCCCGCCTGACACGCGAGAACGCTCGTCTGGCAAAGCAATTGACACAGACGGAGGCCGCACTCGAGAGCATGGGAAAACTTCACGTGCTCTTGGAATCCATCTGAAGAGAGCACGGACACACCGCCCTTACCGAAGACGCACTGAACAGCACATTCACCGACCTGCGAGCCGCCGAAATCCCCACCCGCAGATCCTGCGTCCTGATCGGACGATCCCGCGCCACCCACTACCGGCAGCAGCAACCACCCCTTCTGGGCCCCAAGAAACCGAGGACAGTCCCGGACAACGGCCAAGCACTCACCGTATCCGAGCGCGCTCAAGTTCTGTCGGCGATCAACAGCGACAAGTATTCTGAACTGGCCATATGTCAGATATGGGCGCGGGAACTCGACGAGGGAAACTACTGGTGCTCGGTGTCGAGCATGTACCGGATCGCCGCTGCGGCAGGTCAAAACCGTGAACGCCGACGAACAGCGACACATCCACCGAAGGCGATCCCCGAACTACTCGCAAACGGACCTTCGCAGGTTTGGACCTGGGACATCACCGAACTCCGCGCGCCCACCAAGGGCGTGTGGTTTCACCTGTACGTGCTCATCGGCATCTACTCCCGATACAACCCGTCATGGATCGTTTCCGCACACGAAAGTGCTGAACTGGCAGCCGAATTCATTTCCGAAGCAATCGAACGCAACGGAATCGCCCCGCACACCGTCCACGCCGACCGGGGCACCTCGATGACTTCCGGATTGGTGTCGGAAATGCTCACCAACCTCGGCATCACTCGATCGCATTCACGACCGAGAGTATCGAACGACAATCCATTCTCGGAAGCCCAATTCAAGACACTGAAATACTTACACGACTTCCCGAAATCGTTTGCAACACTGGATGATGCACGAGTTTTCTTGGAAGGATTCTTCAACGAGTACAACCACATTCACCGTCATTCGGGAATTGCGTGGCATACTCCGGCATCGGTGCATTTCGGGACTGCAGACGCGGTCGACGAAGCCCGTCAGATCACTCTGAATGAAGCTTACGTCGCGAACCCAGCCCGGTTTTCGCGCCGGCCGAGTCCACCTGAAATGCCGACCGTATTCTTTATTAACGAACCCGTTGCCGAATCGCAGATCAACTGAACGTCACTGTCTCACTTGACTTGACACATAGCGCGCACCTTACCGGGCCGTAGTGAGCCGTCCATGAATGCAGCGAGACGAGTAATACGAGATCAGAGGCCGCACCCCGATCTCCGAGATCCCCGAACGGCGGACACCCGGCGACGACCCCGGTGCACCAGGCAACCAGGCTGCACCCACACGGGCGCCCGCCGCAAGACTCAGCACGTGCAACGGGTCGCCGATCAGTGCGATCCGCGACCCGATGGCTGGCGCCGTTGTCAGCTGATACCCACTCCACCTCCGATACCGACGTTGATGCTCAGCCAGTGCAAGTCGACGGCGGGGCCGGCGTCACGCTCGGCGCCGTCTCCTGGTGTTGTTACGGTGAGCCCGTGTTTGACTTTGCCAGCCTCGACGCGGCGATCCTCATTACGCTCCGCGCGTGCATCGCGGAACTCCGCGATGCCGACGACTCGCTCGCGATGGTGGCCTGCGGCATGGTCGAAGACCTCACCGGCTTCTTCGTTGCCGGGGCCGGTGCAACCTGGGCCGCTGGGCTCGAGGGGTCGAGCGCAGACAAGGCGCAGTGGGCCTGGAGTCCGCCGGAGTGGCCGCTCAGCGCTGAAGACCCGGACGATGCCGCGCCAGGGCGGGTAACGAGCGCAATCTGGGCGCTCTCTGGCACCCAGGCACTGATCGACGGTACGGGGACAGAGCTCGAGGCAGATGCCTATGATGCCCTCCGGCTGCAATACGAGAACCGGATCGTGCGTGCGATCCAGCGGATGCAGGCGGATGGCGAGTTTCGCGATGCCGCGGGGAATGACGTGTGGATCTGGCTGCACTCCGCGGACTACGCTGATCCCGAGCTCGACGCGCGCAGCTTTGCCGCCCTGCAGGGCCCCGAACTCGCCCGCGATTTCGGTGACCGTTTCCGCGCCGGGGGCGATCGGCTGCTCGCGCGTGTCGCGGACCGCGAGGCGTAGCGCAGCTACTTCGCCGCCCGGCGCTGGTGCGGGGGCAGTGTCCACCTGGTCGGCCGAGTTGCAGTCCGCCGGAAGTAATGCGGCGGGTCCGCGAACAATTGCCAACTATCTTGACCATGATCGCGTCGGAACGTCGTCACGGCAGTTGTCACACTGCAGGTCAGAGCACCGGCGGAGGACAACTCCGATGACGATTCACATCCTCCGAGACGGTGGGTGAAACGCCGGGATGGCCCCCACAGAACATCGTGAGGACACGGTTCGGGTGAGTCGCGGACGGGCCGCCCACCAACCTGTAGGTCACTCGCAGCAAGGTGGGCAGCCTGCTCCCCAACCCGTGGAACGCCAAGTCCAACTGTCACTCGACAGCCTTGTCCGCCGTGGCCCTCCGTTCAGAATTGCGCGTCACTCGTCGGAGTCCTTTTGAGCGATCTCGCTCGCCCGTAAGTGCTCGCACCAGCCGCACACTGGGTACTCGAACATTCCGTGGTCGTCGCTGCCAAGTGATTCGACAACGGTGAACGCGTCAGCGTTCTTGGGACATACGTTGCCCCTGAAGTACCCGTTCCCCACGCTGATGGCAATCGCTATGGAATCCTCACGAAACCCCATGTCATCTCCCAAGATATCCATCACAAGTCCAGCAAATCTGCGCCGATTCAGTGAGATCGTTCCGGTACGGCGCCTCCCCCGGAAATGCCATCAGGAGTTACAACACCCGTCGTGAGCCTTTCGGTAGCCGAATCTCCGGTCGTTCGGTCGGCAGGCTAGCCGCAGCACGGATGCTCCGGATGTCATCGGAAGCCAACGGCGCGGATAGATCGCGCTGGATGACGACGGTGCCGTCCCTATACGGAAATGCCTCCACGGTGGGCGGGAGCTGTGTTTCGTCGATTGGGAACTCTTGACCCAAGTAGGTGCAGCTGCCGATGGTCGCACCGCCTGGCACATAGCGCTGTACCGGTGACTCAGCTCGCCGATAGAGGACCGCTGTGTGGGCATCCCAGATATCGGTCAGTCCTTGAACGAGTCTCAATGCCAGTGTGATCCGGGATTCGTCGGCGAAAGTGCAGACGAAACTTCCCGCACCTGAATTGTCCCCGAAAACGGCCAACACGTGGATATCTCCGGCATCCGAGTACAGGCTTATGTGCCTTCGAAGCGAGAGGGGAAACATTCCGCCGGCGGCGTAGGGTGATCGTCGGCTCTCGATCAATGCGGCTTCGATCGATTCTTCCGTCGGCGGCACAAGGACCTGCCGGACATTCGAGGCGAGCATCTGCTCGACTGTCGCATCGTCGGGGAGATCGTCACCTACCGACTGATAGAGGTCGACGCCGAAGACCGGGTCGATGTCGCGAAGTAACTGCAGCGAACGAACAACGAGCGCGGCGGTGACAATTTCGGCTGCTGGCGGCCCCTTAGACGAGATGGCCCTCAAGGTCAGTCCGTCCATGGTGGTTCGGCGCAGTGATGACGACGGCATTTTCACTTCTCTCCCGGCGCGGCTCAGGCGAATCGTTCGCCGATCTGCGGGTCGCAGAGTCGGTAGCCGAGTGGCGTATCGCGTCGATGATCTCGTTTGAATGCTCGCCTTGGAACCTGTAGCCGATGAACTCGATCAACTGCTCACCAATGGACACGTCGTACGCCGGCGTTCCTTCGGGGTTAGTCCCGGGCGGGCGCAGGAACTGCCCGTCCCACGTCCAGCCTGGGAGATCCGCAAACGCCCGCAAGACACGGTCCCGGTCCACCGCATCGATACCGCTGACGTGCTCGTCGTACATCCGCGCGTAGACGTTGTCGGGGTCGAGATCATCGCCTCCGGCCCAGAACACCAGGTTGTAGCTCATAACGCCTAGTATGCCCGCACGCTAACCACAGGGTCGGGGTTGTTGATTGCGGCGTTCGCGGTGATCGGGCTGTACGAGCCGGCGATGATAGTGGCGCGTCGCGTCGTCAGCGGATTTTTCAGCCGCGCTAGACGTGATCGGTGCTCCCGCGAAAATCCGTTCCGCTGAGGCGGATCAACGGAACGGCAAGGTTCAGCTGCTTAAATCGACGGATGACGATCACCGGTTTGATCAGCGCTGGGCACCATACGTTTCTCATCTCCGCGGCCGACGCCGATCCCACGGACACGTACACCACGGGGCAGGTTTTCGACGCCGGCAACAATCTCATCTCGGTTCACACCGGCATCGCCTACGGTCCTGTCAACGTCACACTCGAACTGCTGTCCGGCGAAGACCACATCTTCGAAAACGGTGGGCCATACATCGATCTCGACGCATGGGACAACGTCGAAGACGTCACCGTCGTGTGCCGCGAACCCATGCTCTTCATCACCTTGGAGAACGAAATCGTCGAAGAATTCGGCGAACTCACCTCTCCTAGCGGAGCTCGCCATTTCCGCATCGCCACCCGTGGCCGAGCCACCCACTGGGACCTCGACGTCGATACCCCAACCGAGGAGTACCTCATTCAGACCTGGCCCACCGGAGGCCCATCAATGATCCGCGAGATCAAAGCCACGGACGGTGTCTGGCTCAACGAGGAGTGAGCTATGTACCGCCGTCGATGATGCTTCCGTTGCCGGGCCTACTCACCTGCAAGGGAACTCGGGGAATGCACTGGTCTGCCAGTTGCGAATGCAGCCTGCAGAATGAGCGCAAGACGTCGACGGTGGACCGACTGGATTTGTATGCGCGCACTCTGCAGGCTGCTTGCGGAACTGTACCCGGAGATGACTGCGTCTAATCGCGGTTGTTCGCGGTGGGCAGTCGGCGCCGACATGTGCCCCGCTTGTTTCGGCGAAACGCCTGCGCCACAGCGTGCTCGAGCGCCGACTGCGACACGCTTCGACTGCGGATAGGCGCGTAACGCGCGGGTGTTTTCTGTTGGAAACACCCGAAGTTCGCAACGGAGATGTCAACGGTGGCGGAATCCACGCAGGGCTAGGCCGTTGATGGTGTGCGAGAAACTATTCTCATTGCACACCAATTCTCACATCAGCAGTGAATGTGCCGTCGTATCAAACGGATCGAATCAGCGTGCAGCGTCGAAGGCGTCGAGGATCTCCGCTTTGACCCGTCCCCGCGGAGCCACGTCGTAACCGTTCTTGACTGCCCAGTCCCGGACTGCCGGCAACTGCTCTTTCGAGCGACCTGAACCGGTAACCTTCTCCGTCGCATCAGCTTTACTGCCTCGACGCGCCTTTCCGGCCTTCTCCGCTACCTTCACGAAAGGCTCGAGGGCGGCGTTGAATTTGTCGACGTTCGTCGGCCGCAGATCGATCAGGTAATCCGACCCCTGATACGAGAATTGGATGCGCTCGCCGAACCCGTCATCGATCGGCTTACCATCGAGATCGTCGATAAGTTGGCGAATAACTCTCTCAGCCATGCATCGTCCCCAATTCGATAGAAATCTCTCCAATAACCGGGTAACCTTAGCAACCCATTTGCCGGCACCGAGACGACCTCGAGCGACCTCGAGCGACCTCGAGGGCCGAGTGCTACCCAGGTCCCCGCCGCGACAGCACCGCCACGCCAGAGCGGGAGGCAAGTGCCATACTCGAAGTATGGGCTGGTCAGTGCGGAGGTGGTTTCAACGGCAACAGCAGCCGACAGAACCACAGGAGTCGACTCAAATACAGGTCGAGACGCCTGAGGTTCCCACTGCGCGCACGCAGTTCTACGAGCGTCAACGCATAGCGTGGGAGCAGGCATAGGCCGAGTTCAATTCCCGCACATGGCCTTTCCTGATCGCGGGTGATGTGTTGCAGTGGGCGCGTACCTGGCTCCCGTCCGGCCTTGTAGACGCTTCGACAGCGGAACTGGAAGCTGCGTACGTGCGCGGCGAGATCCCACATATCCCGTTCGCGCCATCTGTTGAGCTCGCCGAGGTGGTGATCGGTAGAGCAGTCGAAGACGGCATAGTGATTCTTCCCGTACCGGGCCGACTAACAAGCACGTTCGTACATCGAGACCCCACCACCGAGCTTGAGACTGCCAGGGGCTACGGATTAATAGTCGCGGACAGTGCAGTGTTGGAGATCCGATCTGCCGCCGGCTCAATCGAAGAAGGAGAACTTGGCAGTTCGGATGGTTCACCACTGCACGGCGCGGCCGCGATCGAGCGAATAGTCCACCAAGTCATCGACACCTTCGCTCAAGTGCGGCCCTCCCTTCACTACGCCTGGGACAAGGACCACCAACCCAACCGGTGACCACGTCAGCGATGAGTGGCCGAGAAGCGCACGGGTCAATGCCGAACACCGACAAGTAACTCGACTTCGCAGATGGAGGAATAGTGGATCTGGCGCATGTTGCGAGATTTGTCGCCACACCTGAGTTGGTCGGGGTCGACGACCTCACAGCGCAGGACCGCCGGCAACTACCGGACCACTGGCTGCACACGCTCGCCGGGGACCGTGCAGGGCGCGTAGCGGAAGTCTTGAAGCGGTGGAACCACTTCGGGCGACCGATCATGTCCGACACCTACAAGACGATCACTGCCAGTCTCGCCGACGTCGCCTTGCTGACATCTAAGGGTGAATGGTTTCTCCTGTACCGGATGACGGCGGCCGACGGCGATGACATGTACTACCTCGGTGGGCGGCCAGTCACCGAGAACGACGACGTCCCTGCGGTGTGGCAACATTTTCCGGCGAGCCTGACACAGTTCTACACCCACCTTCACAACGGCTGGTACGACATCGCTGGGAGAACGGTCGGGCCTCTGCCGCTTCGGGACATGTTTCGCATCGACACATTCGAATGGGGAATCCTGGACGGTCTCCCCCCCTGACGAGTACCCCGATCCCTCCCGCTGCGTCGCTACATTCCGCTCCGGCGGCGGCGGATACCTCTGCTTGCACCTCGGCGGGGACGCCGTCAGAGGGGTGGTGTGGTCGTCATACGAGCCTCCGTACCTGGTCGACTACTCCACCTACCTCGACATCTGGACCAACGTCGGACTCGGCGCATGAAACCACGCTTCTCCCCAGACAGGTCGGGGGCGACCATTCTGGGTAACCATCACATAACCCAGCAGGTGGTCACCTGAACTCGGCGGGGCGCGCGCACCGCAGCGTGCTGCAAGGTTTCAAGAACAAGAACGCTTTCAGCCCCGTGTGATTTCACTCTCGAACTACACAAAATGATTGCTGAATATTCACGCAAGGGCGTTGACTGTCGGTAACGAAACCCGCGACCCTCGACCGGCTGCACCGGGGCGATCGCCGACAAAAGGAGCCCGCACATGCCGTGTGAACCCAATGTCCGCGCAACAGCAGCCACGTCCGGCGGCGGAACAACATTCGGATCGAGTCGCCGTAGCGGAGCCCGGCAGCGCTACATCTCAATTACACTCCCACGCGTCCTCTGAATCCCACACGGGCACCGACGAAATGGCTACCGCGCATCCCGGTCGACTCCGCCGCTTCGGAGAGCGCGTCGCCGAAACAGTCGTGGAATTCGTCGTCGACGTCGAATGCGGCGTGATCGGATCGCTGTTCCGTCGACAATGAACAGGATTGGACTCCGCCGTGGCCGTACCTCAACTTTTCCTGGTCACCGCCGTCGGTACCGGGTTACTCTCCTTTGCGCTGCAGGTCACATCGCTGGCGATCGCCGGACACCGGACGCTCACATGCGCCGCCACCAGTACCGCAGTGCTCGCGCTCATATTTCTGACGCTCGGCTTACTGATCTCACCGACAAAGACGAGGTCCAGGTGATCTCACCGACAAAGACGAGGTCCAGGCGATGATCAATTCCGTTCCGGAACCGCATCTCGAGCCCTACGAAGTCTCGACTGCAGTCAACAGCCCTCGAAACAACAACCCTTCACTATTGGATCCGGTCTGACCGCACTTCCATTGATGCCCAAGATGACTGGTGATTTTCGCGTGGCTGCGCTGACCTAAAAATCACCGCGGAGTGTCGTTGGGCAGGAACAGAGCCGCGGCTTCAAGCCCATCCTGCAGATACTCGTAGTCACCCACCAGCGCTGCGCGAAGGGTCAGCTCGTCGAGATCCGATCCAGCGTTCAAGAGCGCGCGGAGAGTGGTGTCATCTCCGCGTACCGATTGCCCGAGAAGGTCTTCCGATGCCTGCTCGAGGAAGTCCGCGAGAGATGAGAGCGCTGAATTGGGCTCCTGAGACGAGCCCGGTGCGAGCACATAGGGCACAACACGCGTCGGATCATGTCCAACAGCTGTCCACCGCCCGGCCTCGTATCCGTAGGCAAAGTTGAGGATCTCGTCGTTGCTTACGGTTTCGAGCCACCAGTGTTCGGCGCCGCGATCGCACAAGAAGGCGCGGCCGCCTTCCAAGGCAGGATCGGGACAGTGCCGATCGAAACCGAAGATCGCAGCACGACCGCCCGGCAGCGCAATGAAGTCGAAGTGCGATCCGCCGCCGTCACGATAAGTGACTCGATTGTTTTCGATGGTGAAGTTCGAATGTAGGTCGGAAGAGGAGAAAACTGCCGCGTAAGCAGCCGCCCACCCCGCGAGCATCCGATGTGCTGCGGCCGGATCCGGAAGCTCGAATTCAATCGGACTCATTGTCAGACCGTAACGCTCACCCCAGATTCACTCTACCCAGCGTGTGGTGCACCACGATCACGCGCCGGGATGCGGTTGTCGATGTCCTTCTGCTGGGACAGGTCACCGTCCGACCCATTCTCGACCTACCGGCCAACGGGCAACCTCAACCCATATCTAGGAACCCGCGCGGAAACTTCGCAAGGTGCAGTCATCGACGATACGAACCTCTTCGCCGAACACCTCCAGCAATGGGAAGACCACTACAACTACGATCGACCCCACGGCGCCCTGTCGGGGCAGACACCCTACGAACGACTCAAGCAAAAAGCCCGGGACCCGCTGTCATAGGCCTCTTTCAGTTGCAAAATCCGGGAACGGACACAGGTCGGTCTCGCCGCAGCCCGCGCCCGCGGCCGTACCGGTGGCCGGCCACCGAAGATGACGTCGACGAAACTCTCACAGGCACAAAGGATGCGGGAAAACGGCATGCAACTGACCGACATCGCCGAAATCATCGGCGTCGGAAGATCGACGCTGTACCGACATCTCAAACGGTAGCGCCCGGCTGATTCTCACGCGCATGGTGCAGGTCAGGATCTTTGCGGAAGAATTTGCTGGACCGCCTGTTTCGGCGAGATGGTGCGACAAAGGAAATTCTCGTCATCAACCGCGCACAAACCATGAGTGACCCGGTGCTCGAACTGTTCGACCATGTCGGGTTCGGCAAATACGGTGTAGAGACGCAACAACAGTCGGGATTTTCGCTCTTCGCGCGAGCCCATGCCCGGCATGCGTCCTTCGGCGGGCACCCCAAGGCCCCGACTTGGCCGAGTCTCCCATATTCGCAGGTGGGAACGGTCTCTCAAGCCGTGTGTTTCGGCCCCGGCGCTCCTTCTTCCAAACCGGTAGCGCCCTAGGCGCCGTTGAAAGGCGGACACGGCGCGGGCGTGATCGCGTTCGACCAGGTTTCGGAGTCAGTCCAAACCTCCTATCAGCCCTTCGACCGCCGCGGCCTTAATGCTCGCATGAACGTCGACGCACATGCGCAATGCCGGATGCATGTCGTCCTGCTCGGACAGAGCCGGGCACGCGGTGGCGCTCGCCGTGCTCCATTGGACGGACGTCTGGTGCCAGCTCGACTTCTCAACGGTCACGACGTTGCCACACCGACGGCACTCGACGTCGGTCAATGTCCTACCTCGACCGAGCGTCCCGCAATGCTCTCCGCCACCACCGCGCGCCAGGTTTCGATCGGGGTCCTCATGTCCACTTCGAACTCGAAACGCTCGACCATATCGGCGCTGACGTCTGCAACGTCGACATAGAACTGCTCGTACCACCGGCGAAGTTGATAGACGGGACCATCGCCATCACAGAGCAGAGGATTCTCGATGCGGGTCTTGTTCTTCCAGATCTCGACGTCCTGCTCGAAGCCCTTGGTGATGTATCTGCCCATGCTCTCGGCCATCTGTTCCGCGGCGGCAGCGTCGAACAAGGGGGAATTCTTGACGATGACGCCGTACGTGAGGACGAAACTGTTGGTATCGATCGGGTAATGACAGTTCAGCAGCACGGACTCGATGTCGAATTGGTCGTAGTGATAGGTCAACTCGTCGATCATGAAAGCAGGACCGTAGTAGGCGGCCTTCGACGTATTCCCGATCAGCGTCGGCTGACCGTCGCTGACGGGTGGTCGAACATCCTCTCGCGCAAGCCCGTTCATGTACTGCGCCGCAACATGCCCTTCGAAGACGTTACGAAAGTGTGTCGGGAAGGAGCCGTGCACGTAGAAGAAGTGGGCCATGTCCACGTTGTTGTCGATGAGTTCGCGGCAGTTGGTCTGCACCACAATTTGTGTGAAGCCCTTCCACCCGGTCCAGTCATCGGACGTGACTCCCGGAATTCGCGGCGGCGCTATCTCGGGCGGCGGGGCGTTCCCCTCCGGATCGTTGTAGACGAACAGCATCCCGTCCTGATCGAGAATGTGCCAGGAACGAGTCTTCGCGAGTGGCGGAACCCTTCGGGCATAAGGGATCTCCGTGCACCGGCCGTTCGTTCCCCAGCGCCAGTCGTGGAACGGACACGCCACGGAGTCGCCTTTGATTTCGCCCTGGCTCAAGTCCCCGCCCATGTGACGGCAGTACGCATCCAGGACGGCAAGGTCACCCTTGCTGTCGGCGAACACGACCAGCTTGGTTCCGAACGCGTGGATCGAATGGGGCTTGCCGTCCTTGTAGGGCTCGGACAAGCCCAGGCAGTGCCACCCTCTGGCGTATCGGTCGAGTGGTGCAGCCGAATCTATTTCGCGGTATTCGTCGTTGACGGGGTGCTCCATGACCCCAGTTAAGCGAAGTTGATTAAACGTGTCAAGGGTAGATTTCCGCTATGGCTGTCGATGCACTCCTCACCGCTGCGGAACGTCTCTTTGCCGAACGAGGCGCCGACGTCTCACTCCGAGACATCGCAATCGCCGGAGGTCAGCGCAATAATTCGGCGGTTCATTACCACTTCGGTGACCGCCGGGGATTGATCGATGCGATAGTGCGTCGACGTTTGACTTCGGTGGAGTCCTGCGCCGCTCGACTACTGAGCGCCACCGAAGAGCGCGACACGCGCACACTGACCGCCATTCTGGTACGTGCGCTTGTGGAGGCAACCGAACAACAAGGAGCGACGCACTACTTTCGGTTTCTCGAGGTCATGCGCGGTCAGGTCAAGATCTGGCCCACCGAAAAAGGGTCGGCGTGGTCGACGATCACGCAGGCGTTGGCCGAACAGCTCCCCAACGGAACCGAATACGAACGCGCGAGCAGGATCTCGTCGATGGCCACCACACTGTTCGCGCTGCTCGCAGACTACGAACGTTCACAGGAGGCCGTCGGAGTTCTGGAGTCACTCGGGCCCACTCCCGGCCAGATCGTGGAAATGGTGGTTGCACTACTTCAGGCACCGATGCAGCCGCGGTGAATGCAGATCTCCACTCAAAACGACACCGGAATTTGAAACTCTGCCGGACTCCCTGTTGCCATTCAACCGGCGGGACGATCGCCGGCGCAGCCTCACCAACGCCCGCACCCGCACAACTGGGCCAATCCCGTCGCCGAAAATCACGCCACATTCAGTCAAAAGTCACAATTCCGCCCGGGACATCCGGTTCACACGAAATCCAAGGCGGCGCGGACAGCGAGGAGGCTATCGGCGGGTCGATTCGATTCGATGACCGATCGTGCGGCGTCACTTATCGCCGCCCCGATCTGGGTGCGGAGCCAGACCGTAGTGCGGGCGCGGTGCGGGATCTGCGCAATCGACTCGGTGAACGACCCGCGCGTACAGGAGTCCGATCGGCATCGCCATCGGGTCTTCGTCCATTGCAGCGTGATTCGATGTTCGCCCCATCGGGGTTGCGGGCGACACAGGTCACCCGTAACCCGGGCAATCCGAACAACACTGTCGCGCTCTCGACCAACGTGCTGAGCTTTTCTGTCGTCGGGTGCTTGACGCAGCATCCCTTCATTTCGGGTAGGGTGTAAGGCCCTTCAGCTGCCGAACCGTCTGTCAGCGACTATGAGTCACGAACGCCCGAGTCAGCAGGGGCTGGCTGACTCTCCATCCGATCTTGCTTTTCAGCATCTACCGGGGAGGTCTGCTTGCGAGTCTGGATGGCCAACGCCAATGCGGCGAATGCGGCGAACACCGCGCCCGTCCACATCGCCACAGACGGATTGTCACCGAACGCGCTGATGGTGACGGCGCTGATGGCGGTGCCGAGGGTGACACCCATCGTGATGACCGCCGTATGCACGGTACTGACCAGATTCCCGGCCCCGCCGACCTCGGCCACGCGGGTGACCAGTGCAGGATTCATCGTGACTCCGGCGAAACCGACGACGAGCACCATCACCAACACCAGCAGTGATACGTCGGCGAACAGCGCGATCAGCCCGAGCGAGACGAACAGCAAGGCGTGTCCGAACCGGAGCACGCCAACAGCGTGGGAGTCGGCGAATTTGCCGACGATGAGATTCCCGATAAGGGAGAAGGCACCGTAGGCGAGCAAAATCAGTGTGGTCGTATCGGCGCTGAAGCCGGCGCTTTGTTCCAGTAGCGGGGTGAAGTAGGAGAACGACGCGTACGCCGCACCGATGGTGAGCAGACTCACCAGATATCGCGACCACAGGCGAGGTGAGCGCAAGTTCCGCACATCCTGAGCAGCGTCTTCCTGACTGGCCGGCTCTCGGCTGGGAAGTCCGATGAGGCTGATGAAGAACAGGAGGAGTGCGGCCGCTCCGAGGACATAGAAGCTGGTCTGCCAGCCCCAGCGCCCGGCGATGAGGTGTGACAATGGCAGCCCGATCACAGTGCCCACCATGATGCCGCCGAGCACGATGGAGATGGCCTCGCCGATCTTCGACGGAGTCGCGGCGAGCCGGGCGCCGAATGTGACCGAGAGCCCGAATGCGGCACCCGCGAGGCAGCCGGTGAGAACACGTAGCAGTGCGATCCACCAGTACTCGTGCACGAGCGGCACGAGCACTTCGAGCACGGCGTAACCGGCGACGACCATCAGCAGGGACCGCTTCGGTGGACTGTGCCGCAACGCGTACGCGAGCAGTGGGCCGCCGATGGCCATCCCGAGTGCGTACATCGACACAAGTAGGCCGACCTGGCTGGTCGAGACGTCGAGGTCGGCCGCGATCTCCGGCATCATGCCGGCGACCTGGAGCTCACTCATGACCACCACGAGGATGGTCAACATGAGTAGATAGAGGGAGCGTTTCATGGAGAACTCTTTCTGTATTACATAATCCAAAATTAGACCGAAGGAAGCCCGCACCGAGACAAGTGCGAGCTGGAATCGTTAGGGACGTAGGACGTCCAGCCCAAGCATCGCCACCCGGCGCAGTTCGTTGGGCTGCGTCCCAGCCTGGGCAATTACCCGGATACCGGAGATGATCGAGACCACCAGCAGGGCGCCGTCACGGGGAATGAGGCCCGATCGCACAGTGCCATCGCGTTGACCAGCGTCGATAGCTGAATCAAGGAGCGAAAGTTGCTGCTCCAGGGCACGGTCGAGAATGCTTTTGATGCGTGCATCCCTGTGTTCCAGATCCGGCGTCATGCGAGCGCCCACCACCATGCAGCCCGCAGCATGACCCTCGGCGGCGGCCGCGCCTTCTTCATTCAGGACGATATCGATCACGCCACGCAGGCGCGTCATCCCGTCCAGGGTTCCGTCTTCGAGAATCGCTGCTTGCCTGCCTCCGGTTGTCTCGACGTAGCGCCGCAAGGCGCGCACGAACAGCTCATCCTTGGAAAGGAAGGTGTTGTACAGGCTGCTTCGCCGCACTCCTGCCGCCTGACATAACTGTTCGGTGGAGGTGTCGGCGAAACCGTGCACCCTGAACTGGGCGGCGGCGGCATCGAGCACCGCAGTCTCGTCGAACATGCGCGGTCTGACCATGAGACCGACCCTAGCATGTTATGGATTCTACAATCCATAACATGTGGGTGACCCACCGCTCCACGTCAAACACGGAACCGACGATTCCAGAAACATCATGACCCGCAGCGCAATTGGAGAACACAACCGACTGCCCACTTAAAGTTGAAGAGCTCAATTACCTCGACAGGAAATCAGCCACACTCCGCGAAGTCAATGCTTTCCAGGGAGGTCGACTGGCGGATGTGCAGTATTCGAAACGTGCAGTATTCCCAGCCTCTTCATCGACGCCCGATTCGACCGGTGGACCGTGAGATTCACGCTATGCACCGGAGAAGCTCAACCCGCAGAACCCGACGTATCGGGCAGCGACCGTACTACGACTGCAAGTGCTCCTCGACAATCTCGTGACGCCACCCGTCGGCGAAGGACGCTCGTGTCTCGAGGCTTGCCGCGTCGATCACCCGAGCGGTCGGCATCAACATCACATCGAAACCGAACAGCTCGTGCTTACGAAACAACACCATCCACGGTTCGAGGCGCTTATGCTCGCAACACCCTCGCCAATGCTCCTCATTCCAAACCACATTGAGGGACATCAGGATGACTGGCTCAACAATAAATTAGACGTAGAAATTCAACACGTGCCGAATTCGGTCCGGACGCGGCGTCCAGGGAAACTCTTCCGCAGTCACTGTGTTCGGTTCGGTCTTTCGCCTCGTTCAGGGACAGATGTCCTGTCGAAAGTTGCTGCGCCCCGCACAGAATGGGAAACAACCCGCAAGCGGTCGGGTCGTGCATGGGCAATCGCGTAGTTGAAGATTCGCCCGGACATGTCCCGGACGGATTGTTCCAACAACAGCAAGGGTGCCCCCTCGGTAGTTCTCAATACCGACGCCAGAGTTTCATCCGAGAGCACCGCGCTGACCGTGAAATCGGACCCGCCGATTTCCACTCCCGCACTCGAGAGGTAGGAATACCAGTCGACAACGAAGGGAGTGTCGATCAGTCGCTGCGCTTGCGGGAACAACACGTAGTTGGTGGCCGCGACGTCTACGTCTCCATTGGTCGTGCCCGCCGCGTAGTCCACGCGCAAACATGGTGTTCCTGTGGGCACCTCGAGCGCCCTCGATGCAGCACCGGGCGCTGAGATCACTGTGCTCTCGAAGGATGTCAAACGGAATCTCCCGTTGCGGAGGTCGCCGCTCTTCAATGCTGCGGTGACTTGAACGTCGTCGGGTCGTCTGTGAGCGGTAGGGGCGACTACGTGTGTCCCCACGCCCTGAGTCCGTGCGATCAACCCTTCGTTCCGAAGGAGCGTCAGAACTTCGCGGACGATCCCCCGGCTCACCGAATAGGAACCTACGAGTTCGCGCTCGCACGGAAGGATGCCGTCAACGAAATCTCCACGCAGCACCGCTGCCCGGAGTAGATCCCTTGTTCGTCGAACCGAATCAGGCCTTGCCTTCATCCAACCTACCTCGCGCTTCATCTCTGACGAGCCCTTGCGAAGTGTAGTACAGATCTTCAATTATATTGTTGCCCCGCAGATTACGCCGTTTATGCATTTTCTTTGACGCTGCGATCTGGTGTTTTGATTCTCGATTTCGCCGATACGCCGATACTGGTCGGCCCAGCGCACTCAGCAGTTCCCCTGCCGCTTCGGAGTTCGCTTGTCGCAATAGGTGTGATGACCTATTGTCGGTCCGGGCGTTGCAGGAGATGATCCGATCTACCGAGAAATATGCTTGCAACACAACGGTTTCCGAGAAACGTTCTCTATAGGGCGTTGGCGGGTCGCCATGATAGGCATTCATGTTCTTGTACGAACTCTTCGGCGACGGTTCCCAACCGATGCACTGAGACGCACCTCCTCGGTTGACACAACGCCCGAGCGTTAGCCCTCTTCCATCGAAATCAGTATCAATCGAAAGGACAGTGACGATGGTCAGCTGGAACGAAGAATGCGACGTGCTGATAGCGGGTTCCGGTGGCGGCGGCCTCACCGGCGCATATACCGCAGCACGAGAAGAACTCGAGGTGATCCTGGTCGAGGCCACCGACAAGTTCGGAGGCACCACCGCCTACTCCGGCGGCGGCGGTGTGTGGTTCCCATGCAACCCGGTCCTTCGACGTGCCGGCACCGACGACACGATCGAAGACGCGCTCGAGTACTACCACGCAGTAGTCGGCGACCGCACCCCGCGCGAACTGCAGGACACCTACGTCCGCGGCGGAGCACCGTTGATCGAATACCTCGAACAAGATGAGAACCTCGAGTTCGAAATGCGGCCGTGGCCTGACTATTTCGGCAAAGCGCCCAAAGCCCGACTCGACGGCCAGCGGCACATCGTCCCGACGCCGATTCCGGCAGTAGAAGTGGGAGACCTCCGCACGTCTATGCGAGGACCTCTCGACACGGAACGTCTCGGGGCTCCGCTACCCGACGTGCTGGTCGGGGCCCAGTCGCTCATCGGTCGACTCCTCAAGGCAATTGCGCAGTATCCGAATGCCACCCTGCGGTTGAACGCACCACTTGTCGAGCTCGTAGTCGAGGAGGGTGTTGTCGTCGGCGCGATTGTCGATCACCACGGCGAGCGCCGCGCCATCCGGGCCCGCAAAGGCGTGTTGCTCGCGGCCGGCGGCTTCGAGGGCAACGATGAGCTTCGATTGAAGTACGGTGTGCCCGGCACCGCCCGCGACACCGTAAGCCCCCGGGGCAACCTCGGCGCGGCCCACCAAGCTGGAATGGCAGTCGGTGCCGACATCGACCTGATGGGTGAAGCCTGGTGGGCTCCGGGAATGACTCATCCGGACGGCCGCTCGGTGTTTGCACTGTGGTTCACCGGCGGCATCTTCGTCAATCAGGACGGTAAGCGGTTCGTCAACGAGTCGTCGGCCTACGACCGCCTCGGCCGTGAGGTCATCGAACAGATGCAGGACGGCTCGGTCACCCTGCCGTACTGGATGATCTACGACAACAAGGAAGGCGAGCGTCCACCGGTACGGGCCACAAACCTCTCCATGGTCGAGACCGAGAAGTACCAAGCGGCCGGCCTGTGGCACACAGCTGACACCCTCGAGGATCTGGCCGAGAAGATCGGTGTACCAGCCGATCACCTGGTCGCGACCGTTGCCCGGTTCAATGCGATGGTCGCCAAGGGTGTCGATGAGGACTTCGACCGCGCCGACGAGGCCTACGACCGCGCGTTCACGAACGGTGAATCACCCTTGGTGGCAATTGATCACGGCCCGTACCACGCAGCCACCTTCGGCATCTCCGACCTCGGCACCAAGGGAGGGCTGCGGACCGACACCGCCGCGCGGGTACTCGACACCGCCGGCAATCCGATTCGGGGCCTCTACGCGGCAGGCAACACGATGGCCGCACCCAGCGGCACCGTCTATCCGGGCGGCGGAAACCCGATTGGAACCAGCATGCTCTTCAGTCACCTCGCCGCTCTCGACATGACCGGCCGTCAAGCGTGAGAACGGACCCCCTCCACCAACTGAACCATGTCGAATGAGAACGTGCTGGGGCCGCGATCGCCGCGGCCCCAGCGATCGAGCCGAGCCTGAATCCACTGATCTCTATGTCGGGTAGCGGTATATCGACAGGACGAAGACGCCACCGCAGCATCCCTGGTACGCAATAGCTGGCGGCGACTGATCCACTCGTCGTCACTCCATCTATTTGTCCGATCGTCCTGCGATTTCCGAGATTTTCCACCGACAGTTGTCACTGAAGGTCCGGGCAAAGATGACCTTTTCCGCAGCTGTGAACGAAACCTGCGCCACATGATCACAGGAGCGTCGACGGCACGGTCAGTGCGCGGGGTGAGGACGGCGCACATCGCGGATATACACGCTGAAAGTGTTGTCTCATAACACTGTTCAGAATTTCTGGAATCGGGATCGCAACCGCCATTCATCCCAGAAGAAAACTAGAACATGTTACATTTCGAATATTCGAGCAGATGAAATGACTGAAAAGGAAGTCAGCAACGATGGCCAGTTTCTTCACCAAACGCGGAGACCTACTCCTAGCCCAAGAGTTGGCGGTCAGCGCCTGGGCACCGACCCAAGTGGGCGGTCACGCCGTCTGCGGTCTCCTCGCTCGCCAGCTCGAGACTCACTGTCCGACCGGCTTCGTCCCGGCCCGGCTGACGGTGGACCTCTTCAAGCCGGTCTCGAACGCCCCGATCGAGGTACGCAGCGAGATCGTCCGGCACGGCACGAGGATCACCGCCGCTGATGCTTTCATCGTCCAAGACGAGCAGGTGCGGGCACGAGCCTCGGTGGTGTTCCTGACCACCGGAGCCGAGCCGGCGGGACGGGTGTGGAGTCCGGAGGCGGACCTTCCTGTGCCTCCGGAAGGATGCGTATCTCCGCAGGGATCACCGCCGCTGTTCAAGAGCAGCGACCGCGAGTGGACACACGATTTTGCGGCGAACCAGAACGCCGACCGCAAAATCTCCTGGTACAGCCTGCCCGCGCTCGTAGACGGCGAACCGATCTCGCCGTTCCAACGCGCCGCGGTGCTCGGCGACACCACGAACCTCGTATGCCACTGGGGATCCGAGGGTGCCGGGTACATCAACGCGGACATGACCCTCACATTGTCGCGGTTGCCCGTCGGCTACGAATTGGGCCTGCGCGCGGACAACACTATTGCCACCGAAGGCATCTCGATCGGCACTGCAACGCTCTACGACAGGACCGGTCCGCTCGGCACCTGCGTGGTCACCGCACTGTCCAACGCCCGCCGGCAGATCGACTTCGCTACCTCTCAGCTCTGAGCAAGCGGTGGCCGACGTGAAGAGGATTATCGGGCCGCCAGAGATGATGGCGAGCGCTCCACGGGGCGCTCGCAATCAGAGCGACTAAGCTCCGATTCTTCGGAGCGGCGTCGCCGCTCGAACATCGGAATCGGGCCACAGCTGCAAGAAGTACGACGAAATCGTCATCCAGCGCCTGACATTCGACACCCGAGTCACGTCCCACCGCGTACAACCGAACTCGGTATCAGCCTGGCCGTGAAATCAGACTTTCATCTGGAAAATCCTGGTAGTCGGTTTCGAAGTCCAGCATTCGAACGGTGGCGGTGTCGAAGGCCGCCGAGACCTCTTGAGCTTCAGTGCCAGCGGACGCGGGCTGTCGTCGGTGCGGACGAACAATATCCGGCTTGTCGGTGAGTTCTGGAACGCTGCCGCCTCATGGGTGAACTTTTGGGCTGTCAGTTTCAGGAGACAACGGCATTCTTCAAAAGACCACTGCACTGGCCATCGCTTCGACCTCGACATCATCATCGAGTCCTTCCCAATCTGACGGCTGAACCAATCGAGTCCTGGGGTTGATCGAGTGTTGGTTGGAAATGCCGCTGGGTTGTTGCCTCAGAACCCCCGATATGCACGCGGTCAGTCTCGCTGATTGCGGATCAAATCCTGGCCAAAGCCAACCATTGAGGTATATAGATAGCGCCGCAGTAGGGTCCTGCTATGACCACGATTGGGTTCTTGCATACGTCGCCAGTCCACGTTCCGACGTTTGACGGGTTGACCCACCAGACTTGGCCGCTACTCGGAACCATCCACGTCGTCGATGAGTCGATCCTCACTCAGGCGCGCGCAGAGGGTCCCGAGATGACGCAATCTGCTGTCCGGGCTCACCTCAATGACCTCAAGGACAGTGGTGCCGATGCAGTTTGCTGCACCTGCTCCACCATCGGGGATATCGCGGAGAAGGCAGGAATTGGCCTACCGGTGTTTCGCGTCGATCGCCCGATGGCTCGCAGGGCTGTCGAGATGGGGCCGCGAATCGGAGTGGTCGCCGCGTTGGAATCAACACTAGGCCCCACTCGGGATTTGATCGCTCAGGAAGCTGTTGCAATGGATTCTGAGATCAGCATTGAACTCATGGTCGCTGGCCACGCATGGTCACTGTTCGAGGCCGGGGACATGGACGGCTACATTCGTGCCATCAGCGAGAGCACCCTCGCTCTGGAAGGCAGGGTAGATGTGATTGTGCTCGCCCAAGCAAGTATGGCACCCGCTGAAAAGCAACTCGCTGGCCTTTCGGTGCCTGTCCTGTCGAGCCCACGACTGGCTGTCGAACACGCTGCCGAAATGTGTTCCTTGACAGTGTCTTGATAAGCGGTTCAATCGAAGCTGCCGCCAGATCGGGAACGACTCGGTGATCATGCTTCCGCCTGGCGTGCAATCGCCTTCTGAAACTGACAGCGTCGCGTCGCGGTGTGGCGGCGCCGGGACGTCACACCCAGTAGGGCACACGGGCCCGGTACTTACGGAGCGCGTGGATCGCAAGCAGCCACCCGGCAACGGTGAAGCCCAGCACGATGTACCAGTGATATGCCCGCTGGGCCTGCCCGAGCAGTGGCGCTCGAATGATCTCGAGATAGTGAAACAGCGGGTTGAACTCCGCGATCCGGGCGCGACTCGCGGCCCGGTCCTCGAGAGCCTGCCCAACCACCACAGAAAAAAGGGGGACGTGCCATCACCGCAGTTCAGACCGCATAAACGGTGCACCTCGACAGCAGTGAACCCGCACCACGCCCAGGCGCCCGACATCCCAACAACACCCCCGCACCGCACCGCACCGCGGGAACACCACACCGCCGAGGCCCTCCCGCCACGGCCGCCCACATTCGCAACTCGTCAGATAGCGCGGCACAATCTCACACTCAACCTAAATCTGATGACTCAGGTACGCGCGAACTCCACTCGGCGACTCCGCATGGACATAAGGCTGGACGGACAAAGCGCCGCCGCCCGATACTCAGCACCGTGGACCATGCTGCGAACGAACCCGATCACACCACCGCCCGGAACTCCACGAGCTTCTCAATGAGCTCAAACGCCGAGAGCCCATCTTTCATCAACCAGAGTTCTGCACCACGCGAGAAGACTTCAACCAACTCACTGCCCCGACGTTCTGGGAAACCGGAGCCTCCAGCCGACGCTACAGCCGCGAATACATCTGGTCAGTTCTCGAACAACGATTCGCGGCGAACCCCACCAACGACCTCAACAGCAACTGGAAGACCAGCGAATTCCAACTACGCGAGATCGCCCCAACCACTTATCTCTTGACCTACACACTCCTTCAGAACACCAGACTCACCCGCAGAGTGACTGTATGGCAGGCCCCTGATCGGAGCGCCGGCCGCGAATCGGTCGCGTTCGGTTGGTCGGGTACCGGACGAGCGGAAAGGCCCATCCACGCGGTTCGGACAAACTTCGCAGTTTCCGACATCTGTTACGTGAAGTAACACACAACACGCGGAGTTCACCCACCCCAATGGGGACTGCGCCGTCACCACTGGCGATAGCCCGATTGCCTCCCAATACCACCAAGAAATGTGCATTGACCATAGGAAACGACACTTCCCCTCCCCTATCACGGCGCCGAGCGAGAAGCTGCGGTCAGACCGGTTTGAGGAGCTCCGGGGTGTTGTTGCGAGGCGAGTTGACCGCGGTTCCGACTTCGTAGGGTTCGAGGTGCGGTTCGGGAACCGAATTCATCAGCGCGTCAACGTCTTCGAGACTGGTCAAGGCGGGGTCGAGCCAGTGTTCCCAGAATGTTTCCGGGAGGATGACCGGCGATCGGTTATGTACGTGCCCGAGAGAATCCTGCGCTGGTCTCGTCAAAACTGTTGTCGTCCAAAGCCATTTGTTCGGGTCATCCTCCGGAAGATCAGGATTGGGCCACAGTTCGTAGAGGCCGGCCATCGCGAGGACACCGTTCCCGTGCAGGAAGTAGGGAGTTGCTTTGCCGTGCTCGTTCTTCTACCACTCGAAGTAGCCGTCGGCCGGCAGGATTGCCCGCCGTTCGGATGCTGCCCGTTTGAAGGACGGCTTCTCGGCCAGCGCCCGCAGATGTCACTGTCGGACTTCTCCTGACCGACGTTGTTGCCGGTGTCGCAGTTGGTGCCGGCACCGCTGTCGAGTGCGGAGCTGCAGGGAGCCGACAACTGCGCGTGCGCTGCCACTTCCTCGCGGCCGAGCGCCGGACTTCGATGCAATTGGCGGTTCGGACAAGGTCATCACCTTGCTCGACTTCCGACTGGACGAACCAGATTGGCAACGAAACGCTCACCTAATGGGAGACGACCTCTACGTCCTCGTGATGTCCCGACAACGTCAGCCTGGCAGCGGCGGATTCTTGCCCGGCGACCAGCGGCCTCTGCGATCTGACTGACAGCCCGCCTATCCCCCGAATTCACGTTTACCGGGAAGCATGTCCGCAGCTGGGTCCGTCATGCGAATCCATCAACCGCGCACTGGCACCCTCTAACCTGAAACCATGACTTTCAGCACCTTAGGCGTTCGACCAGCCGCGAGTTCACTTGCCGCTATGTGCACTCTGGCGAGTCCTCTACCCGGGTCGCCCGCGCGTACGCGCAATCTGTCTGTCGACGAGTTCGAAAGGGTCCTCTCATGAACCCGCGGCACAGCGAAGAGTACAAGCGGCATCTTGTCGACGAAGCATTCAACCGGACGCCACCCGGTGGCTTCCCCGAAATCGAACGGCGCGAGGGACTTACCCCCGGCACCCTCTTCGACTGGGTAGATACCTATGGACCGCCGAAACCACTCGCCCCCTTCTCCGCTTTGCATTTCTGGATCGGCACGACCGAACAAACTGAAGCGGAGTTCTTCGCCTACTTCGATGTGCCCGACGCCTACTGGAAAGACGAGGACGTCTCCGCGATCGACGCCGGTGTCGGGTTCAACATTGACCTCGACGAGGCGTACGCCTACGACGACGATCTGCTGCTCAGCATTCACGATGATGTTCCGATGCTTGTCGCCGAACTCATCGCCGAGAGCACGCTCGAATCGGATGCCTCCGCAGCAGCAATCGTGAAGGCATGCGCTGAACGAGGCATCCATACCGCCAACGCCATGTTCGTCTACGCCGACCCGACGCAAAGCATCCAGGACACGACGAAGCTGTACAACCATTTGCCGTACATCGGCCTGTTCCCAAGCAGGGAAAGCATCTGAACACCGAACGTCGGGCCGCGAAACCGGGGAGCACCTCGAGACGACGCTGAAGGACACCCCACTTCAATGACTTCCAATCACCGCCGCCGCTGGCACCGCGGGCAGAAGTGAGAGCCACGCGGGCATGAGCCATTGCCTTTCGCTGTCGAGCCCATGTTCGACGTGTCCTGGTCCGTCGATGCGGTGGTAGATCGTATCTACGAAGATCTGCAACGTATTGGACGAAATTTCAAACGGATTCCACTTGAACGTCTCCGGACTCGCCGGTGCGATTCACCCCGTCGTTTCTGGACTAGTTTTCAACCGTCGTTAACATCCCATCAGATGCGCAGTTCACTATCGATCGCGCGATGCTCCGATAGCGGTCTGCGATCGCATCGATCGACAGGCGTCCGGACGGGTCGAACCATTGACAGACCCCATTGATCAGATCCATCAGTGCGAGGGTCGTGATCTCGACATCGGTGGTCGCGGATCCCGGGTCTCGGATGGCGGCCACCGTGTCACGAACGGCACGTTGGTAGGTGGACTGCAGGTCCACGATGGTTTTTAACTGGATGGGAGAGAGCGCGCCGCGGTTGCCCCGAATGCTGAGCAGTTCAGCGTTCCGTGCGCTGCTGATCTGCAGATGCAGTGTGATTGCTTCGTCCAGGCGATCTTGCGGCGCACGTGTCGAGTCGGTCAGGACGGGGAGTATTGCGTCGTTGAATTCGCGCATGAATTGCAGGGATATGGCGAACAGTAGATCCTGTTTATTTCGATAGTGGTGGTACATCGTCGACGACGAGATTCCGACGGCGTCGGCAATCTCGCGGATCGTGGTCATACCGTATCCGCGTTGGTGAAACAACCGCGCCGCTTCGACTCTGATCTGCTCGGCCACGTCCACGCCGGCCTCGAGTCCGAGGTTTCTCGCCATTTTCACCTCCGAAGTGAACAGTGATCCGGTTCCGCGTGCATTCAAAGAAAAATCTAGCAGGAGAACGACGTCTCGGATCCGGTCCTCGGTTCCTCGGGGCGGTGGTGCGTACTCCAATGTAGTCTCGCTCAGTCGCGGCGTCGAAGCCTTCACTGGCGTTCGAGGCACTGGCCGCTAGACCGAGATTGTGTGCGAGATCTTTTGAAATTTTCCTCCAGCGCCCGCTCGGGCGTGGACGTGCCTCACGTGCGGTGACGATTCGTGGGTCCTGATCCTTGGGGCACAGTCGACTATTGGTTAAATCGACTGTGCCCCAAGCAATTTTCAGATGTGTCAGGTACTGGGGATGATACTGGCGCCGAGTCGCCAGATGGTGTCCAACAGGTACTGACGTGAGGGTGTCACCTCGCGGCTCATGGCCTCGGCCATGAGCTCACGGAACGCTCCCAGAAACGCCGCAGAGACGAGGCGTGCATCGACCGCGGGATCAACCTCGCCGTTGCGCTGTGCGTACGCGACGTTGCGTGCGGCCATGTCGATCTGGGCGGCGAGGCGTTCTGCATCCGCTTGAGCGGCTGACGGTTCGCGCATTCGCCGACCCATGACGATCTGCGCGAGCCCGTCCTCGAACAGGAAATCTATCTCGCGGGACAGGCGCAAGCGCTCACGCTCGGTCCAGCCGAGTTCCGGCGATACCGGGACCGCGAAGACGGCGTCGTCGTAGGAGTCGTAGAAGCCGTGAACAACAGCGGCGACCAGACCGTCCTTTGCGCCGAAGTACCGGTAGAGCAACCCTGGAGATGTCTCGGAGCGTGCCGCGACCTTTGCAACCTCCAGGGTCCCTCCCGTCTCCAGAAGTTCCGCGCGGGCGGCCGCGATGAACCTCAATCGGGTGGCGTCACCGCGGGCCGTCCGCCCGTAGCGGGTGGTTTTGTCAGACGTGGATGACATTGTTCGGGTTCGGTTGCTCGTCGGCCGGCGCAGCGCTGTAGTCACCGAACGGTGTATCCCGCTCCGCGACAACCGCTGCGACGCCCTGTTGTTCGGCGATGGTGATGAACTTCTTCGCTTCGGGGGTGTTGCGCATCAGGCCGTCGAGAATCGGGCCGAGCATCTGGGTGCTCGCGAGCCCCTGGTTCTCGTAGGCCTGATTGACGATCAGCTTCATGGCCGAAAGCTGGGAAACGGGAATGCTCGCCAACTGGGCGGCCATCTTGGCTACCTCAGCTTCGAGATCCTCGAACGGAACAGCCTTGTTGATCAGGCCGATACGCTCCGCCTCGACGCCAGACACTGCTTTGCCAGTCAGTGCGTACTCCTTCGCTTTGGCCATCCCGAGCCGGTAGATCCACATGCCGGAGAGGTGGCAACCCCACATGCGAGCATACGGCGTACCGATTCGAGCGTCCTCGGAGGCAATGACGATGTCCGCGCCGAGGGCCATTTCGCTCCCACCGCCGACGCACCAGCCATGGATCTGAGCAATAACCGGCTTCGGGCTGCGCCAGATACTCATGAACTTCTGCGTCGGGGATTCTGATGGAGCGGTCGCCATCACAAAATCCTTGCCCGCGTCCCACTCTCCGTCGGTGTTCATCTGATCTTCCCAATGCTTGAAACCGCCACTGAAATCGTATCCGGCACAGAATGATCGGCCTGCGCCACGGACGACGACGACCTTGACCTCGGAGTCGCGGTTCGCCCTGGTCATGGCGTCCTGAAATTCATCGGGCATCGGAGGAACGATGGTGTTCAGACGCTCGGGGCGATTGAACGTGATCGTGGCAACCGGACCGGTAACGGAATACAGCAGAGTCTCGTACATGGTTTCTCCTTCATTGGTAAAGTAAATTCACTTTATCTTCACGATGGCGTAAATGTCCACCCTTTGAGCTAAGTCGCTTCCAGCCTTCGGCAACTCAACAAGGGGGATGATGGCCAGCCCATTGACAGGCGCATAGTGACGTGGGTAACTTGATGCCCATTCGATCGGTCGATCAAACAATCGACCCAATCACTCTGTGCGCAAACATCATCCAGCAAGTAGATATTGATAGGGAGACTCGTCCGTCATGGAGTCAACATCAGTCAGTCCCGCAACAGCCCCCGGACCCGGGACGAAGGTCATCGTCACCGGCGCGGCCGGAGGGATCGGCGCCGCACTGATCGGCGCCCTGGCTGCGCTCGGTTGTGAGGTCGCCGGAATCGACCGTCCGGGGACGGCGCTGCCGGAAGGCCTCCGGTCGATCCCGCTCTTCGAGGCCGACCTCGCCGACGAGGCTGCAGCGGCGGAGGCAGTGAAACGAGCAGTGTCGCAACTCGGGGGACTGGACTGCCTGATCGGCGCAGCAGCCAGCGTCGCGACCCTACACCGCGCAAAGTCTTTCTCTCCCAGTATCTTCCGTCAGGACATCGAGTCGAACCTGTTGTCCCAGTTCTGGACCGTTCAGGCCGCCTATGCTGCGCTGGCCGATAGTGATCAGGCGAATCTGGTCCTGTTCTCTTCGACGGGGGCTTTGGACGGTCTTCCCGGTCAGGTGTCATACGGGGCTGCCAAGGCGGGAGTGCTCGGGTTGGTCCGCACGCTTGCGGCCGAATGGGCAGATTCCGGTATCCGGGTCAATGCAATTGTCCCCGGATTGGTCGCGACCCCCAAGGTTCTCTCGATGCCGACAGAGACGCGGGATCGGGTGCTGCGCAACGTCGCGATGAAACGACTGGTCGAGGTGGACGAGGTAGTGGCGTCGGTGTTGTTCCTGATGTCGTCCGGCGCCGGCGCCATCACCGGCCAGTCGTTGCGAGTTGACGGGGGCGCGGGAATCAACACCCAGGGCCTCTACCGCTGATCCGTCGTTCCCCGTCGTCAATCGTGAAAGGAGCTGTCGCAATGACGAATTGCGATCCAGCGGGAGCTGCAACGTTGATGAGAGGCGTTGCAGCCCCGGCCTTCGCTGCGGTGGCAGAGGAGTTCGATCGGAATTTCGCCGAGCGAGGTGAAGTGGGAGCGTCCCTGCATGTGCTCGTCGACGGCAAGCCGGTCGTGGACCTGTGGGGTGGTGTCGCCGATCCCGAGACGGGGCGAGTGTGGGAACAGGACACGGTCAGTGTCGTATTCTCGGCCACCAAAGCTGCAGTCGCACTGTGTGTCCACCGACTCCTGGCATCCGGTGACCTCCGCGAGGACATGTCGGTGGCGCAGGTGTGGCCTGAGTTCGCCGCGAATGGCAAGGGCGACATAACCATCGGAATGTTGCTCAATCATTCCGCCGGGATTCCGGTGCTCAGTGAGCCGCTCGGATCCGGGATGCTCGAGGATTGGGAGTTCATGGCCGGCCGGATCGCGGACCAGGCGCCGTTCTGGCTGCCCGGCGAGCAGCACGGCTACCACCCGGTGACCTTCGGTTTTGTGCTCGGTGAAGTCGTGCGCCGGGTCGCCGGTTCCACGATCGGCACGTTCTTTGCATCAGAGATTGCGGGTCCGCAAGGGCTCGACTTCTGGATCGGACTACCGCCGGAAATCGAACCGCGTGTCGCTCCGATCGTGAAGGGGATCGACGGTGAGGTCGCCCCGACGCCGTTCCTCGATGCCGCACTCCACCAACGTGGTTCGATCCCGAACCTCTTTGTGTTCAACTCGGGAAACTGGGCTCGTGCGGGGGTGAACACCCGTGCCGGCCGGGCGGCGGAAATTCCCGCGGCAAACGGTGTCACCAATGGAAAGGGCCTCGCCAAGATGTACGCGAACGCCCTTCGGGACCCCGCCGTTCGGTGCCTCGCCGAACCCGAGTCGTCTTCGGCGAAAGAGATGCGCATGTCCGACGGATTCGACGCAACACTGTTGATGCGGACCAGATTCCGCGGCGGATTCATGCTGTCGATGGACAACACTGCGCAACTTGGCGCCGGCCAGAGCATGCGGATCGGTAGCAATGCCTTCGGCCACTGTGGATCGGGTGGCTCGATCGGGTTTGCAGACCCCGCACTCGGCCTCAGCGTCGGCTACACCATGAACAAGCAGGGCCCGGGAACGCTGCTCAACGAGCGCGGGCAGGCCCTCGTAGATGCCATCTATCGCTCGCTCGGACAGTCTGTCCCGACGCCGGCGCCACTAGAGTCGCAATTTGAACAGGATCGACTATGACTTCTGAAAGCACACAAGGTAATTCGACACGGACTGACGTGCTCATCCTCGGCGCCGGATTCTCCGGCCTCGCGGCGGCCGCGACGATCTCCCGCGCGGGCGGACTCGACTATCTGATCCTCGAACAGGGCGACGACGTTGGTGGCACCTGGCGCGAGAACACCTACCCCGGGTGTGCGTGCGATATCCCGTCACCGCTCTACTCGTTCTCCTTCCGGCAGAACCCGGGCTGGCGGTATCTCTTCGCGCCGCAGCAGGAGATCCTGGAGTACCTCCGTGACACGAGCGCCGAGCTTCGGATCACCGAGCGTATTCGTTTCGGCGCCAAAGTTATCGGTGCAGTCTGGGACGAGCAAGACGGTACCTGGACGGTCGAGACGGCGGACGGCTCGGTGTACCGAGCGCGATTCTTGGTCTCCGCAATGGGACTACTTCACCACGCTTCCTACCCGAAGCTGCCCGGCCTCGAAAACTTTCAGGGCCCGGTCTTCCATTCCGCGCACTGGGATCACTCGTGCGATCTCGAGGGTAAGAAGGTGGCCGTCGTCGGCACCGGGGCGAGTGCGATCCAGTTCGTTCCCGCAATCGTCGACCAAACCGCAACGCTCACGCTCTTCCAGCGGACCGCCCCGTGGATCGCCCCCAAGTTCAACCGCGCGTTCAGCGAGGAAGAACGAGAAGAGATGCGCCGCAACCCGATCAAGCGATGGAACCGACGCGCTCGTCTGTTCTGGATTCACGAGAAGCGTGCCAAGGGATTCGTTTCCGATACCTCGAAGATGGGGCCCACCAAGGCGTTGGCGTCGGGTAACCTCGCGAAGCAGATCAGTGACCCCGAGCTGAGGGCAAAACTTACCCCGGACTACGAGATCGGTTGCAAGCGACTGTTGATCTCCAGCGACTACTACCCGGCACTCGCCAAGCCGCACGTCGACGTCGTCACCGCCGGCATCGGAGAGGTTCGTGCGCAGTCCGTAATCGATACGGACGGAACCGAATACGATGCCGATGTCATCATTTTCGGAACCGGCTTCGATGCGCAGAACAGCCTCAGCCGGGTCCCGATTCGCGGACGCGACGGCGTCGCACTCGGTTCGCAGTGGGCGTCGGGCCCCGAGGCGTATCTGGGGACGACGGTGGCAGGATTCCCCAACCTGTTCCTGCTGTGCGGCCCGAATACAGGCCTCGGGCACAACTCGCAGGTTTTCATGATCGAGGCCCAGGCCAGGTACATGAAGCGGTGCCTGCGATACGCCGGTCGCCGAGGCGTGATCGAGGTGCGTCAGGATGCCCAGGACCGCTTCAACCAGTTTCTGCAAGGGAGGCTCTCGTCGACCGTGTGGCAGGCCGGCGGCTGTAAGAGTTGGTACCAGGATCCCGTCACCGGGCGTAACACGCTCTTGTGGCCGAAGTCGACGTTGTCGTACTGGCTGCGCACTCGCTTCCTTCGGCGGACCGATTACCTCCGGAGCGTGACCACCACAACTACTCAGCAGTCGGTGACTGCCGGCTAGTGCATTGTTCGTTTTTTGTTCGATCCGACCCAAGCGCGCTCCGGCCGCACCTTTAACGAAAGGTTCTGCAATGTCGACGATTCCCGAACTACTACACCGCAACGCCGAGCAGTACGGGGATATGCCCGCGCTGTCCCACGACGGACGCATCTTGACGTGGAGCGAGACCCGGACCCGTATCGCCCAGATCGCGCTCGGACTGTCCCGGCTGGGAGTGAGCAAGGGTGATCGCGTCGCGATCATGATGTCCAGTCGCCCCGAACACTGGTTGACGGACCAGGCGCTCGTGCATCTCGGTGCGCTACCGGCGACGGTGTACGGCACGATGCCGTCCTCCCAGATTGCGTACGTCGCCAACCACAGCGGGGCCAAGGTAGCCGTACTTGAAGGTGCCGGTGAAGTCGAACGCTGGCTGCCGGTTCTCGACCAGTTGCCCGGACTCGAGCGTGTGGTCGTATTCGATCCCGAAGCCTGTGTGGCCGACGACGAACGCTTCGTGACGTGGTCGGACGTCGTAACGGACGAGACGGACCTCGACACGTTCGAGGCCGGTTGGCGGGAGATCACCGCGGACGATCCGGTGACACTGATTTACACCTCCGGCACCACCGGCATCCCCAAAGGCGTGCTGCTCACTCACCGCAACGTAATCGCCAACGCCGAGGCTTGGGATGCCGGGGCGCCAATACCCCAGCATTTCCGCAGCGTCTGCTATCTGCCGTTGGCGCACATTGCCGAACGTATGATCTCGGTCTACATGGCCATCCACAAGGCCGGCTACTTGACGTTTTGTCCCGACCCGAGCCAGTTGGTCGGCGTACTCCTCCAGACGCGCCCGACCAGCGTCTTCGGCGTCCCCAGAATCTGGGAGAAACTTGCCGCAGCACTGCGTGCTCGACCGGAGTCATCGCTCGCTGACGTCGGCCTCGACCAGGTCACCTGGGCCTGCAGCGCCGCCGCGCCGCTACCGGTGGACGTACAGGAATACTTCCGGGAGCAGGGAATCGCGATCATCGAAGCCTGGGGCATGACCGAAACTACCGGCGTCGCCACATCGACGACCGAAACCGACTTCCGCTTCGGCTCGGTCGGCAGCCCGATCCGGGGCACCGAAATCAAACTACTCGAGGATGGCGAACTCCTGGTGCGCGGCCCGATCGTGGCGTCGGGATACCTCCAGGACGATGGATCCGTGCTCCCCGTCACCGACGACGAGGGCTGGATGCACTCGGGTGATATCGGACGGATCGATGAGGACGGACACCTCTACATCATCGATCGCAAGAAAGACCTGATCATCACGTCGGGCGGAAAGAACATTGCCCCGGCCGCGCTCGAGGCGCTGCTGACCAAGCATCCCTTGGTCGGTCAGTCGCTGGCCTACGGTGATCGTCGGCCCTACGTAGTCGCCCTGATCGTGCTCGACCTGGATGCAACGACGGCGTGGGCGGCTTCGCAGGGAATCGTCGTCGCATCGCCATCGGAGTTGGCTTCGCATCCGGGCGTAGTCGCGGAGATCGACCGCGCGGTGGAGATCGCCAACCAGGATCTCGCTCGGGTGGAACAGATCAAGCGCTACCGGGTGCTTCCGACGGAGTGGACTCCGGAAGGCGGCGAAATGACCGCGAGCCTCAAGATCATGAGGCGCGTCGTCCACGAGAAGTACGGCGACGTGTTCGACGCTCTGTACGCATAGCGACTGCACTGTCAAGTTTTGAGAGTGCCGTGGTATGACGCGATTCGTGTCGTCAACGAAAAAGTCGGTTTCATCGGGGATGATCATCGCGCACTGCATGTGTGCTCCAACCGCTCACCCCCTTGCTCGGCAAGATCGAATGATTGTGAACCCGAGATCGAAGTGACAGGCAAGACGCTTCCGTGCCTGATGCATCCGGTCCGGGCGAGACTACTGCCGCCGACTCAGGCGGCATTTCGACGAACTGTTCATCACGGTGTTCATCAAGCCTGCTGTAGCATGACGCGTTCGATCAGGACGGCAACGTCCTCGACATCCTGACCCGAATCAGGAGGTAACCGGCTTGTCGGTGACCTCAAGCGGGCTCTGAAGCAATCAGGGAGCCCGCAGAAGATGACGTCGGTTCAACAGATCCAACAACTGGTTCGCATCGCTGGTGAACTCGGCCGCGAGGTCGCCACCGGCAAGGATGCCCACGACATCTACAAGATCGGGCAGACCTACCGAGACGCGGACGAGACTCTGGCGAAACTCGGCTACGCACCGAACCGCCGCCCCGGCCAGGTCGGCTTCACCCACCACGCCTAGCAGTCCGGCTCGTGTACACCGTGGGGCACGAAACCAGGTTTCGTGCCCCACCTTCCGGGCGGTTCGTACCGCCCGGAAGGCCACGTTCCGAGATCAGCGACAGATCCGCGGCCGCAGAATTTTTCTCCCCACCCCCACCCAGGAGTTCCACGTGACCAATGGCTTGACCATGGACGACTACCCCCTATCACTGACCGCTGTGGTCGAGCGCGCCGAACAATTCCACAGCACCAAAGACGTCGTAACACGCCGACCCGACGGCAGCATCGCCCGCACCACCCTCGGCGCATGCGCACGCCGGGCACGAAGGCTGGCGACCGCCCTGGCCGACCTCGGCATCGGGGACGGCGACAAAGTCGCAACCCTGCTGTGGAACCAAGCCGAGCACCTCGAAATGTACTTCGCCGTTCCCTCAATGGGAGCGATCGTGCACACCCTCAACCCGCGCCTGCACGCGGACGAGCTGACCTTCATCGTCGGCGACGCCCAGGACCGGGTGATCGTCGTCGACGAATCCCTACTCGAGGTATTCGACAGCTTCCGACTCACACACCACTTCGACCATGTCATCGTCGTTGCCCACGATCGACCGGCGCCGGCGGGAATGCTCGACTACGAAACCCTCATCGCTACCGCCGAACCAATGATTTGGCCTCTCATCGACGAACGGCAAGCCGGCGCAATGTGTTACACGTCCGGCACCACCGGCCGACCCAAGGGCGTCGTGTACTCCCACCGTGCGATCGTGCTCCATTCGATGGCCGTCGCACTACCCGACGCACTCGGCGTATCGACGCAGGACACCCTGCTGCCAGTAGTACCGATGTTCCACGTCAACGCCTGGGGACTTCCCTACGCCGCCGCACTCCTAGGCGCCAGGCTGGTGCTACCCGGACCGAAACTCGACGCCGTCAGCATCCTCGACCTGATCGAAACCGAGAAGGTCACCATGACCGCGGGAGTCCCGACCGTGTGGATGACGATGCTCGACGCCCTCGACGCGCAACCGCAGCGTTGGGATTTGCGCCACCTCGACCGGTTGATCGTCGGCGGAGCAGCGGCTCCACGCAGCTTGCTCGAGGGATTCGACCGCCACGGACTGAGGGTCGTGCAGGCCTGGGGCATGACCGAGACCTCTCCGATGGGCACCGTCAGCCGCCTCCCGGCAGACCTCGAAAACTGCGACGACAACACAAAATATGACTTCCGGGCCCGACAGGGTGTCGCGATGCCGTTCTTCGACATCCGCGCCCGGAACGAGGACGACGGGTTCATCGAATGGGACGACGTCGCCATGGGTGAGCTCGAAGTGCGTGGCCCGTGGGTGGCGTCCGGCTACCACAACGGCACGGGCGCAGACAGTTTCACCGATGACGGCTGGTTCCGCACCGGGGACATCGTCCGCATCGACCACCGCGGCTGCATCCGGATCTGCGACCGCTCCAAGGACCTCGTCAAGTCGGGTGGCGAGTGGATCTCCTCGGTCGATCTCGAAAATCACCTGATGGCGCATCCGTCGGTGGCGGAGGCCGCGGTGATCGCCGTGCCCGATACGAAGTGGGGTGAACGGCCGTTGGCGGTGCTCGTCCTGCGATCCGGTATGACCGCCGATCCGGAACAGCTTCGTGAGCACCTCTCGAGCGAGTTCGCCCGGTGGCAACTGCCCGAGCGTTTCGAGTTCGTCTCCACCATTCCGCGAACCGCGACCGGCAAGTTCAAGAAGCGGGATCTACGAGACCAATTCACCGCATGACCCGGCAGTCGTGAACATCCGGACAGATGCGGAGTGGCGAGTCAGCTAACGCGGCATCTGTCGCAGCACGATCTCGGCGAGGTGCATGTCCCGGGGCGTCTCGACGGCGTCCCGGACCGCACACGTTCACCTCAAGGTGGATCCCGGCATGGGCCGCAACCAACCGAGTCCGCCGCGAGAACGCGAGGCGTACCCCGAAAATTGGAGTTGACCGTCAATCCCGAAGACCCCGGACAGCAGGCCCATTCGGGACCAAGCGCGCAACCGTCACCTCTTCCTGACAGCGGAGACGACCTCTACCGATTCCCGACGATTCTTCACCGACCTGGAGACATGAGGATGCTCTACCGATCAACAATAGAAATCCCTACTCACCCAGCACCATTCACGACCACAGCACTACGGGAGCTCATCGCGAAGCTCACCCGCGACTGCGGCGTCGATGCCGACACCACGGCGGACCTCATGCTGGCAATCAACGAAGCCGCGATCTTCTTGCTCAGCCACGCCGCACGGGACAATGTACTCAAGTGTCAGTGCGCGCTGCAGACCGGCGTGCTGCGCGTGATGCTTGCAACGAGAATGGGGTCGCAGATCCCCCCGGATCCGTATTCCTTCGAGTTGTATTTAGTTCGCCAACTCGTCGATCGAATGGACCTGGAACTGCACTCGGAATCGAGCGCCTCATCACCAACTGCGATACTCGTTCTCGAAAAAGTGATTTCTCGGAATGCGTTGTGAGAGAGATAGTTCAACAGTCTCCCCACAGCTAATCCGGCTCTTCCGGATCCGAAAGAGCGCTCGAATGCGGTGTCTCCTCCCATTGCCGCAGTACCCACGGAATGTAGAAGTCGTTACGACTCCACGGATGCGACTCATTGAAAAACTGTTCAGCCTTCCGATCAGACCCATCGCCCGACCCTACTAAGTCCAGGAACACAAACTTCTGCACCCACACGGTCGCGGTGTCATCATCCCAGGTCAAACCAGCAAATGACTGTGCACGCAACCATGCGTGCACCACTGCACGCAAAAATACACGCAACCACCGAACTTGCCGACGACTTGGCGCCGGCTGCCGATGGGTGCCGGCTACAAAGCGCTGGCGACCTCCCGACGGACGAGTTCTGAATCCTGCCGGGACATGCCATCACCCCAGCTCACAGCCTCAAAAACTGTACCTCAGCCCGCCCATCACCGAATAGCTCTCACAGCTGGCAACAACCCACACGAGCGGGAAGAAGGTTCCAGATGGTCTCCTTTATCGATTCCAGTTCGGCGGGACAGATGGAGCTGCCACAGTCGTGTTCGTCGCGGCTCCCATCCATCTGTGGATCGTCGCACTGGTTGGAGTCGATAACGCGCCGCCAAAATTCTGATCGACGTATCTGACCTCAACCCACAAGATCACCCCCAACCACAAAACGACACACAACCAAGAAGCGTCGAAATAGCTACTATCACAACAGAATTTGAGCCTCACCAAAACGCCTCCATGCGTGCCCCTCGGAATCGGTTACCCGCCAAGCGATCACCCAAAGTTTCTGACAACCAACAACATTCAAAAACACCCGAAAATCGGCTTCCACACGCCCACCGCACACCCGAATCGACGAGCAACAGCAGCTCCCCACCCGCAGCCGGCACTCGCCGAGCGATCGACCCGAGCCCAGCCGGCACCCCACCGCCGGCACCCAGCCGACTCGCCGAGCACCCACCACCGGGACATGTCATCACCGCAGGTCAGCGCACCTCGAAAGTAGCGAATCAGCCCACCCCATTCGCCCGACATCCCGACAGATTCCTAGTCCCGACGAACCCCAACTCCCCCACCCACGACGCTAAACCGAGCAGGCTGCTGATCCTCTCAAGACTTCACTCAGGGCCGGTGGTGGTCAACGACCTCGCCGACGATGCGGAAATGACGCAATCGTCTGTCTCCCATCAACTTCGACTTCCGCGCGCCCTGAGGCTCGTCACCGGAACCCGCACCGGGCGAAGCATCGTCTACAGCCTGTACGACAACCACGTCGCCCAACTTCTCGACGAGGCGGTTTATCATGTCGAGCATCTCCGGCTCGGGACTCGGGACTCGGGGCTCGGGACATCTCGGCCGGCTGACATCGCTGAGAGTGCGGCGACCCAAGGAATCGGATTCGCCCTCATACGCCTGGTTGACGGCGTCGAATCCGCTTGCAACTCAGGCCCGTAACCGTGCATGCCGGCGAATCGCCGGGTCACGCAGCGGTCGTGCAGTGTCGCCGACAGTTTCAGGGCGACGGCGAGCGTTCGAGGAGTGCGGGATGGCCGCCCGCCCCGACGGGCACCGGGAAGTAGGTGTGGTGGGTGTTCGGGTCGACTGCGACGACATGAGCTTCGTCGGCCAGGTGACCGGACCCGATCGCGGTGAGATGTCCGCCTTGTTGGTCGAGCACGCTGACGGTGCCGCTTTCGGTGGCGACGTACAGGCGTTGCGCGCCTTGGTCGTAGGCGAGGACGTCGGGTTGCGTGCCGACGGTGTTCGTGCCGGTGACCTGCCAGGTCGCCAGGTCGACGGTGAGCAGGGAGGCGTTGCCTTCACAAGCGACGAAGGCCAGCCGAGCCTCGGGGTCGAGCGCAAGTCCGTGGCCGCCGCGGCAGCCGGGCAACTCGAGCCTGCGGGTGACGGCCAGCGTTCCGGGGTCGATGGCGGCGAGATCGCCCTTCCCTTGCACGACGACCAGCATCTGGTCGTCGACCGGGTCGTAGGCGACGTTCCCGACCTCGCCGCCGAGATCGACGCTGCCGCGTACCTGCGCGGTGACGGCGTCGATGACAGTCTCGGTGCCACCGGATTCGTTGGTGGTCCACACCGCACCACGCGTCGGGTCGTACCCGATCCCGTCCGGATAATCTCCGGTGGCGGCCTGCCCGATCACGGCGCCGCTGTCTTCGTCGAGGATCACCAGGCGGTTCTCGCCGGTGGCGGTGACGTAGACCCGGCGCAGTTCGGGAACGACGAGGACCCCGTGCGCTTGGGAGAGGTTCGGGATCACCCGAACTACCTGTTGGGTGTTGATGTCGACCTCGATGACCTCGCTCGCGCCGAGGTGTGCAATGAACAACAGTCCCTGATCGGAGTCGAGGCTCTCGTAGTCGAAGCGTGAATTGTCGCCGGGGAGAGCGATTTCCGCGACCGGCTGCAACGGCAGCGGGCCACTGTCAGACGGCGACGGTTCGGAGGTACACGCGCCGAGCAGGATCGACGCCATGACGAGTGCGGGCAGCAGCCGGGCCGCTCTCGGGCTGCGCCGGTCACCGGTGGGGGTGTCCATCGCGGCTCCTGTCTGCTTCGGGGTGGTCAGTTTCCGGGTGTGACGTTAGAAAAGTGTGTCCTGCCCTTTCCCGATTCGGTCTTTGCGTTTCCGCCCGAGCCCAGTCCCGTACCGGTGCCGCCCGTTCCGCCGCTTCCGCCTGAACCCGGTCCCGAACCCCGTGCCAGGTCCTCTGCCGCCGCCTCACGCCGCCTCAACTCCGCCGCCTCAACTCCGCCGCCTTCTGGACAGGTCCCCGGGACCTGCCTTGCCGACGTGTCCCGGCTCGGCGACTTCAGGCGTTTCGTTCGACCCAACCCACGATCGCTGTTGCGACGAACAGTCCTGGTAGGACGGCGGTTCGGCACCCGTGTTGGTTCGGCACCGTGTTCCTGCCCGGCCGGTTCGTCGATGAACCGGCCGGGCACCGACGGGAATCAATCCTTGAAGACGTCTTTGACCTTTTCCCCTGCCTGCTTCACGTTGCTCTTGGCCTGATCCTTGTTCCCTTCGGCTTCGGTGTCCTTGTCTCCGGTCGCCTGCCCGACCTTCTCCTTGGCCTTGCCGGCCAATTCTTCGGCCTTGTTCTTCGCCTTGTCGACGGCACCCATCGGCTTCTCCTTTGTGTGCTGGTCCGGTCGCGGGTCCGCTTACCGGACCATCTGGACAGTGACCTGCATACCCATCCGGGTGACGTCCAACCGTTCTCGACGAGATCCCGTTGTCGCTGCTCGCCGACGGGGCCGATGTACATTCCGGTCCACAGATTGCGGTGCCGACATTGGGGAGTCGGATACCGGGCGGATCCGCTTACGCACCGCACGGGCGAGCCGCTCACGAGACCGGGCCGTCCTATGTTTCTTCTTCACATCCGATCTGCTGCCCACGCACTACTCGGAAGGCACACGTCGAACGGCGGCCGGACGCTACCGAGCTGAGCTACAGATCAGCGCCGCCGCAACCTCCACGGGAGCAGCAACCAGAAGAACGCAAATATCAGGACCGCACTCACACCGGCCGCCGCGCCGACGGCCGGATCCAACACGACTCCGACGATCAATGTCACGACGCCGGCCAGCGCCAATCCGAGCATGAGAAGTCCACACAGAGCGAGTCGGTGCGCCGAGGTCACCAGCGTGCGCAGTTTGCGCTGCCGGAACAGGATGCGGTGCATTCCCACCGGAGCGATAAGCAGCACCGTGGCCGTGATCGAGAAGAACACGGTCGCCAGGTAGTCGCCGCGCTCGAACGCCGACAGTTCGATGAACCGTTGCTGGAACGGCAGCGTCAGCAGGAAACCGGTCAACAGTTGGACACCGGTCTGCACCACCCGCAACTCCTGCAGCAGGCTCCCCCAATTACGGTCCAGTCGTTGGGTTTCGGTCTCGTTGCGAGCTTGCCGATCCCAGTCGGCGTCCTCGTCGGGATGATCCGCCTCCGCAATCTGCACGGGGCTCTCGGGCGACTCGGGTGGATGACCGGACTCCGCAGCGCTCATCGTCAGTCCGTTTCCTGGTCGTCCACTGCCGGTCCGGAAGCAGGCACGTTTGTGCCGAAAGCACTGTGGCCCCCGAGCGGGCCCCCGAGCGCGCTCACCAATTCACGGACTTTCACGATGCACATCGTCTCTGCACCCGTGCGTTCACGGACTCGGTTGGGGCAGAGTGCAATTCGAGATCTTCGGATTGACCCCGAGGTAATTCAGCGGTCCCGCGATTACGGTAACCGCGATCGTACCGGCACTCGCGCAACTGGTTTCGGAAGTGTTGCTGAAGTACCCACGCTGACCTGCCGCGACCGCGCCCACGATCAGCCATACCAGGACGATCACCACAACGATCCTCATCGCACTCACCACACCCGTCAGAGAAGTGATGGGGGAATGCCCGCGCGGGGGCCTGACAAACCTCCTACCGCGATCGTTTCGGTAAGGCGTCCGGGGGAATCCGGGATGCATGACCGAGAACAATGTTCACGAACCGAGTCCCTCCGAACAACCCTACGACCCGGCCGAGGATCCGGACTCCGACCCGGAGAACCGATTCCACCACGCGCCGCGGCAACCGAATCAGGCGGAGGGCGCCGACGAGACCGACGGCAGTTGACTACGCACCAGAGCAGTTTGCGGGTAGGTCGGGAAGGCATACCACCCCCGGTCTGTGGCTGGCTGAGATTATCCGCCGAGAAGGGAAGACCGTCCTGACGATCAGTGATTGCGGAGCAAGTTGACGAGTTCACTCTTGTTCATCGACGAGTACCCGGTCAGTCCGATCTCCTTGGCGCGTTTCCTCAGTTGGGGTACCGTTCGATCCTCGTAGGAGGCCCCCTCGCCGCCTTTTTTGGCCACGCTCTTGCGTCCCTCGGCTGGCGGCCGCGTTCGATATTCGGGCCGCCTTTTCCTTGGAGTCGCCCTGCTCGCGCAGGTCTTCGTAGAGTTCTTGGTCTTTGAGATGTGGATCCGATCCCTTACCGGGCATGGCGATCCCCCTTCGGTTCTCGATGGTCCTTGGTTGCCTACCTGGTGCCGCACCCACGGATTTACTGTGCCGACGGCCCGGACTTCACCACCACCCCCTTCTGCGAGACACATCCTTCGAATGTGCGGCGCGCGGCCACGTCGATCACGTCGGCAACCTTGCCGCGACGGGCCAGCGTGCGGTGTTGCACGATCGCCCCGTTACCGTGATGGAGCACCGACGCAAGTGACGCAGTGACCTGCTCGAGTTCGCCGAGTTCGGCGAGTACCGGTCCGGTGTGAGCCAGGAGCCGGCGGGCCAAGTGGCGAGCGGGAACCAGATGCTTCCTATCAATGTCCAGTCCGCGTCCGGAGAGTCCGTCGCGGGCAGCTCGCCAACACGCCGCGTGGAGTACGTCTTGGTCGACGATCGGCGCGGACTCACCTCGGCTGATTGCCTGCATCGCGGTGGTGACCAAGGCGTGTACCAGCGCGGCAAATGTCATCGTCTCTTCGACAGTGGCCGGCACGTCACTGATCCGGATCTCGACGGTGGGCAGGTGATCCGATAGGCGCACGTACCAATAGACCATGTGAGGATCGAGGATGACTGCAGTCTCGAGCATCGTCGCGACGGCGTCGTCGTAGTCGTTCGCGGACTCGAAGTACGGCGGTGGCCCGGAGCTGGGCCACCGTCCGAACAGGATGTGGCGCCAACTGGCGTAGCCGGTGTCGACGCCGGCACTGATCGGTGAGTTCGCAGTCAACGCCAGCAGCGTCGGCAACCACGGGCGCAGGTGGTTGATGACCTGCACCCCTTGTTCACGGTCCTCCACACCGACGTGCACGTGGCAGCCGCACATCACGCCGGTGGTGAGGGCACCGAACTGCTCAGCCATCTGCTGATATCGCGGTGTGGCGGTGATCGAGTCCGGGGGTGGGTCGTACATTGAGGTTCCCACCGCGAGGAGTTGACATCCGGTATGTGCGGCAGCGTCGGCGGCGACGGCGCGCGATTCGCACAGTTGGTCACGGAGATCTCGGATGTGGGATCCGATGGAGGTGGAGGTTTCGACCTGGCAGCGGGAGAGCTCGAGTTGAAGGTCGATACCGAGCTCCTGCCCGGCGGCTGCAACCTCGGTATTGCGCAGGCTCGGCCGGCCGGTGTGGGGGTCGGAGAGGAGGAACTCCTCCTCCACCCCGAGTGTCGGTGCCCCGGCAGTGAAGTGGCCGAGTGGAGCGGGTCTCTCTACCATGGCATTTCCTCCGCGTCCGATACCCGCCCCGACCACGACCCTGTCGTGGCGTGACCGCTGCAGAATGCCGTCAACGAATCGGCCACGCCAGCGGTTCCTGCTCGACGTTCGTCGACTACTGAGCGGCGTACCCGCAGCTGGCGAGCAATTTCGCGTGCCCGTTTCGCTCTCGCTCGAAACATTTTCCCGGGGGATTATTTCGGGTGGAAACGCCAAGCCATAGTGGGACGGTGGATCGTTACGGCACCGACTCTTGTGAGATCGCTGGATGCCTTCGGGGGCCGGCGGCTGGAACACTCCCGTCAACATGCAATGGGATCCACCGCTGTCCTACGGATCGGTGATTACGCTGCGTGGAGAATCCTTCTTGACGTGTGTTCGAAACACCGATCCCTCGCCAGCGGTTCGCGGGTCTTGGTCGCCGTGAGGAGAGGGCATCGTACGTACTCCCACGACGCCGCGCCACCAAGCTTCGCGTTCCTCGGATTCGGTCCACACCACGACATCGAGGTCACTGAATTCCATGTTCTGCTCCTTCACCATCCCCCGCTTGTTACCCAACTCGGAACCCGGGAAACGCGCCGTCAGCGGTGGTTGGGGATGCCGCCCCCACGATTCGGTGCACGAGAACATCGGGTTCCGCGATGCCCGCCCAGCGGGAGTTTCGTGGTCAGCAACTCTCCACGATGGTCGTAGCGCTGCACGGACAGCCCTTGGCTGGTCCCTCCGTTGGCTGACGTCGCAGCCACGATCGCCTGGTTGTCCGAATCGAAGTTCCCCTCCGTGCTCGATCCATCTGCAAAAGTGATCTTGTATCGTTCCATCACGTCGCCCTGTCTAGGCTCGAAAGTTTCTTGGAGACAAGATTTTTGACTGCGGCACACAGAGAGCGCGAAGGCACTCCCGCTGCCGCGAGGGCGACTACCGAGTCCGGTCACACCTCTCGAGGTTCCCGCCTTTCGGGTGCATGCGCCCTGTACCTGCTCGGGCACCGGATGAATATCCGTGTGTGAGCGTCTCGGCAACCACCCTGGCATGGGCCTAGCACACCCCGGGAGTGGGGCAGTAAGGCCCGATCTCTACCCGATCGCTTCGGGTTTCTCTCGACGTACCTGTTCCTCGTCGCTGCACTGTCGGGGGCATGCAGCGAAGACCCACCGAGGGCGGAGGCGAGCGTTGTGCGGCACGCGGCCGCATCATCGGAGGCCCGTACCTAGCCGTACGATGCTCTACTTCCGGAACCGGTCTGCCGGGTTCGAGGGTGCAGGCCGCGCCCGCTGCGCCTCGCACGTCCACTGCGATGCGGGCGCCATCGACCCCGACCATCGGTCGATACCCTTCGAAACCTTTTCCTATCGGCGGCTGCTCAGGTATCGATTTGCTTGCTCTCCTGCTTGTGACCCACCTCCTTGGCGCTCTCACCACTGCTGATCTCGATCTTGCGGGGTTTGGCCTGCTCCGCGAGCGGGATCGTCAACCTCAGCACCCCGGCGTCGTAACTGGCATCGACGTGCTCGGTATCGAGGTTCTCCCCCAGGAACAGTTGACGGCTGAACACCCCCCGCGGACGTTCGGCCGCAATCATCTCCTCGCCGCCTTCGCGGACCGGCCGCTCCGCATGCACCGTCAGCACGTTCCGGTCGACATCGAGATCGAGCGAATCGGGATTGATCCCGGGAAGGTCGAACTCGACGACGAACCGTTCCCCCTCCTGCCAGGCGTCCATCGGCATTACCGCAGGCTGAGAGGCCGTGCCCAACAGTTGGCGGGTCAGGCGGTCGAGATCACGGAAAGGATCGGTGCGCATCAACATCTTCTGTCACCTCCAGAAAATATTCACTGGAACCAACACCACATCCACCCGATATCTACAGTAGATGCTGTAGGTTTAGTACATCATCGAACGCACATCGGATCAAGAGTATTTCGACGACAAATTCAGTCGGGAGACCACCATGACGCGCACCTCAGGTATCTCCGAACCTCCTGGCCTGTACGCGATCTCGGCTACTGCCGAGTTGTCCGGTTTCACAATCGGCACACTGCGGCTCTACGAGCAGTACGGGCTGATCACCCCCACACGAACGAAAGGCGGCGCACGCCGATACAGCGACGCCGACTTGACCCGACTCGGTCGGATCACGGAACTGATCGCCGACGGCATCAATCTCGTCGGCATCAGACGGGTTCTCGAGCTCGAAGAAAGCACCGCAGCACTGCGGCGTGACAACAGGCGTCTGAGCGAGGACAACACACAACTCCGCACCGAGAGGAAGGCATCGTCAAGCTAATTGGGGTGCAACCATTTTCGGGCGCAGTAGCGCATCACACGGAGCGGCGTTCAGGCCGCCGGGTGCAGTTCGGAGACTTCAGTCCACACCTCGAATCTAATGCGTGCGGGGAGATACGACGGTCATGCCGTGCCGGAGCGGGACGGAAGTGCGGGGAGATGCGACTGAAGGAGGCCAGGAATCGTTGTATTGAGCCGACAGCCGGAAGCCTTTCATCGCGCGTTCGCATTGCCGGGCGTTTTCAGTCCAGCCGAAGTCCCTTGGACGTATAATTGTTGAAGTTACCCAGGTCACGACGTTGGAACACTCTCAATGGTGGGTAGCTCAACAGGCAGAGCAGCGGACTGTTAATCCGCCGGTTGCAGGTTCGAATCCTGCCCCATCAGCACAAGGCCGATCCGCGACAATCTGCGATCAGTGCTGATACCGAAACACCGTTGATCTCACAGCGGAGATATCGACGAACTGAGGACCGAAATCACCACCCAGTTCGCTGCGCGATAACCGATGAAACCGTCCACGCTCAGGGATCCCGGCTCACTGTGACACACCAGGAACGGGTTTGACCCGCGCCGGAAGATCTCGTCGAAAGCGTAGAAAAAAGTCAAGAAGGGCCTGGATCCGTACTGACTTCGATGCTAATTTCGTCAGTGCACAGTCGGCTGCGGCCGCGCGTGGCGGGCGCACAGGTGACAGGGAGGTGCACAGCTGTGCGGCACACCAACCCCGACATTTACTATCGATGCGACTCGGATGACCGTCGGTCCGTCACTGCCCCGGATACCGGGGAATGGATCCGATGGCCTAATTCCAGCCCCCTCGCCCGTTGGTGGCAGGAAACGATGACATGCGGAGAACGCAATGCGACACGATGACTGGCATGCCCCTCGGAATTGGTTGTTCCGGTGCAGTCGATGCGACCACTGGTACCGCACGGCTGCCCGGAACGAGTCCGCCGCAGATTTTTCGGCCCGCACCAATGGCTGGGTCGTGGGAGAAAACCCGTTATGTCCCGGATGCGCCAGCGTTGCCATCCCTCACCCAGACACCAACACATCCATCGATATCAACGCTGCGTAGCGAAACATATCCGGCGCTTCTCCGGGCCAGGTAGCAGGCGTCGGCGAAACGCCGATGCTCCATTCGAGAAAAGAGAGCCTGCCGAGCGGTTCGCTCTGTTCAGTGCATCGAGATCGGTGTCGGTGGGAAGGTTCTGTTGCGGATCGTCACTCATTTCTCGTTCTCCTGCGCGTCGTGCAATCGTATCGCTGGCCTGCGTCGTCAGTTCTCGCAGACGAGCGCGGTAGTTCATGCCACCACCCGGAACCAGTCCAATGCGGGATCGGTGGCGTCGGGTACTGCCATCCCCACACGGACGCCGGTTTTAAGGTAGTCGACCACCTCCTTGTTCAGGCATTCTCCGGGCACGACGACCGGAATCCCGGGCGGATAGGGCGTGAGTTGTTCGGCACCGATACGGCCGGGTGCCTGCTCACTCGGAATCATCTCGGTTCGTCCGAAGAACGCCTCGCGCGGAGAGATCACGGTGTCGAGTTGAAGGTCGGCCGGCGCCGCCAACTCGATGTGCGGGGCGATCGGAAACGTCTGTGTCGCTGTGCACAGGTCGTCGAGAGCGTCCAGAAGCCGCCGGGTGGTCGAACGGTCATCGGCGGTAGAGATCGTTGCCAGGATACGGCGATGATCACTCATCCCGACATCGATACGGTGTTGTGCCCGAAGCCAATCCGAACACTGATATCCGGATGCGCCGGTTCCGCTGACGTCGATGAGGATTTGCATCCGGTCGAGGTCGTGAGAGGCATGATGTCCCAACAATTCGGAATCGAGAACATCCAATCCGGGGAGGGATTCAATGTCCCTGCGTAGCGAATCGACGAGCGTGAGGGTCGAGTTGAGAAGCCTATGTCCGGACTCGACCATTTGTCGGCGCCATCCGTCCAAGGCCGAATAGATCAGGACATTGGGGCTGGTCGTCATCAACAGGTCGGCGCATGCAGACAGGTGTGCGTCGTCGACCAGATCTCCTTGGACGTGGAACCTTGTTCGAAACCCATTCCCATTTTGTGGACACTCACGACGCAGACGTCTGCACCTGCGTCCATGGCCCAGGTTGGCAAGCGCTCGTGGAACGGTAGGTGAGCACCCCATGCTTCGTCGATGATCAGGGGTTTCCCCCGGCGGTGGCACACGTCGGCGATTGCTGCGATGTCCGCGCATGTTCCGTAGGGGCTCGGGCTGACGATCAATGCTCCCGCCGCATCCGGGTGCTCGTTCCAGGCGTCGTGAACTTGCTGTGGCGACGGGGGATGCGAGAGGTGATGCGCAGCATCCCACTGCGGGGTTATCCACCGAGGGGTGATGCCCGCAAAGATCAGCCCCGCGACGATCGACTTGTGACTGTCCCGGCCCAGGAGCATGCCGCCGGGGTGATTTCCGGCGACTGCCATCATCGCCGCTTTCACCGACAGGGAACTACCGCAGGTGGAGAAGAAGGCGTGGTCCGCGCCGACAGCGGCCGCCATCAGCTGCTCTGCTCGTGCAAGATAGCCGTTCGAGGACTCTCGGTCGTCGAGCCCGGACGACGCAAGAACATCGTCGCGGAAGGGCTCACGTCCCAATACGGCGATTACCCGTCCATCTGTGCCCCGGCTCTGCCGGTGCCCCGGAGGAGTGAAGCCATAGCGCCCGAGCTGATGGTATTGCTTCAGAGCGTCCAGTAACGGGGCTTCACTTTGGTCCATGGAGGTGGACTACCCGCCAGGCTGGTAAAACATTCGATGCCCCAGAGCGCAGGAAGTCGGATCGAAGAAAGTGCGCACGAGCCGATTCGACAGGGCGATAGCTCCGGTTTACGAAGGTGGTCCGAACCGATCCCATACCCGGTGAGTCTTCAACAATTCGGTCACCGCGGCGAGCGCTGTTTCCGCATCGTCGTAGACCCTCTGCCGGATATGACCTCGACATCGACCCTTCCCGGTCGTGAGATCGAACTGTGGCGCAGGCGCTTGGGAAGCGATGGCGGATCCGAACAGAAAACCTCGAGGAAGCGCCGGTCGCCTGAAGAAGGCCACCAACCCGTTGCCCGGCATACGTCCGAGAAAAGAACGCGCGTGGGGCGCCGACACCGACCCTTCCAGGGACAACTGGACGCTGACCGAGTCGCGTCGGGTCGGGTCGCAACCCTGAGTGCACACGATCCCGACACTTTTCGATTGTGATATGCCCCACAATCGATTTGTGATCGCTGGACACGGGACACACCTAGAACGGGTCTTCAACCGCAGGGCCTTCGAGGGCCGGACCAAGCCGATAGGTCCGCAACGCCAACGGAAAGGCCCAATCTTGCTGCTCCCGATGTCACCGACCGATTCGATGTTCCTGCTCGGCGAATCCCGCGACCATCCCATGCACGTCGGAGGCCTGGCCCTGTTCGAACCGCCGGACGGCGCCAACGCACGAGATGTGCGGGCGATGCTCGACGCGGCGCTCGCACGCGGCACCGTGGCCCCACTGCTACGAAAGCGGGCCCGCCGATCGGCGACCACTCTGGGCCAGTGGGGCTGGGACACCGACGTCGCAGTCGACCTCGACCACCACGTGCGCCACGACGCACTGCCGGCGCCCGGCGGGACCACCCAACTGATGGAACTGGTCGCCCGCCTGCACTCCGGACTGCTCGACCGCAGCCGCCCGCTGTGGGAGATGCACCTGATCGAGGGCCTCACCGACGGCCGTTTCGCGGTGTACATGAAGATCCACCACGCCCTCGCCGACGGCGTGTCCGCAATGAAGCTGCTGCGCAGCGCGCTCAGCGAGGACCCCGACACCACCGGAATGCCCGCCCCGTGGGAGCCGCTGGTTCGCGAGCGCCCCGCCCTCCACCTGGTCCCGGACCCGCCCACCAGCAGCGCTGGCCGTCTCGACCTGCCCGCAGCGGCCTTGCGCGCCGCGAGAGGCGCCGCCGGAGACGTCGCGGGCATGCTGCCCGCGATCGCCGCCACCCTCGGCCGGGCCTCCCGTGGACACGGCGGCCCGCTCACCCTCTCCGCACCGAAGTCCATGCTGAACGTGCCGATCGGCGGCGCGCGCCGATTCGCGGCCCGGTCCTGGCCGCTCGAACGCCTCCGCCTTGTCGCCAAATTCGCCGACGCCACCGTCAACGACGTGGTCCTCGCGATGTGCTCCGGCGCCCTGCGCATCTACATGCGCGATCAGGGCGCACTGCCCACCGAACCGCTGATCGCAATGGTACCCGTCTCACTGCGCGGCGAACGACAGGAAACCAAGGCGGGCAACGAGATCGGGGTCCTGATGTGCAACCTCGCCACCCACCTCACCGACCCAGCGGGCCGCCTCGATACGGTGCGCGCCTCCATGCGTGAAGGCAAGGACGCGATGCGCACCCGCAGCTCGGCGCAGATCCTGGCGATGAGCGCACTCGGCACCGCCCCACTCGCACTCGGCATGTTCGGAATCGGCGGACCGATCCGCCCGCCGAACGTGATGATCTCCAACGTGCCCGGACCCAGCACTCCGCTGTACTGGAACGGCGCCCGGATGAGCGCGCTGTACCCGCTGTCCATCCCCGTCGACGGGCAGGCCCTGAACATCACCTGCACCAGCACCGACGAGCAGATCGCGTTCGGACTGACCGCCTGCCGGCGCGCCCTGCCACCCCTGGCGCCCCTACTCGACCACCTCGACGACGAACTCGGAGACCTCGAGCAGGCCGTCGGCCTGTAGAACCGCGCGGCAGTCGAGATGATTCGCTACCCGCACGTCGTCGTGGACACCCTGGCAGCGGTGTTCACTCTCGCCTGCATCACCCCCGAAGTCCGCTCAAAATTGACGAAGCCGAATGAGAAGCCCTCCGGCGCAGCCGGATCCATCGAACAAACGACAGGAAGACCGCGCATGACCACATCGAAGACACCGGCATTCCCCCGCCGCGCCGCACTTGGAGGGTCGATGAGTACCGAGCAGATCAAGGCCCGGATCGAGGCCATGTTCCCTGGCAGTCCGGCGCCCACTCCGAACGAATCCGGCGAGCGGAAGTCGGCATGAACGCCAACGTGGCCGAGCTGTTGCTGGTGCTGGCCGCCGGGATCGGCGGAACCGCGGCGCTCCAGGCCGTCCTGCGGCGTCGCGGCAGCCGCCGCTCGTTCCGCTTGGGTGCACACCTGATGCAGCCGCACGAATAGACCGTTGACGACCCAGCGAGAGCCGGATTCCGTTCCACACCACTGCAACCCCCGCGCGATACGTCCGGCCCGTTCCGCGCGCCTGTCCGAGTCGGCGAGCTGTCTGCGTGTGCCCTTGTGCCGGGCGCCGGGCGCCGGCTCACAGACCAGGATCCGATCGGACGGATTCCCGACGCGATCCGAGAAGTGACGGACGGATGATTCGACGGGCAGACTGGGCCCATGGCCACCATGGGCGAGACCAGACGAGGCAGTGACACCCACTTGCGGTGGGAAGCAGTTGCCGCGACCCCGGCGCCCGCCCTTGCTGGCCTTGTTTCCCAGTACGGAGGTTTCCGGGAGATGTCGACAGCACCGATCCTGCGTCGCGAGCTCCCCTCACCAAGCCTCGTACTCGTGATCAGCATCGCCGAACCACTGTCCCTCAGTCGCCCCAGCGGCGATCTGAGCACGTCAGCGGCATTGGTGGGCGTCGGCCGCACGGCAACCCTGGCCGCTCACAGCGGCACACAGACCATCCTCGAGGCACGGCTGTCGCCTCTGTCGACCCTGATGTTGTTCGGCGTCCCAGCCTCGGATCTGGCCGACCGCGTCGTCGACCTTGCCGATCTGTGGGACAGCGCGGAGGAGCTGGTCGGCCGCATCGCCGAGGCTGCGACCTGGGCGGAACGATTTCACCTCCTGGATACGGTGCTGACGGAGCGGGCCCAGCGCGGACGAGACGTAGACCCAGTGCTGGCCTGTGCGTGGCAGCAACTCCTCGGCAGTGGCGGCAACCTGAGCATGAGTGCCCTACACGACCAAACCGGTTGGAGCCGTAGGCGACTCGCCGACCGATTCCGCCAGCAGGTCGGCCTTACCCCCAAGGCTATGGGGCGGCTGGTGCGCTTCCATCGAGCGGTGAACCTGCTGCACCAACCCGGGCACCGCTCCCTGTCAGCGATCGCATTGACCTGCGGCTACTACGACCAGGCCCACCTGAACCGTGAGTTCCGGGAGTTGGCCGGCTGCCCTCCCGGTTCGTACCTGACCGGGTTGCATGCGGACGTTGCGGGCACCGGCATGGCCGGAATCTGACACCGGCTCCGATCGTTCGCGTGACACAAACGTCCAAGACCCCGGCCGTGGACACTCCTACGGTGACCAGTATCAATCACCGACAAATAGGAGCTGACGTGCACGGCGAGCTGACTTTCTTCGAGATCGGCGTCCCCGACTCGGGGCGGGCGCAGGAATTCTACGGGCGACTCTTCGGATGGGAGTTCCCGCCAATCGGCGTGGGCGACGAGGTCTCGATCAGGACGCCCACCACCATGGCTGGGCTACACGACCAAGATGCCGAAGCGCGCATCGCGATGTACTTCTCCGTGGACGACATCGAATCGGCTGTGCGTACCGTCCGAGCGTTGGGCGGCACCGCCGAGGACCCGCGACCCGAAGAGGCGGGGTTTGGACGGTTCACCGCGTGCACCGACGACCAGGGGGTGCAGTTCGGTCTGCACCAACGTCAATGACGTGGAGCACACCCATCACGCACGCCGAGTGATGTCCAATTACTCACGTCAGTCGTTCACGACCGTTCCTCGACTACGAGATACGGCGAGTACTGGTCCCTACCAATGTGATTGAGTCTCTCCACCCCCCGGAATCGGACGGCAAATGAAATCGCGCGGGCATTTTCCCACCGAAGCAGCCGCGCTGAAATACCCGACGCGTTCGCCGTACCCGACAGCTAGGGTCAGGCAGCATGGATCATGCGGCAAGAAGCCTAATCGGATAGACCCGACCGAAGAGAAATAGACATACTTGGATCAGCGGAAGCAGATCGGACGGGTTGGCGGATAATCGTCCGGAGTTTTTCCGGAGCGCTCTTACGGGCATCGCTGAGATAAATTTCGTGATGATCACCGTTGAACTCCAGTTCATGTTCGGGCATGAACTCGTCATGCAGTCGGGCGAGCGTGGGTGCTTCGTCGTCGTAAGATCCGATGTGCAGGATCTGCACGGATAGGCCTTCGGTGAGGGTGATTGGATGCACTCGGTCGATTGCGGGGAGGGCCTTCTTGGCGGAGGCGGCTGCGCACGCATGCTCGATGTCGGCGGCGGTGATCCACTCTGGCTGCACGATCATCATCGTCCAGTTCCATGAGTCCTTGTCGCCGGCGGTGAAACTGTTCATGTCAGAGGCGCGCCACAGTCCTTCAAGTGGAGCAACTACGAAGTCTCGATCGTGTGTGTTCTTACTCGCGAACTTGATCGTGTACGCGGTGGCGTACAACGCTTCGACGGCGGCGACATATTCAGGTGAGGCGTTTGGGTTGCCGTGTCCGTCGACAGCGATGTAGTTCAGCGAGGGGACGTTGACAAGGGAAAATTCTTTTCTGGTCGGTGCGTACAGTTCTTTGAATGCCTTCTTGATGTCGTACTTGTCCATACTGATGCCTTTGTGTCGGGCGAGGAGTTCCTCGGTCCAATGGATGTCGGCCAGGATCATCGCTTCGCTGTAGCTGAAGAGCGCGACTGCCTGATCGGGAAGTGGTGATTGTTCGTGCGATCGGGTGTGTAGTACGTCGAGTTGCGTCCGGAGACGGGTAATTCGACTTCTCAGGCGATCGGTGACTTGCGGCACGCCAAGATCCGGACTGTTGGCGATTCCGATCAGGGCCCTGACTCGGATCGGACTGAGCGTGTCGATGGCATCGAGCGTCTGCGAAGTCGCCTGCGCATTCCCCTCTGTGGTGAGCCGATACGTCGTCCGGCGCGAGCGAGGCTCGGCCGAAGTGGTCGGCTCGATGAGACCTTTCCGTGCGAGTTTGTCGAGGAGGTAGTAGATCGAGGAGAACCCCAGCGAGGTCCATTCCCGTATGCCTCGTTCCTCGATGGTGCGGTCGAGTTCGTATCCGTGCCGAGGACGCTCGAGCAGTAGTCCGAGCAGGGTCAGTTCTGCATCCGTCAGTTGATCAGCCACGAAGTTACTCTAGCGCTAGAGTAACTTTTTTGTGGCAACTTCTGGAACTACTGTCGGTCGAGTTCAACGATGAGGGTTGAGTGCCAACGAGAGGTGAATGGGCATCCGGAAAAGTGGTGACATGCCCCTGAACGCGGACAAGGACGGTTGCGCATGCACGACCGAGGTGAACCGTTTCATCACCCGGACACCGACATCGTCGAATACCTCGACGACCTGGCACTGAAAAAGCTACTACGGAGCGCGAACGGACTCTCCGCAGCATCGCTGGAGCTGCTCGTCAATCTGGCCACCAAATTCCGCATCTCCGATCACCGTCCCGCGGTCCCAGCAGATTCACCGTCCTACGCCCGACCATCCGAAGCAGCGGTCGGACCCCACTGCACTACGTCGGAGAAGTAGGCCTGGCGCTGCTTTCCACCTCGGTTCCAACACACCACCCCGCCACCAACCACCGAAGAAAACGCATACGGGCACTGCTCGGAATGACCATCGAAACCACCATCGTCCTCGGCTGTATCGCCTCCCGCCGTCGCCTACTGGGCAGCCTGACCGAACAATCACCGGTCGACAACCCCACACGGTCAAGCCCGCCACAGGCCTGTACCGAAGTGGATCTGGCTGCCCCGGTTCATGGGTACACACCCGACGGAGTTGTTCAGTGAGCCTGACTTCGTTGACGGTGAAAACGCTTCGGGATTCCGAGTCGATTTCCTGGTGAAGCCGATATCCCGACATCGTTCGGTTCCGAGCCCAAGTCGGTGGGACTCCGCTACCAGCGCCCTCTCGACGTAGTAGTCCAGAACTACCAGTACGTAAGTGGTGCACATCACATGCGGTGGGTACGTTCGACGGCGATGGTTGGTCGTAGGTCGGTATTGAGAGGGACGACCAACCGCAGTCCCCACCCGCCTGCCCCACCCAGGCCGGCGGGGACACCGACAAGAAGGGTCCACTCAAACGACGAAATTCCCCAACGTCCGCAATCTTCGCAATCTTCGGAAGATTCGGAAGATTCGGAAGATTCGGTCACCATGGTCGTCGTGGTGGCGGCGCCTTGATGGTCGAGGCGATTTACGCGCGGGACGGCCACAGGCGCCGGAAGCCGGCGTAGTTCTGCCGCCGAACGGCCAGCTGGCATATACAAACCCCTGGCATATACAAACCCGGAGTGACACCGATCATCTTCAAGAAACCCACGGCCAACAAACCGGCAGAGCCGTCCTCCGCATGAGAGACACCCGGACGGCACCAACCGAATCATTTCGATGAACGCTATGCCAGCGCGACGAAGTGCATGTCCATCCACCGAATCCAACTGCCAGAATTGTCCTGCCGTTCCCAACGCGCCGTCATGGACAATCTGTCCTCGGACGGCCAGAGCGTACTGCGCATCCCGTCCCCCTGGAACGTCCACGATCCGTCCGCGTTCAGGTGCGCAGCCATCGTCCCGTACGCGCCGGAGCCGTCGAACGCCCGCATAGCATATGTGCCGGTCACCGCGTCGTGCTCGCCGATAAGCTCCAGGGCATGCACGCGGTCGTCGCCCATCGCGACGTCCACACGATGGACGACCCATCCCCCGCCGGGCATCCACTCGTACTCATCGGTGCCGTCAATCCTCGCGACCTGCTCCCCATCCTCGTCGAGCACAGTGCCCGAGGTCTTCCAACGTCCGATGATGGGCTCAAATGGACGCATGTTCACTGTTGTATCTGTCATGTAGGTCCTCCCGCAGATAAGCGTCGTCGTTAAGCCTCGTCGTTAAGCCTCGTCGCTAAGCGTCGTCGCGATCCGCCGAACTGTCGACACCGCGCTCCTCCTGAACTGTTCGGTGACACGGACGACCTCCGCCAGTACACACAGCAATCGGTAGCCCTCTCAGATAGACCGGCCACCGCGCGAAAACTCATCGGAACGAACTCTGCCATCATTCGACGACCAACGGCTCGGTTCCGCCTAGCCGACGGCCGGCGTGCTCCTTCTCTTCCTCCGGGCGGCGATCTTCGCCGCGAACATCAAAGTGCCAGCGAGTGTCTGGACGAATTTCATCGACGTCAACACCGGTGCCTCTACACGGACATCCAGCGCGCCGCCGCCATGCCCAACGGTTGTATCCGGTACCCCACTGACCTCTGTATAGCGCGCCGGCGTCCGGGGGATGTCACACCTGCGGGACATCTTGTGCTTTCCCAAGTCCTGCACCTGGAGGACGACCTGCACCCTTCCTTCGATCCTGTGCTCCACGACCCCGCCGAACCCGTAGTGCGGACCCCGATGGTTTACTGCTGCGCGCCGCAATGCCTACCACGGAAGCCGGAAAGGCCGCACCGGGTGCAGGTGACGATCGTCATCCGAGCCGGCAGCGGCAGCGATGCGGACATTGCGAGCCTGCGGTGGGTGTGATGTCGGGTCGTGTTCGTACGCGACAACTTCCCCGTCTTGCAGTGTGTGGTAAATACCGTTTCCCGCGATCTCGGTGAAGTGCACGAAGACACTTGGGCCACCTTCCTCAGGCACGATAAACCCGAATCCATGTTCGCAGTTGAACCAATCGACGACACCACGCTTCGTAGTTGTCGCGGTCGAATCACCCGTCTCGGATACACCTATGTCGGATATCCCCGTCTCGGTAGTCATCGCGGCTCTTGTCGCGGTTCGCGTCGTTGAAGACCGCGACCCATTCCCAGTGCAGCAGTAGCGAGGCCAAGAACGCAGACCAGTGCTCCCACAACCGCATTGGACCAGATCATGGAAGTGCTGGTATCGACACCGGCAACAATCCACGGGGAGACGATCAGCCAAATCCCGAGTAGTGGTGCAACGAATGTCATGCCGTGCGTGCGACCGTACGCGGATCCGAATGCCACGGCCAGCAACCCGATCGCAGCGCCACAGATCAAGTTGGTGACGCTCAGATTGGTTTGTCCGGCGAAGCCGATGATCCACGCGGACGCCGCTGCATACAGTCCGGACAGCAACATCAGCCCCTCGACGACTTGGGCGGTTGGTTGTTCGGCCGCCTGATCGTAGCGCTCACGCAGTGCCATGATGTCAGGGTGAGTGTGCATCGGTGCGTGGGTAGATGATGACATGTGAATTCATCTCCTCGACCGGAGCGGAGGGTAAAGGCGGTCCTTCCGATCCGTATGTATGTATCTCATGGAGTACAGACGCCGTCCGAATCGGTCGTCACCTTGTCGGAGTCGCCGAAATCGGTGAGCGCACTGAACCACCACAGACGTACCCAGTAGGGCGTCGATCAATGCACCAGTCGAAGCAATAATCGAGAAGGTGTCGGTGCGCGGTGCGGTCACGGCCGGAAGACTGCCCGCACGTATCCGTCCTTCTTCTCCTTGAACAATTCGTAACCACGCACGGCGTCGGTGAGCGGCATGTCGTGGGTGATCAATACCGACGGGTCGAGGTCGCTCTGCAGCACGTACACGAACATCCGTGGCATATACCGCTGCCCACGTTGCTGCGCCGAACGAAGCGTCAGGCTCTTGTTCGTGATCAGCCCCATCGGAGACTTGTCAGTGAGGCCATAGACGCCGAGAACAGACATGACGCCGCCCTTCCAGCATGCGAGGACAGCTCGACGGAGGGAAGTAGCACGGTCGGTTTCCAATCGCAGTAGTTGTTTGGCCCGGTCGTACAGTTGTTGGATCCCGGTACCGTGGCCTTCCATGCCAACGGCGTCGATGCACGAGTCGGGGCCGCGGCCACCCGTGGTTTCACGCAGGGCTTCCTGTACGCTGTCGACGCGCGAATAGTCGATAGTCTCGGCATCAACCACGTTGCGCGCCAGCTGAAGCCGCTCAGGAAACCTGTCGATGACGATCACACGTTCCCCACCGAGAAGACGCGCGCTGCGGGCAGCTAAGGCCGACACCGCCGCTACCCCACACGGCAACAGTGTCGCCGGAAGAGATATCACAGAAATCCGCACCCATGAGCCCTGTCGGGACAGCGCCGGAAAGGAACAATGCCTGCTCGTCGGTAATTCCGTCCGGGACGGTGAAACAATTGACATCACCGAACGGCACCCGAATGTATTCGGCATAGGATCCCTGGTAACCGCCGAACGGGTGCGTGTAGCCGTAGATTCCGCCCGTGGGACGACCGAAAACCGGTTGCTGCAACTCGGCATTGGGATTGGGGTGGTGATCACCCCAGCGCAAAGCCCCAAAAAACAGCGTTGCGTAGTGCGTTTTCGACGGCGATGCGTAGACCCGGTGTTGGGCGCTGCGCACCAACCAAACCGCTTGCGCTTCTACCGGCACCTGAACGAACTGTCGTCTGCAGACAACGGACGAACGTCGGTATCTCTTCGTTCCCTGTTCGTCGGGGTTCTTCGTCCCCACTTCGCCGGATTTCGTCCCCACTTCGCAGGCTTTCGACATCCGAGCGCTCATTTAAGCTACGTTCGCGTAGACCCCAAAGATGAAGTCCAACTTGATATGTAGCCCACTCTTGGCGCGCAACCCTCGAGGGCTTCGAAGCGCCGGAAACCGCGGCTCCATGCCCGCGATCTCATCCGCTCCAATCCGGGAATCGTTCACATCCACAGAGAACCGAGAGGGACGCCGCTCCACCAACAGAGAGCTTCCAAACACATTGGACATCGATCGACTGGATGAAAACGCCGATCCACAGCCCCTCGTTGACTTTCCCCCAGCCGTCGCAGACAATCACCCCAGACCATACGGTCAACTGTTGTCGGTGAAAGATGTTGCACATCAAACGAATTCACCAACCGTGCACTCGCGCGATCGTCAGCGTCTTCCATTTTCGTGCAGCATTCACCTGTCATTTCTCACCATAGGGGTTCATTCATGCGTTCGATCACTCGCACAACACTCGTCCTGGGCTTCGCCGCGGCAATCGCCGCAGGTGTAGCGATGCCTGCCTCCGCCGTAGACACCACCACGACCGTCGAGGTGGCCGCCACCGGCGGAATCGCCATCACCGCCCCCGCCAACGCCGCCGCTTTCGTGGTAACCCCTTTCTCCACCGCCGAAGTTGACGTACTCGGCATCGAGGTGACCGACAACCGCTCCGGCAAAGTCGACTGGGCAGCCTCCATCACCCTGACCGACTTCGTGGGCGGCGCTACCGCGGCGATTCTCCCCGCCTCCGGCGTCATATACATCCCCGAGGCTGCCGCCACCACCGGCACAGCGACCGTAACCCCCTCCACGGCAAGCAATCCTGTTGCACCCCGCACTGTTCAGACCGCCACCGGGGTATCCGGCAACAACACCGCAACCTGGGATGCGGACCTGGCCATTCCGGTCCCGGCAAACACCTTGGCTGACATCTACACCGCAACACTGACACACTCCGTTCTCTGACCTACCGAGAACAACTGCGGGGGCAATCATCTCGGCGACTCGCCCCCGCAGTACCTCTCGATCGACGATCGTGTTCGCCCCAACGGGTGAACACCGACAACCCTGGGAGCCCTCGGATCGTGCGTTCTGTCATTACCGCTCTGTGCGTGCTCGTCCTGACCGTGCTGTCCGCGGCCGACGGGACAGCACAGACCCTCCCCGCGCAGTCGGGGATCGAAGTGTAACTGCTCGATATTCCAGCTGCCACGCAGCGCGATCCCCGCGCCCGCGCCTATGTCGTCGACCACTTACCACCGGGCACGGTCATCAACCGCCGCATCCAGGTGCGCAACAACTCTGACTCCGCCCAGTCGGTGCGCATCTACACAGGTGCCGCGCACATCGACAACGGCACCTTCGTCGGAGACAGTGATCCGTCGGTGAACGAACTGACAGGGTGGACTTCGGTCAATCAGACGAACATCGACCTGCCGTCCCGCGGCGCAGCCGAGGTCACGGTGACCATCGACGTTCCCGAGAACGCCGCGGAGGCCGAACATTACGGCGCGGTGTGGGCCGAAATCCGCAGTGCGGCATCGCAAGGATCGAACATCATGCAGGCCAGCCGAGCCGGCATCCGCATCTACCTTTCCGTGGGACCGGGCAACGGAGCACCGGCAGACTTCGCCATCACCTCCCTCACCACGTCCCGAGATACCCAGGGCAATCCCCAGATCTCGGCCCTGGTCACCAACACCGGCGGCCGGGCCGTCGACATCACCGGCGAACTGACCCTCACCAAGGGCCCCGGCGGACTGTCCGCCGGACCCGTCACCGCCCAGCAGGGCACGACCATCGCTCCTGGAGGTACCGGGACCGTCGTCACGACCATGTCCCCAGAACTGCCCAACGGCCCGTGGAACGCCAACCTGCATCTGAAAAGTGGTCTCCTCGAACGCAGTTCGGAGGCCGACATCACGTTCCCGGACGCCAGGCTGGGCGAGACCGTCGAACCGCAGAAGTCCTACGCCTCGGCGGTCGCAGGCGGCGCCGCAGCAATCGTGCTCATCGCTGCAGCAATGCTCTGGTGGCTCCGTCGCCGCACCGCAACCAACACACGCTCCACCTTGCCGTGACCCGCCACTCCAGTACTTACCCGAATCGGACCTTCGTCCGGTCGGAACATCGCACTCAACTCTTACACCGTGAGACCTTCACCAAGTATCGAATTCACTTCGGGGGACGGACTATCCCTAGCTCCTCCAATGAGAGCTATCCGACTCCGCATGAGGCAGGGTGGGGTCGGTAGTCACCGGTGGGCGAGCACCCAGCTCCTCTGAGCCGTGTTCGAGCTCTATTGACAGATCATGCCCTCACCGGTGGCCAGGTCCGGGCATGTCGCGTGCGGTGAAGAGACTTTAGCCACTTGCCTGAATGTATCCGCGCAAAGCGCTGCACCGAACGCGGGCGCAGTCCTACTGTGGATGTGCGGGGTTAGTCATGAGGGGGCAGCTCGGCACGGATAGTGGGTCGTCCGTGTTGTGTGCTCAATGCGGACGACGTACAGCGCCCCCGACTCTCCGAAATTTTCCAGAGAATCGGGGGTTTCGTACGAAAGCGGGGGTTTCGTACGAAACTGGCAGTACCACCCGGGGGTGAATGCCTGCCCGAAGGCAGCTCCTGCCGGCTGTGTGCTCAACCGCCAAGAACCTGAGTCGTATTTTCGAGTTCCGTGCGCATTCCCGGATCTGCCTCTTGCGACCTGAAAACTCTTTACCCTCGATAAGGAAACAGCAAACATTTCGCCGATTTCACATTCTTCCGACACGTTCCGCTTTGCCGCGAATCTGCGGGGCCGGTTACTACGGCGCCTCCTCGGCGCGGATAGAAATTTCCCGCATTGGGTGCTCAATGCGGAGGCGTTCAAGCATCCTCAACGCGGCATTCCCCGGGTCGGGGGGTGGGTAGCTCAGACCTGCTTCTCCACACGCTCATCGAGTCGGTCGTTAATCCTTTGGCGTACAACGACAACACGATCTCATCGACCCTGCTGAGGCATCGTTGGCGTTTCTTGACGATCTGCGGCTCGAATGTCCCTTCCCGATCGCCGGGAACTTCGATCGGGACATGGCCGGTGGCCTGAAGTCAACACGGTTTTCGGCCGGGTGCCGCCAAAGGATGTTCGTCGAGTCCCGATCCGGCTGGGCCTGGTTCTTGTCGTGACCGAGATGTGAGTAGGGGTCTCCCCTAGACGAAGTCCAGGGGGAACATCTCTTCGTTCAGGGCGGATTCGAGGACGGTCTTGGTGAACTGTTTGAGCAGTCCGTCCGGCCCGGTCAGGGACAGGCCTTGCTCCTTCGCCAACCTGACCAACTCCGCGGCCGCGGAGGGTGGCTTGGCCCTCTTCTTCGTCACATCATCCAGTGTGGTCATCTTGGCACCTCCTCGCCGAGCATTCACTCAGCTTGTCGGGCCGAGACACCGATTACTGGCCAGTCCCTCTCCGTACTCAAGGAATTCGGCACCGTGGGCGCAACGCAGAAGAAGATGATCATCTAGGGCGTGTCTGGCAAAGTCTTGGTCCAGTCGATGACCGCCCGTGCTCGATACAGTGATCGCATGCTCATTTCCGCTGACGTGATCGACGTCCTGGACCCGATGTTGGGCCTCGTTTTTGCTGGCGAGGCGGGCGGGCGTCTGACTTTCGCGCTGTGGCGAGACGGTGCGGTGCGTCTTCTCGACGACAGACTCGCCGAGAACTCGCAGCGAGAGCTCCCTCTGGAGGATGACGTCTGCGTCCTTGCGGCGTCCAGCCTCGATCTGCTCATACTCGCCTCCGTCGGCGGGCTCGTCATCGCCGGAGAGGAAGTGGTCACGGTGCCCGGAATACCCGCCGACGCGGCTGCACTCCTGGGCGGTCTACTTGTCGTCGCTGTCCCGGACGGCGAGAGGGCACCGGCTGCTCATGCTCGACTCCGCGTCCGGGGCGATCCTCGACGACCAGGCGATCGACGCCGATGATGCTCGCGCCTTCCTGCATCCTCATCCTGCCGAAGACACGGCGATTCTCGAGCTCGCCATGGGGCAGGATGGCGTTCTCGCCTTCCGCGTCGATGTCGAGGGATCGCGCCTACATCTGACCGAGATCCTCGCAGGAGATGACCCAGTGATCGCGGGCTTCAGTCCGTCGGGCGCGAGGCTACTTGTCACCCCGTATCCAAGCGATCCGCAGACCGTACGGATGCTGTCGTGGCCGGATCTGAAGGAGATCTCACGGCTCGACGCGAGTGACGTCGACGCCGCGTACGGTTTCGGGCTCGCCGGATGCTGGATCAACGACGACCGAGCCGCTGTGTACGCGACCGAGGACGCATTGATCGTCACCGACGAGAACTTCGACTCGCCCGAACGCATCGCACTGCCGATCGACTTCGGCGACGAGGGAGAGATCGAGAGCCTCACGCATTTGGGTTCGGGGAACGTCGCCGTCGGCGCGTGGACGCCAGCCGGTCGACTCACCCTCGTCGTGCGCCTCATCGAAGGAAAGGGCTGTGACTGACAACGCCTTTGTCCAGGCGACGACGGCGTTGAAGACGACCGCGCTGCGGTAGATGACTGCATCTGTTTGTCGTATCTGGTAGCGAGGCCGCGCCATTGCTTGATGTGGCAGTAGCGGCGTTCGATCACGTTTCGGTTCTTGTAGTCGTCGGCGTCGAGTCCGACGGGTCTTCCGCCGCGTGATCCTCGCCGTCTCCGGTGTCCTTTCTGGTCGTCGGGTTCGGGGATCACGGCCTTGATGCCGCGGGAGCTGAGGTGACCACGGATCGCTCGAGATGAGTACGCCTTGTCGCCGCGCACCGCGTCCGGGCGGGTTCGTGGCCGACCATTGTCGCGGCCGACGCGCAGTTGCGCCATCAGTGGCAGGAACATCGGCGAGTCGCCCGCCTGCCCTGAGGTGATCAGCGTGACCAGTGGTAGTCCGTTGCCGTCGACGAGTTGGCGGATCTTCGTGGACAAGCCGCCGCAAGGGATATCCTCAGCCGCCGACCAGGCAGCTTTCACCCGAAAATCGATGCCACCCTTCATAGTTCGGCAGTTTCGGCGACGAACACCTTGTGCGCAGATGATGCGGTAGCGGGCCCAGCACATCGGTCATCGCCGCATCGGGGTGCGCCAGCTCCGGAAGGTCACGGCCTTCCCGCAGTAACTCGTCGGTGAACCCGATCTGTCGGCGGCATTGACGCAACATGGTTGCGGTCACAGGCTTTTCGTCAAGCCTGCGGGTGAACATTCTCAAGCCGATGGGGTGACCGGAACCTGGCGCGTTCCGGTCCACCCCGCTCGGCACCTGCCTGCGTTGACGCCAACCGGTTTTCAGCTGCCGAAGCTACCGAAGAGGCTGCCCAGGTCGCCCAAGCTGCCGAGCGAGCCGGTGGGCTCGACGACGGCGAAGTTGGTGGTGCAACCGTTGAACTTCACGGCGTCGACGTTGGTGTCGCCGGAAGCGGCGCGGCCGATGCTCATGCCGTAGTGCTCGACGGTGGCGGCGGGGTTGGCGGCGACGATCGTCGCCAGGCTGGTCGGGACGTCCGCAGCTGCACCGCCGATGGTGCGGGTGCTGGTCCACAGACCGTTCTGGAGATTGGCGCGTGTTGCACCGTTGACGGGGCTGGCGGCGTTGTTCGGGTTCGGTTTCCAGTAGATGGTGGTGTATCCGTTGTCGTTCGGGTTGGTGGTTCCGGTCAGGCGCAGCTGGAAGGCTGCCTGTGAGGTCGGGGCCTTCTCGTCGAATCCGATTTCCTTCGCGGCGGCCTCGGCGAGCGGGATCGATCGGGCCGAGTGGTAGGACACGGAACGGTTGTTGGGTGAAGGTTCGACGATCTTGAGGTTCAGTGAGCCGTCGGTGTCGAGGACGTTCTCTGACGAGTAGAACGCTTTCTGTTGCTTTTCGTCGGGGAAGGGGATGCCCCAGCCGGCGGGGTCCTGGTCGGTGGACAGTGTCGAGCAGGTGAAGCCGTCGGAAGAGCCGAGTGATCCGCCTGATGAGCCGAGGGATCCGGTGTCCAGAGAGCCCAGTGAACCGGTGGCGCCGGCGAGTGCCGGAGCGGTGAGCGCTGCTGCGCTGACGAGTGCACATACGAAACCGGCGCGACGCTTGGAATGGAGAGACATGAAGAATTTCCTTTCACACAACTTCTCGGGAAACGGAATCGAATGGAAACGTAGCACGACAATTCGGACATTTTCGACGAAAATAATATTCATGCCGGCCACCTGCGTGATGCGTTACCGGCACATCCGGAAAATTGTTTATCCACCGAAAGTACTAATGCGTGGATATAGAATTGAAATGTGGACAATCGATCGAGCCGAATGCCATCGACGGTGAATTACCCCCTTGTCCAGAGGGAATAGATCGCATGTGACGCAAACGCGAAAGGTGAACTGGACATTCAACCGAAACGCGCGTTCTCATCGCTTCGGTCGGTACGCGCACCCTGAAGTTACAGGTAGATTTTATCCGAAAAATACTGTGAAAAGAGTTACCGACAGTTTATCGGTCACGGTCACGGGTATACGGACACGGTGAGAACGTCGAATTGTTTTCCGGAAGAAAAGTCCTCGATGACACACTGCACCTCTACGTCGACCGCAGACGTAGGTGCGATGCGGTGATCTCTCTCAACGGTGCAACACTGGCGGTGCTGCGCTCCGGATACCAACTTCTGCGATATCCCCTCCACCGCATCGACAACGACATCGTGTCGGCATTCTTCGACGAGCACGCGCCCACGAAACTGGTGTACGAACACTTCCTGATCGGATGCGACCGGATCGCTGCTACTGCTCTCGATGACGAATCGGCAGCCGCGCACGCTGAGCGAATGTACCAACGCAGCGCCGTCATCAGATACGGTATCGCCCGCCGGCGACATCAGATCCAGTGCGAGTCCGACGCCGTACTCGCGGGACATCGAGCACGGTTCCTTCTCACCCAACGCCGCCACCGCCTGCACGGCGATGAACCGTAAACGGCCTTGGTCTCAACAGGTCAACGCATCACAACTGGTGAGATGATGCGTGATCGTGGAGGCACGGATGGGGCAGCAAGGCGCTCGGGTTCACTGTGGAGCAGGAGAACCTGATCTGGGATCTGCATCGCCGTGGAGAATCGATACGAGAAATCGAGCGGGTTCTCGGAGTAACGATGCCCCGAATTCGTCGTTTCCTGCGTGAGTCCTGTGGTATCCGACCCGTCCCACGAATGCGGAGAGATGGCCACATCACCGCAGCTGAGCGCGAAGAAATATCCCGTGGAATCGCTGCCTGCGACAGCGCTCGGACGATCGCCGACAAACTCGGAAGATCCCCGTCCACGATTGCACGCGAGATCGCCCGCAACGGAGGGCGGGAGAACTACCGGGCGATGGACGCGGATGCAGCGGCGTATGTCCGCGCTCGCCGCCCCAAAGAATCGATCCTGTGCGCCCGGCCGATTCTGCGGACCGTCATCACGGACAAGCTCCATGAGCAGTGGTCGCCGCAGCAGATCTCGGCCTGGCTTCGACGCGAGTACCCGGCGGAGCCGTCGATGTGGGTCTCACACGAGACCATCTACCGGTGCCTCTACATACCGTCACGGAAAGTGTTCGACAGCATTGCATTTCACGAACTGCGTACCGATCGGCCGATTCGTCGGCCGCGAGGGAAGAAACGCTCCCACGGTCGTGGACGGATACGAAATATGGTTTCGATCGATCTTCGCGGCTCTGAGGCAAACGATCGTAGCGAGCCCGGACACTTAGAAGGTGACCTTGTATTCGGCACCCGGCCGTCAGCAGTCGCGACGCTGGTGGATCGGCAATCACGTGTCACCCATGTGGTGGCATTGCCGGACGGGTACCGGCCGAGACGGTCGCGGGCGCGCTGATCACCTACCTGGGCTCGCTACCTGCCCATCTGCGTAGGTCGCTGACCTGGGATCGGGGACGGGAAATGGCCGAGCACGAGCGCATTACCGCAGCCCTCGACATGCCCGTCTACTTTTGCGCCCCGCATCATCCGTGGCAACGAGGGACGAACGAAAATACGAACAGGTTGCTGCGGCAGTATCTGTGCAAGAACGCTGACCTGCGCAGTTTCAGTCAGGATGACCTGAATATGATTGCGGCCAGACTCAACGATCGACCTCGGCGAGTGCTCGATTGGGACAGTCCACGACAACGAGAAGAACAGGTGCTCGATTCCTGCGCAGCCGGATAGCAAAGCCGGCCGCCGACGGTGGTTGGCATGATGGTGGGCATGGTTGCAACCGGACTTCCCGAACTCGATGTCGCTCGGGTCGTGAAGTATTGCGCGAGTAGGGTTCCCGATCGTCTGCGTCATGAGATTCGGGTCGAATGTGACATCGCGCCGCGTCATGTGACGATCTGCGAATGTCGGCCTCCGTGGCGGGAGGACCTCGGTCCGGAGTGGACGCGATTTCCGATTACCCGGCTGCATTTTACGAAGAAAGCCGGGTTGCGGACGTTGTTTTGTCGGGACCGGGACCTCAAGTTTCATCGCTACCGGTTCTTGGAGCCGAGTCCGCATGTTCAGGATTTGCTCGATCACATCGACGGTAGTGGGGATCCGATTTTCTGGGGCTAATCCGTTATCGTCGGTGATGCGTTGACCTGTTGACAGCAAGGCGGTAATCGAGAACCTCGTCGACTCCGGCGTACTCGGCCCGTCCGCCTGCGGGATCGGTTTCGCCGCGGCTGCACCGGCCGCGAGTACCGACCGCCAGCACGCCCTCCGCCGCGGGAGGAGCACCCGCGATGATGCACTCGGCATTGCGCTTGGTCTTCACCCAATCGCTCTGCCTACTCATGCGTCCGGGCGCAATCACCGCAGCCAACATCACGATCACCCGGATCGACCTGGTCACCGACATCACTTCCTCGTATGCCGGCTTCACTGCGGAGCTTCGGTCACGTCACGAACAAACGAACCGTACGCAGCCGTAAAAGTCCCTGCGAACCAGTCAGTACCGAACGACCACCTCGTCGGTAACCTCACTGCAACACAGAAAAAGACTACGAAGGAAGTGAGTCGATGATGGCCGGGCAGGTAGCCAGCGGAAACGTCTTTCAGGTTCGTTTGAACGAGTTGTTCGCCGCCACGGATCCGCGGCGGCCGACCAATAGGGAAGTGGCGAAAGGGATTCTGGCACAAGGATTCCGGGTCTCGGCGCCATGTCTCTCACAGTTGCGTAACGGAGTACGCGATAGCCCGTCCGACGAAGTCGTGGCCGCGCTGTCCCACTACTTCGCCGTCTCACCCGACTACTTCTTCACCATCCCCTGGTCCGGTAATCGAACCCGCGCACAGGCCTGGGACACCAAGATCGTCGAATGCCTCGACGACCTGGCACTGAAAGAGCTGCTACTGACCGCGAACGGACTCGCCGCGGACTCGCTGGAGCTGCTCAACAATATGGCCACCAAATTCCGCATCGCCGATCACCGCCGCGCGGTCCAAGCAGATTCACCTCCACCGTCTTACAACCGACTATCCGAAGGAGCAGTCGGACCCCGCCGCACTACGTCGGAGAAGTAGGCCTGGCGCTGCTTTCGCCTCGGTTCCAACGCACCACTCCGCCACCAACCACCGAAGAAAACGCATACGGGCACTGCTCGGAACGACCATCGAAACCACCATCGTCCTCGGCTGTATCGCCTCCGCCACCCTCACCGTCGAGGCTGACGGGAATGTCTCGGCGCCTGCCCTGCTCAAGAGGGCGGTCCGCTCGCCGGTGATATCGATGGCAAGGGCGGACATCAGGCGCTAGTCCCGCTGAACGCGGCGGCACCGGAGGGACGCCCCAGGACGGTCAGCTTCTTCAGGCCAGCATAATTTTCTTCACCAGGTCCGGAACGGTCAGCAGAGCCGGCACCTCGAGAAAGTCGCTGTTCTGGTATGCGGGATTCGGGTAACTGTAGAAGCCCTGCCCCGTCTTCATTCCCAAATTCCCCTTGTCGAGGAACTTCTCCTTGATGTAGCCGGCGTTCAAGAGCATCTGCTCGTCGTTGTTCTCATTGCCCCAGTGGAAGAGAACATCGAACGTCGTCTTCATGCCGACCATGTCGATCAGCCCCATCGGCCCCAGGGGAGCTCCGCGATTGCTTATCAAGTACGTGCGGTCCACATCTTCCGGCGTTGAGACTTCGTTCGTTACCAGAGTCATCGCAGCGTTGAGCAGTGCCACAAACCAAGTGTTGAGCACATATCCGTTCTGCTCCTTCTGAACGGCGATGGGCAGCATGCCGATCTCGATCCCGAACTCGACGACCGCCGTGAGGGTGTCCTTGGAGGTGCCCGGGTGCGCCATGATTTCGACGACGTTCATCATCCAGATCAGATTGGCGAAATGGAGAGCGCAGTACTTGTCCGGGCGGCCGGTCGCCGCGGCAAAGTCCCGAGGCAGCAACGTCGACGAGTTGGTGGCGATCAGAGTGCGTTCGGGCAGGTATTCGGCCATCTCCTCGTACACGCTCGTCTTCACCGAGGGGATCTCAGGTACCGCCTCGATCACCAGATCCGCCTCTGCCACCGAAGCGGCCAGGTCGGTGGTGTAGGTCAGTCGTACACGGGTCAGCGCGATATCGTCCTCGCTGGCACCTACCGCCGCAAGATAGATGCCGGCATACTGCTCGTGCGCGGCACGGCATTGTTCGATCGCCGTCTCGGTGATGTCGTAAACCACTACGGTCTTACCTTTGAAGGCGCTGTGCCAGGCGATCTGGCCGCCGAGAACTCCGGCGCCCAGTACGGTGATGTGATTCAGATTTGACATTGGATTTTCCTTATCTCGACGGCGTGCATTAAGTGCATAAACAGGGACTTCGGCGGACGGCCCTCCGCAGAGGGGTCTAAACCGGGCGAACCTGTGGCAGTGGACGCTTTGGTCGTGCAGCTGATGACTTTGCCTATCTGCATCCGCTAGCGGCAAGGGCGAATCCTGGCCTACGACTCACTCGGTTTCGCCGACGGTGCGCAACAGCACCGGGGACTGCGACGGTCCCGGTTGTTCGCCGCCGGCAATCCCGGACAGGAAGGCCAGCACGCGATCCGCGAACTCGTCGGGACATTCGATTTGCGGCATATGGCCGACACCGGTGAACAGGTGAGTCTCAGCGTGCGGGTAGTTCATGCGGGCGGTGGCGAGTTGGTGCGCGGGCAGAATCCGATCGCGGTCGCCCCACACGATCAGGGTGGGACGCAGATGCTTCGCGGCCGCGACGGCCAGCTCGGCCCGCCAGCCGGGATTGATCCCGCGGACGGTGGCGAGCGCACGCGCGGTCTCGTACAGCACGACGCCCGAGTCCGGTTGCCGGGCGATGGCCATGGCGTGGTCGATTCGTTCTCGGCTGGCCAGTTTAGGGTCGGCGAAGACGAGGTGTTCGGTCAGTCGTGCGCTGGTCCGGGTGGGGTGCTCGGCCGCGAATCGGCCGATACCCGGCACGGTCAGCAACCGGATCAGTGCAGCGACCTCGGACCCGAAGCCCGCGCTGTTGACCAGGACCAGGCTCGCCACCCGATCCGGTGCGAGAACGAGCAGCTGCTGCGCGACGGCACCACCTAAGGAATTGCCGATCACATGCACCGGTCGCCGTTCACCGAGCGCGTCGAGAGTCTCGATCACCCCGCGCGCGAACGCCGCCAGCGTGACCGGTTCGGGCTGCCGGGCGGAGAACCCGAAGCCGAGAAGATCGAGGGCGATCACCCGGTGGGTACGGGCGAGCCGAGGGTACTGCGGCGCCCAGTCCTCGAGGCTGCGGCCGATACCGTGCAACAGCAGCACGGGGGGCGCATCCGGATCGCCGACGACCCGGACCCGGGTGCGTCGGCCGCCGACGAGGATGCGGGAGGTGCTCATGCGGTCGCCTCCTTCGCGATCACGCGGATATCCGACCCGACGACGCCGGCGGCGAACCGCAGAGCGGGGTCCTCGACCGGGCCCTTGCGCAGACGGGCATTGTCGACGGCGTAGTCCTGGACCACCGTCCACGGACCGGACTCCCCCTGCTGCGGGAACAGGTGAGCGCCACGGTTCATATACCCGGCGTCGAAGTCGAACAGTGGCCGCCGGGCCATGGTCGGGTCGCCGACGATCGGCGTGACGACGGCGTGGCCGTGGCGGTCCATGTGGGCGAGCAGTCGGCACAGGTGGTCGGCGACGGGGCCGACTTTCAGCGTCCACGACGCGTTGGTGTAGCCGATGGCAAAGGCGAAGTTGGGCACCCCGCTGAGCATCATGCTCTTGTAAACGAGCCGGTCGTGGACGTCGACCAGCTGCCCGTCGACGTGCAGTTCGACCCCGCCGAACGACTGCATCTGTAGGCCGGTGGCGGTGACGATGATGTCGGCTTCGAGCTCGGCGCCCGACTCGAGCAGGATCCCACGCTCGATGAACCGCGCGACGCGGTCGGTGACCACCGATGCCGCTCCGCTGGAGAGCGCCTTGAACAGGTCCGCGTCGGGGACCATGCACAGTCGCTGGTCCCACGGGTCGTACTGCGGGTTGAAATGGACATCAACCTCGTAACCCTCCGGTAGGAAGCGGGCATTGAGCGCGCGGATCAGGCGCCGCACTTGCCTCGGGTACCGCTGACTGCCACCGAAGATCAGCCGCGAACGGGCGATGTTCATCCGGCGCGTGATCCCGTACGCGACGTGATCCGGCAGCAGCCGGCGCAACGTGTTGGCGATCAGGTCCTTGCGCGGGACCGGCAGGACGTACGACGGTGAGCGCTGCAGCATCGTCACATGATCGGCGAGGTCGACCATCGCCGGGATGAGCGTCACTGCCGTGGCGCCACTGCCGACGACGACGACCTTCTTGCCGGCGTAGTCGAGATCCTCCGGCCACGACTGCGGGTGCACGACCTGACCACGGAAGTCATCGCGGCCTTCGAAGTGCGGAGTGTATCCGCCGGAGTAATCGTAGTACCCGGCAGCGGAGAATAAGACGTTGCAGGTGACGTCGAACCGCTCACCGTCGCTCATACGCTGCAGCGTGACGGTCCACTGGCCGTCGTCGGACGAGAAGTCCGCGCGCAGTACTGTGTGCCCGAGATGGATGTGTCGGGCGAGGTCGTTCTCGGTGATCGCCTCGTGCAGGTAGTCGAGGATCTCGTGGCCGTCGGCGATCGCGTTCTCGTTCGTCCACGGCTTGAACTCGAAACCGAACGTGTGCAGGTCCGAGTCGGACCGGATGCCCGGGTAGCGGAACAGATCCCACGTGCCGCCGATTGCATCGCGACTGTCGATGATCGCGAAGGTCCGGCTCGGCTGATTCGCCGCCAGGTAGTACGCCAGGCCGATCCCGGACAGGCCGGCGCCGACGATCAGCACGTCGACGTACTCGAGCTTCGTTGTCTCCCGTGCGAATCCGCTCATGTCAGCTCGCTTTCTGTCGTTCGTCGAATTTGCTTTCGTGACGTGCCCCAGGGAACCGTGGTGTGGGCCGGATCTCGTACCTTCCGGCCATATCGGAGAGCCTTCAGAGGGAAGCGTCATTGCTGTCGTAACCCATTTCATCTGGTTGAGTCTGATTAAGCATCGGACCGACCGAACAGGCTTCCGCTCAACATTTGTGCCAATCGTCCAAAACAACCACACTGGCGTGGTGACGACGACACGACCGGCGCGGTCCGTTCTGGCACGGCTGCTCACCACCCGTTCGGCGGAGATCGTGGACGAGGTGACGGATCTGCTCGCCGAGCAGATCGACAGCCTCAAAGGCGACCAGGGCTACCGCGACTGGCTGCACATCTCGACCCAGGCCAACATCGAGGTAATGCTCCACCTCATTGCCCACCCGGACGACCTGGCCCTGGCGGAACCACCGATCGGCGCGGTCTCGACTGTCCATCGGCTCGCCCATCAAGGCCTCCCGTTCTACGAGATCGTGCGTGCCTACAACCTCGCCGAGTCACGCTGGGTGCAGATCTGTCTGCAGCAGCTCGCGACGCTGACCGACGACCCGGCTGTGCTGGTGTCCGAGACGATCGCACTGAGTACCCTCGCCCACGCCTACCTCGACCGAGTGTGTCAACGCATCGCCGTCGAGTACGAGACCGAGCGGGAACGCTGGCGCCGACAGGAGGAGTCATTCCGTGTCGACCGGGTCCTCGCACTGCTCGAGGGCACGGCCGACGATCTGCCCGCTGCCGAAGCCGCGCTGGGCTACCGCCTGCGGCAGCGGCACCTCGCGGTGATCCTGTGGATCGACGGCGAGGAGGACTCCGGCGACGCACTCATCCGTACCCAACGCGCGGTGACCGCCGTCGCCGAACTCGCCGAGTGCCGCACTCGTCCCCTGATCGTCGCCCGCGACCGGACCACTGTCTGGGCCTGGCTTCCGTTGCCCGGCAACCGCGAGATCGACACGACACGAGTGCAGGAAGTAGTCTCGGCCGAGCTGCCACGGCTGCGGATCGCACTGGGCCGACCCGCGCCCGGGCTGGACGGTTTCGCCGCCTCCCATCGGCAGGCCGCGGCCGCGCACGAGATCGGGCTGGCATCAGGGCAAGGGGCCACGGTAATCCCGTACCGGGAGGTGGCGAGCCTGGTGTTCCTGTGTACCGATCTACCCCGGGCCCGCCGGTGGGTGGCCGAGACACTCGGCCTGCTCGCCGTCGACGGCCACCGCGAGCAGGAACTGCGGCGCACCCTCGGCGCCTACTCCGCGTCGAATCGAAGCGCCATCGCCACCGCTCGCACCTTGAACTGCCACAAGAACACCGTCCTGTACCGCCTTCGCGCCAGCGAACGACTCTTGGGATACCCCGTCTCGGGCAACTGCCTCGACCTCGACCTCGCGTTACTTGCCTGCCGCTGGCTGGGCACGCAGATGCTCACCACCCCTGAGTAAGCCTCGCTTTGTAATACGACGGGGACACCGAGATCGTCGAATGCCTCGACAACCTGACCCTGAAAGAGCTACTACTGAGCGCCAACGGACTCTCCGCGGCATCGCTGGAGCTGCTCAACAATCTGGCCACCAAATTCCGCATCTCCGATCACCGCCGCGCGGTCCAAGCAGATTCACCGTCCTACGACTCGGAAACGTCGTCAGGCGCGTGATTGCGCCGGGGAACGAGAAACGTCGAGTCCCCTGGGATTGCAACTCTTGATCCGACCGGCCGGCTCTGTGTGCCCGATATTCGCTCACACAGAGCCGAATCCCGAAACTGCTCGAGGCCGGCGTCGGGGTGGTCACGACACGGATCCCGCCAACCGCCCGGGCAGCTCGCCAACGTGACAGTGTCGTTTGACGGCCCGGTGCACATGTTTCGGCGGCGATGGACACGGCGCGACCTACACGGTCAACACCAGCAGCCGCCGAACGACGAGGTGTGCTCGTCGGTCTCGATCGACTCCTCGCGCACCACGGTAGACCCGCCCCGCGGGTCGAAGTGCAGCACCGAACTCACCGGGTCATGCCGGATCCACACCGCCACCGACAGCGGATGCCTCGGACGGAAAATGTAGGAGACCAGCTCGATCTCGCCCGGCTTCCCGAGGCTGCGAACATCGGACACCACCGCCCGTATCCGCGGCCCCGACAGATCCGCCGCGGCGAACGCCGTCTCGCCCGCATGCAGGTCGGTGATCGAGTCCATGTCCTCCACCTCGCCGTCGCGCACCCAGTAGAGGTGAAGCAGACCGTCGGCGGCGACGGCCTCGACGGAAATGAGGTTGGAGGTGACGTCCATTCGCCGAATCGGCAGCCCTCCCAGTTGGGCGCGCACCACGTCCAGTTCCGAGTCCAGCCGCGGCGAGGAAAACAGGTCCTCGAGCGACGTGCCACTCAACGCCCGGCTGATCCGACCCGGCGCGTCGACGGTTACCGCGATCACCGCGGTCATCGCGACGGTGACAGCGACAGCAACGGCCGCGATGTACTTCACCCGACAGGGCGGGCGAGGTGCGCCCGATTCGCTTTCCATGCCGCTCACCTTCCGCCTCCCGCGTATCGAGTCGAGGCTACCGGGGGCGTACAGCCAAGAAGATCAGCGGTGCGGGAGCTGTGGTCGTCGACGGTCAGTCTCGGCGGCACATTCTGAGCTTTCAACACAATCAACTGATTCCCTTCCCACACACAGCCCGAAAACCAACGCGAAGTCAACTGAAGCTGCCTACCCCCGAAGCAAGTGGACTTCCAAGCGAGTGGGGCGCCGTTGGATGACTTCCTCGCACCGCCTGAGACTCGGCAGGCGTTCGAACGGATTCGTGCGGCGCTCACCGTGCCAGACACAGCCTGACAACTAACCGCTCATGCGACTGGTTGCTGCTGCGAGAGTCTGATCAAGAAGCACCGCAATAGTCATCGGACCCACCCCACCAGGCACCGGGGTGATAAGCCTCGCCCTCTCGCGCGCCGCCGCGAACTCGACATCACCGACGTTGCCCTCGTTGTAACCCGCGTCGACGACAACCGCCCCAGGCTTGATCCAATCGCCACGAATCAGTTCGGGGCGACCGACAGCGGCAATGACAACATCCGCTTGCGACACCACCTCAGCGAGTTCCTGCGTTCGAGAATGGCAGAACGTCACCGTGGCGTCCCGGGCAAGAAGAAGCATGCCCACCGGCCGCCCGAGTATGGGACTGCGGCCGACCACAACAGCACGAGCGCCGACAAGATCAACATCGTAAGCGTCGAGCAACCTCATGATTCCGCCCGGCGTGGCCGACCTGAATCCCTTCTCCCCGAACGCCATCCGAGCAAACGACGTTCGCGTCACCCCGTCAACATCCTTACCCGGGTCGATCGCCTCGAACGCGGCGCGTTCATCTATCTGCGACGGCACCGGGTGCTGGAGCAAGATGCCGTCAACTGACGAGTCATCAGAGAGAGCATCGAGGACTGCCACGAGTTCCTGCGTCGTCGTCGCCTGAGACAGATCAATTCGTCGAGATTCGATACCGACCCTCCGCGAGCGGTTCACCTTCATACGAACGTAGACGTGCGAGGACGGATCGTCCCCGACGAGGACCGTGACCAAACAGGGACGGCGCCCCGTCTCGGCCACGAAATCTGCCACTCCGTCGGTAACGCGCGCAAGGGTATCCGCCGCGAGGGCGACACCATCCATCAACTGAGCTTCCATCACGTCCTCCGCTCGATGCGGAGAACGCCCAGGCGGACGACGTTCTCGACTTCACTCCCCGGTAGTTCCCTACCCTCGCCAGTCGTGTCCGACCATCATAGGACGAGCCCAACGGTCGTTGATCGTGCGCCACACTCCTCACGAAAAAACGCGGCCACGACTCTTTCGAGTTCGTGACCTCGTTTGTCGCAGTTTCGCGGAACTGCACCATGAGGCAGGGGCGGGACGTGCCATCACCCCAGGTCAAGACAAAAAACTCCCTCTTGCACGCAACCCTGCACGCACCACTGCAAACAACTTTGCACGCACCCACACAAGCAACCACCAAGATTGCCAGCGACTTAGTGCCGGCTGCTGCTGCCCAGGCCGCCGGCACCGCGGGCAGAGGACGACATTCGGGTATCACCGCCGAGACTCGTTCCGACCTATCGGGTATCGTTTCGTTGCGTTCGTCGAGAACTCGATCTACAACAGACGTCGGAATCGGAAACGCCGGCCCTTGAACCGAGCGTAGATATCGCCGGACATCGGGGCGCATCGCCAACTCTTCATCGAAGCAACCACTCGTATGGGCAGTATGCAGCAAGCCGATCGCATAACGTGCGGTTCGCGATACCTGGTCAGCGGCCACCCAGTGCGCACCGTTCACCGCCATCCGCACTGACATACCTCCATACCTCGACGCCGGCGAACCCCACGCCATGCGTTTCGACTAGTCACTCTCGGGAATTCGATACACATAACTGGAGATCCGGATCGCCCACCACCTTCGCATGCGAGGTCTCCCCGGAAGCCTCGCGAGGTGTGAAATGGATGTCGCCGATAACCCGTCGAACGACAACGACTGGTTTCCTCCACTCGACGCCGCCACCCAAGCCCTACAAGACCTGTACCGCACCCTCAACCCCACCGACCACGTCGAAACGTACCTGAACAAACTCTGTCAACACGCGGTCGAACTCGTCGACGACGCCGACATGGCAGGAGTGACAGTCTTCGACCGTGACGGAAACCCGTCGACAGCGGCACTCACCTCGCCAACAGTCAGAGCGATCGACGAACTCCAATACCTCGCCGGTGTAGGGCCATGCCTGGAGGCAGTCGAAAAATTCGAGGTCGTCGTAGCCGATCAGGACGCAGCGGCGCAGCGATGGCCGGGATTGGCTGCCGAAGCGAAGACATACGGCGTCGTGAGTTTCCTGTCGGTCCCCCTACCCCCACTCGAGATGGGAGTGCGCACCGGCGCCGTCAACTTATACGGCACTCGATCGGACGGATTCGCCAGAGCGGAGGTAGCTTTGACGAATCTGTTCACCACGGCGGCTGGATACGCGATCATGAGCGTCGAACGCTATCGCGGTGCCCGTAATTTCGCGCTCCAACTCGAACGTGCGCTCGATTCACGAGCGGTTATCGACCAGGCTAAAGGCGTGTTGATGGCGGTGCACGCCGTCGACTCCGAGACAGCGTTCAGGATGCTGGTCGAGACATCGCAAGAGAGCAACAAGAAGGTTCGACTCGTTGCCGAGGAACTCCTGGCCAGCCTGTGCCGATGACCCCATCCGATCACGGCCTTCATCTTCTTCTTTTTAGTATGTCGTTCGATGTTGCGGCTGGTCGCTTCGAACAAATCGGCGGATAGCGTTGACAGTTCCGGTCTGCGCTGTCCTCGACCACGACACCGCCCTGCGGCTCGGTATCACCTCATTCATCCATACATGCATTTTTGTTCGCATCTACGCACGCATGGATGCGAACAGCCATGCGTGTACTCGGCAGAAGGCAGCGACCAGCAGCTCGGAGAACAACGCAGGAGCCGCGCACGAGAACAGGACGGGTCGTCACTGCACTGCACCGATCACCGCTGCTCCGAATCACTGTTGTGATTCTGCGCGGCGTTTCGTTTCGCGGAACCGGCGAGCGAGTCTGCCAATCCGGCAGCGCATCAACGTCCCGACTCGACACTTCTCGAGCAGACGTTTCGGATTCGAAGCAATCGGATACATCACTGTCGCGGCGGAGAATTCACGGGCGTGAAGCCCGCCGCACATTATCCGCCTACCGGCTGTCACTCGCCGGAGGTGGACGGCAGGGAAAGCGCGTCGCGTCGGATCGATGCGCACCCACCGGCGCGCCGCGGTCACAAGTTTCGCGCCGGTGGGTCTACCCCAACACACAAGTCTCCGTTTTCTCGCGGTGTTGGTCTCAGCAGGTCAACGCATTGCCACGACCACACCCCGTGCAGGAGATATGGAGTACGAACGTTTTGCCCACACTGTATGTCCCTGCTTTGGCCGCGAATCCGGGCCAAGACGACTCGGCTGATCCCGATCGGCAGCGACAATCTCATTCTCTTCGGCAGCTTCGAGACTCGGTCACTGCGCGCCGGATGTCGTCAGCGAAGCGACCGGTGCGCATGGGGCGGACGGCTTCCTGCTCGGCGCGTGAGGATGAGCGGGGCATTTCGGATTATATGCATCACTTTGTCAGTTTCCACCATCTCCGCGCCGCCCCCTAGAGAGCCGTAGAGAGCGCAACAACCGCCGTCAGCACACGACCCGCCACAGACTCAATAGATCGATATCGCAACCAAGTCGACAAAGCCGGCCACATACCCGACTACCGTTCCACCCCATGGGCACCACCTTCCACGGACCCAACCCGTGGCCACACATCACCCGCGCCATCCGCACCCGAGGCCCACGCCACGCAGCGATCGCCTACCTCGGCCAGGATGCACCCGAACTACTTCCTCTGCGCGCCGGGGACGTCCTGGTCGTCAACGCGGGCGCAGCCGCGATCCGAGCACACGCCACCTCCCCCGCCGCCCTCGCCCACTACCTCGGCAAAGGCGTCCGAGTCCTCTCCTGCCCGACCCTGCACGCGAAAGTTATCGCCACGAACCGGCGAGCAGTGATCGGCTCCGCGAACGCAACCGTCAACTCCACCTTCGCCGACGACGCCGTCATCATCACCGACGACCCCCCGATCATCGCCGACACCCGGAAGTTCATCGACGGCCTCTACGACCTCACCGAAGTCGACCACGCATTCATCGACAACGCCGCTCGCGAATGGGCGATCGGCCGCGCCGTACCCATCCCTGGCATCACCGGCCGAATCCACAACCCCGACAACGAGTTCCTCCCCACACCAGTCACACGGATGTTCGTCAAGCACGTCGTCGACTACCAGCCCAACCCCACCGAACAACACCTAATCCACGAGCAGCAACCGTCGCGGACCACCTCCGGACCGGTAGCGAAGTACCAACTCCAATCGCTACGCCTGGGCAAACCCAGCAGCATCATCCCCGGCGACATGATCGTCCTCGTCTCCGCCGACAACGAATGGATCTACCCACCGGCCCTCGTAACCTCCGAACCCACCCGCATCCCACGGTCCGGCGGCGCGGTGCTGGTTTTCCTGCGCATCCGCGCCGACCTACCCCCACTCTCGCTTAACGTCGCCGAGAAGCATCTCGCCGACCTCGGACACCCCGCTCCGAGGTTGCGGACCGACCACTACGTCCGCTCTGTGTCCATCCGGACTGCACTACTCGAGCTGTGGAACCTCTGACCAACTGAGCACATCCCGTCGATGCGATTTCACCACCCCCGGAGCCCTCAGGTTGCGGCGCGCATCGGTTGGTTCCCTTGCAAGCGCCACATCGGTAGCGGCACCACGGCCCGGGGTACCGTCTCAGGCCAGGCACACGAGGTGGCATACAAGTACGCGACCAACCCCGATGCCGCAAACACCTGCACCGCACGTGTCCCGGACCGACACCGATCGGACCGGAACACGACACATCATCCGAAGGAACCATGGCAACCGACCACGACGCACCACGACGCACCGAAGCCGACGAAGTAACAGACGATTCGTTGGCCCAATTGACCACCGGACGCAACGAAACCCAATCCGCAGTCGTCGACATCGACGAACCGGACGCGGCCGAATCCTTCGATCTTCCCGGGTCGGACCTCTCCGGTGAGGAATTCACGGTACGAGTACTACCGAAGCAGTCGGACGAGTTCACCTGCATCAGTTGTTTTCTCGTCCATCACCGCAGCCGCCGCGCAGACCCCACCTCGGATCAGTTGCTCTGTCGGGACTGCGCGGGCTGAGCAGCAAAAAGACTCTTCACACCGCAGACCGGATCGAAACCTGGCAGTCCTCGTTCCCTGATGGAAGGGATGTCGTGGCTGTCCCGCCGTGCGGGATCGAGAGATGGTCACCCTGCCATGGCGACCAACACACCACTTTGTTCCCGATTTCCCTCTCGGACTACGGTTTTCGAGAACGCTACAGGCCGTGGTGACGAGGTCAAGATCGAGATGAATGTAGCCGAGGGAGATGAGGTGGCCCACCGGCGTGAGTGTGAGTGCTTGGATTCCAGCGGTCGTCGCAACACTGGTGATTTGTTTCGCCGGAAGTAGTAGATCACGTAAACGCTCGGCTGGGGTATCCCAGTCGAGCGTTTTTCGTGGTCGCCCGTTAAGTTCTTGGGCAACGCGTTCGAGATCCTCAGGACCGTGGACGGAGAGGTCTGTTCTCTTCGGAAAGTATTGGCGCAGTAGGCCGTTGGTGTTCTCGTTCGAGCCTCGTTGCCAAGGGCTGGCGGGATCGCAGAAGTAGACGTCCATGCCGGTGGAGATGCTGAAAGATTTGTGGTTGGCCATCTCCACACCTTGATCCCACGTCAACGACCCGCATAGATGTTCGGGCAATGTCCCCATCGTCGCGATCAGTCCGTCTCGGACTATTTCCGCACTGTGTTCCTCCGGGATGTGGACGAGCATGACGTAGCGGGAGGTGCGTTCGACGAGCGTGGCGATCGCTGACCGGTTGAAGGCGCCGGTGATCAAATCTCCTTCCTTACGTTGTTGTAGTGGGTGATTTCGGACTGTCGTAATGTTCGAATCACCCTCGGGCAGCGGGTATGGCACAGATCGCCCTGCCGCGTTGGACGGCTCACTGGGAATGGCCGCCCGCTACCCGCCGATAACTCGACCGCTGATTGAGACTTACGACATCGATCGTTGGGTAAGGACGTGCCGGCGTGGTTATCGACAGGGCCAACAAAAGAAGGAACGGAGCGAAGGGGCGGAACCCGCCATGTCGCAAGTGTGGGCAGGAATCGACTCGGGCAAGTGGACGCACCATTGCGTCGTGATCGATCAGAGCGGAACGGTCTTGTTGTCCAAACGCGTGGAGAACGACGAAACCGTGCTGCTCGATCTCGTCGAAACAGTCGTAGGGATTGCAGACGGCGACAACGTGTGCTGGGCAACGGATCTCAACTCCGGCGGCGCGGCACTACTGATCGCCTTGCTCGCCGCCCACTCCCAGCAGTTGCTCTACATTCCGGGATGGATCGTGCGCCACGCCGCAGCCACCTACCGCGGCAACGGTAAGATCGACGCAAAAGATGCCCGGATCATCGCCGATCAAGCACGGATGCGCACCGAACTGCAGCCCGTCCGCGGAGCGGACCAGATCAGCGTCGACCTACGACTGCTCACCGCCCGCCGCACCGATCTGATCTGTGACCGGGTCCGCGCGATCAACCGACTCCGCGGCACCCTCTTGGAGTACTTCCCGTCGCTCGAGCGGGCCTTCGACTACTCCAAGAGCAAGGCAGCCCTGACGTTGCTCTCCGGCTATCTGACGCCGGATGGGTTGCGCCGCATCGGAATTGTCAGACTCACCGCTTGGTTGAAGAATCGTGGCTGCCGCAACAGTGCCGCCGTCGCGCAGAAAGCCGTCGATGCTGCAGGCGCGCAGCGCACGGTGCTGGCGACCCAGGCGACGGGATCCGTGTTGGTCACGAAACTAGCGGCTGAGATCACGGTGATCGACCACGAACTGGCCGACCTCGATGCTCAGATCACCGAACGATTCACCCGCCACGAGAGCGCCGAGGTCCTGTTGAGCCTGCCCGGGTTCGGGCCCGTGCTCGCTGCGACGTTTCTCGCGAACATCGGCGGCAACCTGGACGGCTTCGACACCGTCGACCGGCTCGCTGCCGTCGCCGGCCTGGCGCCGGTCCCACGGGACTCCGGACGGATCAGCGGCAACCTCCACCGACCCCGTCGCTTCAATCGCAGACTGCTCCGAACCTGTTATCTCGCTGCGCTCTCCAGCCTGAAGAACAGTCCGGCGTCCAGGGCGTTCTACGACAGGAAACGGAGCGAAGGGAAGTCGCACAAACAGGCTCTCATCGCGCTCGCTCGCCGCCGCATCAACGTCATCTGGGCCATGCTCCGCGACCACACCACCTACCAGGAACCCGGCCCCGCCGCCCGGTCTCTCGTTGCTTGACAACAGCGTTGAGATTCCCAGTGCCCCGGTACGGCCCTGTCTTCGATTTCCGGCGGCCGTTCGGAGATCATGATCATCGGATCCACAAACCTCGGCGTTCGCTTCTGCGTCGATCGATGGGTCTTCCGTCGGGCTCTGCCAGTTCGTAGCGCCGTAGTGATTTCCCGACGCAGCCCGCCGCGTCCCTGCAAATACAGACTCTGATAGATCGTTTCGTGGGCCACCCGCATCTCCTGATCATCGGGAAATTCCTTGATCAGAGTCTTGCTGATTTGTTCCGGAGACCAGCGAACGAGAAGCTTTCCTGCACATAGCGTCGCAAGGGCTCGGATTCGACGAATCTGCGAGTCTTCGGTCGTGGCCTGCGAGCGACGGTAGCGCGCTGCGCTGCATACGGTTGATAACCGCCGTGCATTGGATTGCTGTTGCGGGCGATCTCTCGGCTGACCGTCGACGGCGCCCGCCCCAACGCCACTGCGATCGCCCGCATCGACCATCCTGAGGAGACCATGTCACGGATCGTCTCACGCTCCTGCAACGACAGATACCGAGCCGAAACCCGTGCCTCCAGCTGGGCAACCGTCACTGCCGGGTACGGGATGGTCTCGGATCCGCCGGGCGAAAAGTTCACAATGGTCACACCGCGTGTGTAGTCGACCTTGCGTCCATCCGGGTAGATCCTCGAGTTCCCCACCTTTCGGATCCCTCGATCCCAATCCTTCGCCGTCCGTAAATGCACCCCCACCGCCACCGCCGCTTCTCGGCGAGTGACTCCCTCCGTGCGTAGACGGAGGAACTCCTCGTAGCCCTTGTGCCGCGCTCGCTTACTGCTCAGGCCACGCCTGCGAGCCCACTGCGCGCACACCGACCGCTTGAAGCTCAACGATCGGGCGGCTGTAGTCACACTGCCGACCCGATCCAATTCCCGAAAGAATTGGTCCTTTTCGGAGTGCGTGTACAACCGCTTCCCGGACGGTCCTTCTCCCACATGAGCCACGGTCGTTGCACTCCCAAAACATCGGGTGTTGCGACGACCGCTGGAACCCAAGGTGCCAGTCCGGTGGGCCGTGCGCGCCCGGGCCGGCAAACGTGAACGCGCACCCATGATGGTACGTCGCGAGATCCGCCCGGACTCCATCGCTCGGACGGTTCGCGTTCCCTTCGTCGATGTTTTTTCGCAGCCCATCCACAGGGTTCGAGGGTCGCCTGTCGCGTAGATCAGGCGACCTGCACGCAGACCCCGCGCCGCGCATAGTGTCCGCAGCCTGCACATCGCCCAGAAGCAATTTGAGATCCTCGAGTAGATGTAACTCGACACAAACTGGTACTACGAGACGTGATCCCGTACGTTTCCACTTCGGCGCCGCCGCATTCCCGACCCAACCCCGGGTTGCGGCGCCCGGCCCCGCCGATGCGACATCCCCCAGACCGTCGGCGGGGCAACAAAGGTTTACGCACTGCTTCCACCTCGGCTTCACGGTGCCCACGCCTCACCGAGAAGAGCACATCCCCGCCATCGTGTCGGGGAGTTCCACGAACAACGAAAACTCTCAACTCTCCAAAAAATCCCAGAATGTCGGGAGCTTCGCTACACGAAAATGGCAGCATCCCAAGGGAAGTGAGCGCCGGCTCGAGGGCGGACCTGTGGCGGCGTGCTCAACCACCAGGAGTTTCCATACATCGTGAGCCGAAGAACACAGACGAATCGTCCCCGTCTCGCTGCCGCATTCAGCGGTTCGTTGCCTGACACGTCCAGGACGGAACATACGACAAAACGGTGACCGCCCCGACACTGTCCTTGCGCAGCTCGACGCGGCGATCGGCGATTTTATCGTTCACACGTACCACCAGCGGACTCATTCCGAAACCTGTGTGGCGCCGCGGGATCGGTGGCTCGCCGGCGGATGAATCCCGCATGTGAGCGGGAGGGTGTCGATCCGCCACCCACGCCCATATCGGTGGCGGGGCACATGTCGACCTTGCTCTCGGCGACTCGGCCCCGCACCCTTGACCGCCTGCAGAGGCTCCTACCGAGCCATCCCCGGCAAACCCCGGATCACCGCACAAACAAACCTTCGTCATGACACCGCGACACGGAGACAGCAAGCCACCGACCGAACAATCCGTCGGATAACCTCGGGCACTGTGGACTACGCACACAGCACCCGAACCGAACGCGATGAATGGGCCTCCGACCTCGATGACCTGATGCGGTCCGGACACCCCGGGACTCGTTCGGTCCACACTTCTGTAAATGTGGGTTCCCTGCAATCATGGTCGCAGTCGGTGTAAACCCGAAAAGCCCGAACGGGCGGTACCAACTCCACCCCCACTTCCGCTCCGACACTGGCGTCTCACACCAGACTGACTGCGCCGCAGGACAAACCGAAAAGCTCATGCAGAACGGTGAACTACTTACCGCGAAGAGCGCACTTCCACCTGCATCCACCTATCCGGCCCGACTCGTGCGCGCCGTCGAACGTGAACGCGTAGACAGCAACGCCGATCGACCTGAGCGCTCCAGCATGAGCAGCCGCCCCCATACGACCACGCAGTCCGCACCGAGCGCCAGCAAAGGACCACGGCGCAGTCAAGTCGCGACAATCCGGCCGATCTGCGCGCATTACGTCCACTACCGTCACCACCTCGACAGCCGAACTCTCGAATTGCCCGCCTTGTACTCGGGGCAGCAGACCGTCGACATTCCCTATGCCGATGCTTTCCTCCAACTGAGCACCAATGGACTCTTGGAATCCGGACAGCAACCGCACGCCATCGTGTACGGCCCTCTTCTCTGGAAAGCCGAGCCGGACTACGCCAACCTCCACCAACTTGTCATCACGCTGAGCGCCGGCGATTGGGACAGTGAACAGGGGCGCCTGTCGCGGGCACACCGCCTCGTCGTCGACTGGTCGATGTGGAGCGAAAGCCGCCGCAATTCCGTCACCGAAACCATGCGCGACCACTACATCGACGCTAAACAAGCATGGCGAGATTCCAAGAACGACGCCAGCGGCAATCGCGCGGGAAAACTCGAAACCTGGATATTCGCCTTCGCACGCAGACTCAACGACACCGACTTCCTCATCGACACCTACGCCGACTACTGCATCGTCAACGCCCGCCTCCGCACCATGCCAGCCGTAACCTCACCCCGCCGGTCAACCACAAAACCTCGACGACCTCAACGCACAAGCGCCGCGAAAACTCGCCGACGCAGCAACCCGCAACACTGAACCTGGCTGCGGTACAGCATTGCCCATCGAACGTCCTTGCCGGCACTTGATCACAGGAATCCGCTGCGGAATCGCTACAACAGCGGCTTGCACGTCGGCTAACCGGTACATCTGCTGGATCAAACACCCGACGAAACTGCTCCGCACGGGTTTGTTCCGGTTCCTCCATAGTGACGCGGTGCAGAGAATTCGCGGCGACGGGGATCCGGCGGTGATCCAGGTTCAACTCCTCAACCCTCGCAAACGTCGGGACTCAGCCAAGAGGCCAGCACGATTCAGATCCGCCGGTGATATGACCGCCATGACACGTCACGCCACGCGCGACCATAGGTGGAGGGTCGGCCACGGACCAGATCCTGTGTCTTCAACTCCTCGACAACAGGTCCCGGACCACGACGTGGGTCGCCGACAGCCGAGGCCCCTACTCCGCTGTGGACGCCGAGGACACGGGCGGATACCCTGAACTTGTTGGTTCATTTTGAATCAAGAAAGGTGGGACGTATGAGCACCATGAATCTCAGCCGGGAACAGGTGGCGGTAGAACTCGACGGAGTCGCCGCGCGGCTACGTCTGGACAACCGCGCGCTACTGAAGGCAGTGGCGCAAGCTCAGCGTGTAGGCATGGTCCACCGAGAGATCGAAAAGCACCTCGACGTCTCGCAGAGCACGGTGCACCGTCTACTCCAGAAGGCCACAGCGGACCCGAAGGCTCTCGATGCGAGGCCCGCGGACATTATCGACCAACGAGCCGCCGGGCAGATCCGCACCGAAGAAATGATGAACCAACTGTTGAGCTGGGACTACACGTTCGGGCACATCCCGACAATCGACGGCACCTCGACGGACGCCTACGAACGGGGCAGCTGGGACGACATCGAGCGCGCGTACTACCGCCGTCTACTGACCGCGGACGAGGTGTCCCAACTGATGGAGCGGAACAAGGATGCGCTCGAGCGGGCAGCACGCGACAAGTGAACGACAGTGCTTCCCTTGATGTTTCGTCCCGCGACGCCGTCGCCAAGCAACTCGCCGACATGTCGGCGCCCGGCGGACCGTTGGACACCTCCTCACCGCTGAACACCACGATCCGCTACGCAGCATCGATGCAGCGACTCAACTTCCGCCGGGCGGTGATCGACCGATACCTCGAGGACGTCGACACGCCGCTCCAGGAGGGCCGGTCTGCAGTGATTACCGCCGGCCCACCCGGTGCGGGTAAGTCAACGCTGCTCACCCAACAGATCGCCGATCTGCAAGGGTATCGACGGCTGGACGCAGACGTGATCAAGAACTACCTGATCCGGCAAGCGCTCGAAGACCGCATCTACGACGATCTGCTCGACCACACCCTCACCGACGAGCATCCTCTGGCCCCCGCCGAGCTGGCGGCTCTGGTGCACAACGAGTCGACCATGCTGATCGACACCATCCGTGAACTCTGTCTCAGCCGCCGCGAGAACATTCTGATCGAGGGCACCCTCTCATGGCCCGGCCACGGGCTCAGGATCATGGGCGAACTCGCGGCCGCCGAATACACGAGGGTCCAGATCATCGGAGTGGAGGTGCCTGCCGCCGTCGCACACGAGCAGGCCCTCGAACGCTGGTGGAGTGCCCGGCAGACATGGATCTGCGGCGACGACGAGTTCGGAGGCCGGTACACCCCGCCGGCAGCGATCGACTCCTGTTACGGCAGCGACAAGGGCTCGAAGGGTGCTCGGAATGCTCTCGCTGCCTTCCGCAGCGGCGCAGACAAGATTCCCGACGTCTCGCTGACGATGTACTCGGGCACGGGCGACGGCCAGTTCGACGAAATCCTCAAGATGCCCACACCGCAGTAGCTCCTTCACCGGCGGCGACCGCAGCTGGAGAAGACCTCATGCGGCACGAACGATGTATCCGACCCGCAGGCACCGGAATTCCTCACTCCGAGTACATAATTCACCAAACATTGAATTAGCACTTGGCCGTGCGGGTCGACACCTGCGCAGCCCGAAGGTGTGCGACTGCGTCGTAGACCGAGAACGGTACGCGGGGTGGGCATACATCACAGGCTTGATGCACTCACTAATTGGTGGCGGTGTCGAGCCGCCCGACGATCCCGTCGATGAGCACATCGATCGAGGTCAACAAATCGGCTAGCAGTAATGCGAGATCGAGAGCATGACAGTAGATAGTGATGTCTGCCCCGATGATGTCAATGCTGCGGGGTTCGGCATCACCTTTCGCGTAGACCAGACCGCGTTCGAGCATAAGTTCCTCGACCTCACGGAAACTGAGCGGGAACCGAAAGTACAACCACACGCAGTGATTGATGATCTCGACCGGGTCGCGGTGACCTTTGCACGACAGCATTGGGGTGGTCACGCCACGTTCTCCCCGGTTGCCGCGTTCAACAACGTGACAGTGCCGTTCGCCCAGTACATCGTGCAGTCGACTTCTGACACTGACACCGGTGCAGGTGTCTCATGGACGGTCGTTCATGGATCTGCATCAGCGCCGGACTCCAGAGAGGAATGCGCTGTAGTCGTCGATGGCCCCGGGGGCAAGAAGGGCTTGAGGCCAGATGATGCCGGTGAGGAGGCCGATGGCGTCGTTGTCCTCCATGACTGGGCGGGCTAGGGAGTGCGCACCGTCGACGTGTGTGACGGTGAGGGACGGCCCGAAGATCGACCGGTAGGTGTTCTCGGTCTCCGCGACGTCGACGTTGCGGTCGTGCGTGCCTGCCATCAGATGCACGGGGATCGCGCGAGAGGCTGAGGCGATCAGGTCTTCGGTCGCGTCGGCGTCGAAGTTCCGCAGGACGAAGCCCCAGCGATCTGCGGTCATCGGATCGGAGCTGGTCGTCGACGCGAGGTACTCCTCGTACGACGCCCTGCGCTTGAGAAGTCCGCGCGTCTGGTCACTCTCCGCTATGGCGCTCTCTCGCTCCTGCGCGTCCGCGTCGTCGTGCTCGAGCTGAGCGAGGAGGTTGAACCGGCCTTGACCGAGCCAGCCGATCGCTGTCCCGACGGCCACGACGCCGTCGATGTCCTCACGAGCGCTGGTGATCTTGGGGAGCACCCATCCGGCCTGGCTCGCGCCCCATAGCACGATCGTGTCGGTCGGGACATCGTCGCTGCGCTGGGCCCAGTCGAGAACCGCAGAGACCTCGGCTGCTCGATCATCCATCGACTGCGACAGCCAGTCCCCGTCCGATCCGCCGATGCCGGGCTTGCTCCACGAGAGCGTGGCGAAGCCCGCGTCGGCCGCGCCCTCGAACCATGGAGCGTAGAGGCCGCCCTGGGTCGCCTCGACCGGCCCGTCGCCGTGGACCATCACCACGAGGCCTCGCGCCGCCCCCTCGTCCGGGAGCGTCAGGATGCCGGCAAGGTCTCCGTCAGGACCGGGGATCGTGACGGGCTCCTGGCTGAAGCGGAAGCTGTTGCCGACGAGAGCGATGCCGGTGACGAGCGCGGCGACTGTGATGAGAGCGAGGACGACGACGAACGCTGGTCGCCTACGTTTCTTAATCTGCACGTTCGTAGTCTATGCGATAGGTTTGTGTCATGAATGACGTGACCATCAGCTGCGGCTTCACCGAGGACGAACGCGGCTGTGTCGCCTCCTTGTATTGGGAGGCCTTCGGACGCAAGCTCCGGCCGGGATTCGTCGACGAGCCGACCGGGATCGCGGTCGTCCGGGCTGCGTTGCGCCGTGACCACATGTTCGTCGCTCGCCGTGGTGACGATGTCCTCGGGGTCTGCGGCTTCTACGATGCTGGCACTGGGGCGGCAGACCTCAGATGGACTCGCCTGCGACGGACGCTGTCGGTCCCAGCAGCCCTGCGCGCAAGCCTCGTCCTGTCCGTGCTGTCGCGGTCAACCCACCCGGGCTCGCTCGTGCTCGACGGCATCTGTGTCGACCGCGCCGCGCGTGGCCTCGGCGTCGGGACAGCACTGCTGGGTGCAACCTCCGAGCACGCTCGGAGGGACGGCGCGCGCGCCGTCCGGCTCTCGGTGGTCGATGGCAACCCTCGAGCGCGCGCCCTCTACGAACGACAAGGCTTCGTACCGGTGGATCGCGGGACTCTCGGCCCGTTCTCACCGGTGTACGGCTTCGACGGTTACACCACGATGGAACTCGCGGTCGACCAATGACGCGCCAGATCGCTCCGCGAACCGTCATCGAGGCATTCCTGCCAGTCTCTGGCGAAGCTCTGCTGGCCGACATCTACGACACCGCCAATCTCGCAGGGATCGCCGACCAGCCGGTGCGTCTGGCGATCCGTCGCCTAATCGCCAGCGGCAACGCCGAACAGCACGGGCGGGGTCGAGCGGGCACCCTCAGTCTCACCAGCGCCGGGCGCCATCGCCTGCAGCGCGACCGGCAGAGCCTCACTCTCGCCTTCGCTCAAGACGCCGGGGATGCGCCGTGGGATGGCTGCTGGCGCCTGATCGCCGTGAGCATCCCCGAGCGCGACCGGACGGTGCGGGACACACTACGCCGCGAGCTCTGCGACCTGGGCGCCGTCGCCATCTCGACCGGCCTCTACGTCAGCCCTCACGACCTCATCGACGCGTTGCGCGTGGACGCGGGTCCGTACCTGTCGACCGCGACCACCGCCGACCTCGCCATCCAAGGGACCACCGATCCCCTCGCGATCGCCGAGACCCTCTGGCCCCACGACCACACCGTCACCGCCTACACGGCCATCGACGAGGCCCTCCGGCAAGACGCCGCTGACACCACGACACCCAACGTCGTGCGCCAGCTGCACCTCGCCGACGCACTCGAACGGGCATTGCGAGACGACCCTCTCCTCCCTCTCGAGCTCCGAGGCAGCACGTGGCCGCCAACCACGACCCGTGCCGCGTGGGCTGACCGATGGGACGCGCTCCAAGGGGATGGCAGAAGCCCGGTCTACCAGGGTTGGTGGCCTCCGGCGACGGACGCAGTCCGCTAAGCCCCGATCCACCGACTCGCCTTGATAGAAAGTTGTTTCCGGCGTGCGGTGGCGGATTCGGCATGCAGGCATGAATGATCTTCCGACCACCTCGTCGGAGTGCTCCACGGATTTTGCTTCGATCGCGCCGTCTCCGGCTGGGCGGTCAGGGGTGTACCTGGTTCGGCGGTCCGCAGACTCAAGTGAACAGTTCGGTCCATGCCGTTTCCCACGGCCAATCAGTGCGAAGATGCAGTTTCAGGCGCCGAGCCGAAGAAGCTATCCGGGCAAGAACCGTGATCGGAGTCCGGCGAATCGTGGCGGTGGTCACCTTCGCCAATCGATGACCCGTGACGGTGGCGGCGGCACGAGTGAGGTTAAACGCCATGGCCGCGAGGCGCTGTCACGTTGTTGAAGTCGAAGAATCGGTGCGGTGAGCACCGCAATGCCGTCGTACAAGGGCCACCGCTACCCTGTCGAGATCATCAATCACTGCGTGTGGGTGTACTTCCGGTTTCCGCTCAGCTTCCGTGAGGTTGAGGAACTCATGCTCGAACGCGGTGTCCTGGCCAGCTACGAGACGATCCGGCGGTGGTGCGCCAAGTTCGGGCAGACCTACGCCAACCAGCTGCGCCGCCGACGCCCACAACCCGGTGACACATGGCATCTCGACGAGGTCTTCATCCGCATCAACGGCACCCAGCACTACCTGTGACGGGCGGTCGGACAGCATGGCAACGTGCTCGACGTGCTGGTCCAGTCCCGCCGAAACGGCAACGCCGCCAAACGATTCTTCCGCAAGCTGCTCAAGGGGCTGAGGTACGTGCCGCGGGTGATCATCACCGACAAGCTCGGCAGCTACCAGGTGGCGCACCGCGAGATGCTGGCCTCTGTCGAGCATCGCCGGTCCAGGTACTTGAACAACCGGGCCGAGAATTCCCATCAACCGACCCGACAGCGCGAGCGCGCTATTAAACGCTTCACATCGGTCGCACACGCGCAACGATTCCTGTCCGCCTTCGGGCATCTCACCGCATTTCCGACCCGGCCGACACCGGCTCACAGCACTCAAATGGCGCACCGAGATGGCCGACCGGTTCGCGGTCTGGCAGGAAGTCACCGCGACCAATGTTGCCGCCTGAAAGTGAACGGCCCGGCGGTGTCCCGTAACAGCCTGTCCCAAAAAGGTGTCGCTGCTAGGCTTTTCGACCAACGTGACAGTGCCTTCATAGGCGCTCGAGTAGTGGCGCGGGATCGCAATGCGCTCAGACAAGAATGCCCGCAACTACCACTCCGACCACTGCCTCGCCGCCATCCCGCACTGGCTCACCACCGACCTTTCGCGACACTCTCCGGGAGCGATCGTCGAGTGCTCGGGGCGGCGCGCAGGTCAGCACTTTTCGGCGGGCACTGCGGTTCCTACTCAAACCACGGGACCTCGGCGTGCGCCACCGTGTCGTCAACACCGGCCGGAGAGACAACGAGCTCGAAGACCGGGTCGTCGTCGGATGCGAACTCGCGGAGCAGGATCCGATACCGTCCTGCGGGGACAGAGAGTCGGGAGTCGGGATCGTCGGTCTCCGGTCGTTCATCGTCGAACTGCGCGGCCATCGTGAGTTGCGTGTAGTCAGTCAACCAGACGCCGTCGGCCGCGTCGATCACTCCTGCCGCTTCCCGCTCGGCCCGCTGCGACGACCCCTCCGCGACGATTCGCAGCTCTCCGCCCGCGGCATCGGGGCCCGCGTAGGCGACGAACAGTGCACCGCGGCTCATCTGTTCGGCGAACCGCGTCAGGAGCTCGTCCAACTCCCAGTCTGTACCGACGAATCCGTCGTAATGGCCTGCGGCGACGAGGCATATGAACCCGTCCTCGTCCACGGAGGTGATACGCGGAAAACCGGGCATACTCATGCGATACATGGTAACCAGCGTGGCACCGATACCTGTTTGGCAACACACCCTATGTCCGGAAATGTACTGGGCACCAGCACTATTGATGATTCAGGCGCCCACCCAACGCGTTGACGGAGATCGGCTGGCGACTATTGACGCTGATCGAGCCGCCGAGTCAGTTCGACAACCAGCCATGTGATCCCGAGGAGGACGGCAACCGACCATCCGGCGATGGCGGCACCAGGAACGTCGATCAGGACACCGCCGAGAGTGCAGAGCACAATGGCGGCGCCAAACAATGGAATCAGGCGGCTACGGCTCATCGGATATCTCCTTGCAGCGGATCAAGTTCCTCGCACACCGCCAGTCCACGCTGACACACCGCACGACGCTTCGGGGTTGGGCATGTGCAGTCGCATGCGTGACGGTCACCGCTGGTGCCGAATCTTGCGTGCGCGCGAACGTGGCGGCTCCCGCGGTGTCGCACCCCTCGCGACAACCTGACGCACGAGACTCGACAGCGCATTGCGCTTGATCCAGGACATCACGTCACATGCGGTAGGTGAGGGTGTCACGATGCGCACGCACAATCGCATGGGCCGCCCGAAGACTGCGAGCTGCATCGGCGAGGTGGGCGACTATGTCCTGGTCGTCGGCTTCGACGGCGAGGAAAGTCTCGACCTCCGGCGACGCGGTGGGCCTCGCGTACAGCGCCCGAAGCGTGCCGCGAACGTCGGTGATCGCGGCACGCGCCTTCTCGAGGGAATCGAGCATCGCCGACAACTGCGCGTGCGCTGCCACTTCCTCGCGGCCGATGACTGCGGCGAGTTCACGGGCGCGGCACGCAGAATCCGTGAGGTGGTCAGGGCTGTAATCGGTGGTGTCGGTCATGCGAGTCCTCGATCGTGTGCGGTGGGCGTTGCATTCGTCAGATACGAGGAGAGCATGTCCGAGGTGCGAGTGGCGAGGTCGAGATCCTCACGCAGGATCTCGACGCTGTGGACTGCTCCGGTGAATCCTGCGCACAGATTCCATGCGAGGCGGTGACTGGCCGCTGTGTCTCTGATCGCGCCGGATTCGATGCCCTGGTCCACGAGGTCGCTGGTGGTATCGATCCAGCTTCGGTGCGACTCGTGCGCGCCCTCGATGGATGGGTCAAGGGTGAGTTTCATTCCGGCGCGGATAGTTTGATCGCCCTCGACGGAGTTGGCGAGGGCGGTGAACGCGGTACGCAGCTGCGTGGTAGCGGATTCACCGGTCGCAGCGGCCGCGGAGAACGCGGTCGCAACAGCGAGCGACCAGCCCTGAACGAGATGCTGGGCGATAGCCTCTTTGGACGGGAAGTGATAGAACACAGCACCTTTGGTGAGATAGCTCGTGGCGATGATCGCACTGAGGCTCGCGGCGCTGTATCCGCTGGCGTCGAAAACCCTGGCCGATTCGAGAAGAATTTTCTCTCGGGTCACCACTGCTCTGGGATGCTGATCCAGGTTCGCGGTTCCAGATGTGGAGACGGCTGGTACGTCGATAGGATTACTCATGGCTGCGGGTCCGTTCTGTGGCTGTCAGCCCTGGCGGTGTTTGCGCACCGCCAGGGCATTTTTTGGGTCGCGATTTGCCTTGTGCGAGCGTGTTCGCTCGCCTCCGCCCATTCCGGATCAGTTCATCTCGACCGCAGATCCGTTCTCGCCCCTTGGCCGGGGCGGCTCGCATTCCATGCGTCGATGGTCTTCGGCAGCCAGCCCCGCGTCTTCCCGATGAACGCATCGGGCTCGGGCATCTTGTAATGACTGATCGCCGAGCGATCCACTCCCAACCGCTCGGCAACCTCCGTGGTCGAGAGGTATCGCTCAGGCACAGTGCGTCCGCAATGACACTGCAGCGGTGCCGGCGGCAGCGACGCCGGCGAGTGCCCAGTACTGCCACGGCTGGTGCGTGATAGCGAGTGCGGCAGCGACGAGCGCGAAGATTGTCAGGCTGGTCTTGTCTTGTTTCGTCATCATCCGACCCTTCCGTGTGTGGGAAACTGTGGAGGGGAACCTGCCCGCTACCTTCGGGCAGGTTCCCTTTCCTACCTGCGCTTTTTGCGTTTCCGCTTGGGGCGCTTTCGGGCTTCCAAGAGCCTTCGGATGAATTCCGCCCATCCCAGCAGGACGGTGAGAAGTCCGATGATCTCGGTCCAGTTCGGCGGGTCCATGTGCGCACCTTTCCGGTTCTAACTATATCACGTCGCGTGACAAAGTCAAGACGCGACTGAGCAGATCCCGAACAGCAGAAAGCCCCCAACCTCTTGAGCCCTAGCGATGAGAGACACCTTTCCCCGCCCGTCTTGCGGTGCGCTGCGCGTCGGCCGGGGTGAAGGCCTCTGCGGTGGCTGCGAATCCAGCCCTACCGACCAAGACATCGTTCGGCACGGCAGCGGGCTGCATTTCGGGCAAACTTCGCAGAGCCGACATCTGTTACGGGACGTGACACACAACATGCAGAGTTCACCCGCACCCCAATTGGAACTGCGCCGTCACCGCTGGCGATAGTCCGACTACCACCCAATACCGCCAAGAAATGTGCATTGACCATAGGAAACGACACGCCCCCTCCCCCGATCACGGTGCCGGATCTCCGGCGCCGAACGAGAAACTGCGGTCAGACCGGATTGAGAAGCTCCGGGGTGTTGTTGCCGGGCGAGTTAACCGCGGTTCCGACCTCGTAGGGTTCGAGGTGCGGCTCGGGAACCGAATTCAGCAGCGCGTCAACGTCTTCGAGGCTGGCCACCGCGGGGTCGAGCCAGTGTTCCCAGAAAGTTTCCGGGAGGATGACCGGCGATCGGTCACGTACGTGCCCGAGAGCACCCTGGTCTAGTCAAAACTGTTGTCGTCCACAGCCATTTGTTCGGATCATCCTCCGGGAGATCGGGATTGGGCCACAGTTCGTAGAGGCCGGCCATCGCGAGGACCCCATTCCCGTGCAGGAAGTAGGGAGTTTTTGCTTTGCCGTGTTCCTTCTTCTGCCACTCGAAGTAGCCGTCGGCCCGATCGGCTCCTCGGATGCCGTCCACCCGGTTCCGGGTCCTGCTCGTGATTCCCTTCCGGCCCTGCTTGTGGCCGGACTCGTCGCGTTCGGCGCCGTCGCACGTGGCCCGCCCGCCGGGGGCCACCCCACACCGCCTGCGGGCGCCCGGCGCGGCGATCAGGGTGCACTGCTATGCGGAGGTGTCGTCGGCACTGCCGGTGTCGCCTCCTTTTGCGGGCGGCACCTCCGATGGCGTCGATTGTGCGGGTGCGGTCGGCGTCGATTGTGCGGGTGCGGTCGGCGTCGATTGTGCGGGTGCGGTCGGCGTCGGCTTCGCGGCCGACTTCCCGGCGATGTCTCCCGTCGCGGGCAATGCCTCCGGCTCGAGGGTGGCCGTGATCTCGGGTTGTGACCCGGTCTTTGCTTCTGCCTTCTCCGGCCTGTGCGTCAGCTCTCCTAGCTTGCCGCGTGTCCAGGACCACGCGTCGCCAGCTGCTCCTCCGAGCATCCCGGCGGCATGTTTGGCGGTGTGTGCGGCCCCGCCGACCATGGTCCTGGCGGTGGTGGCGTTGAGGACCTCGAACACAGCCGGTGTGGGTATCTCCTGGGGGAGCTTCGGCTTGATGTGTTCGTCGAAGAAGGCGTCGTGATCGGCCTGGCTGTCCCAGATCTCGGAGACGGTGAGGCTGTCGCCTTCGAGAAATGCGTAGTGAGCGACGAACCCCTTCGCCGACTGGAGCTCGTCCAGGGTGACCTCCGCGATCGCCGAGTACTGATCGGCAGTCATGCCGGGTGCGTGGTGACGAATTACGACAGACATACTCTTTCTCCTTTCCTGACAGCGGGTTGGAACCCAACAGGTCCACTGAAAGTCGGGAGAATGATCAAGACTTGGGCGGGCTTGTTGAGCCTCGGTCCCGGAGTACCCGTAATAGGCGCGCGTGAACAGGCATGGACTTGCAACTCCGCCTGGTAATGCCGTACCTCGAACGGCTCGACTCCGCAAGGCACTGACCAATCTCAGCATTGAGAACCTCCGACGGTGAGCGATGAATGAGGCGTGCGAAGACACCGATGAATTGATCGACGGCGTGCGTCGGACTCGGTTCGATGAAGAATCGGCTGCGCAACAGCCAAAATCAATAGTACAGCAACAGAACGACCAAAGTTTATGCCACACAACAACATTCAAACTACCCGAAAAGGCGCCATCCACCGCACCGCCGAACGCCAAACCTCCGGGCCCCAAAACCCGCCAGCACCCAACTCGACGAACACACCACCCCGGGGAACGTGTCATCATCCCAGTTCAACACACATAAACACCCCCTTGCACGCAACCCTGCACGCACCTACACAAGCAACCACCAGGAGTGCCGACGACCTTCCGCCGGCTGCGAAGTGCCGGCGACCATACGCGAGTCAGCTTGGCGGGTGCGTGTGACCTTGCACGAACTGCGACGACGGTCGTCTGTGCCAGCGACTGATCTTCTGTCCGGAGATTGGGTGGCCTGGTGTCTCGGTCCGGACTCGATCACCGCGTCCGTAATTAGCAGACACGCTCTAGCCAGCTGAACGTGTGGGGGTTGAGGCAGCCGAAGCCGCAGTCGGGTACCCCCGAGCGGACTCTCCGACAGGCCGGCGGTGCCGCCGTGCAACGCGGCCTGCTGAGCGATCAACGCCAGACCGAGCCCTGAACCCTCGACCTGCGCGGCCGAGCCCCGAGTAAACCTGACGAACATCCCCGCCCGCTCGTACTCGGGGATACCGATACCGTCATCGCCACCGTGACGGCGACGCCGTGAGCACCGTTCTCGGCGAGGGTGATCCGTACCCGCTCGGCGTGCCCGTGACGGAGCGCGTTGGTGATCGCATTGTCGAGCACCAGCCGCAGCCCCGACGGAATCCCGCGCACCGTCACCGCGTCCGGGCCACACAGTTCGATCTCCAGGTCGGGTAGCCGCCGCGCGGACTCTTGCACACAGCGATCCGCAAGGTCGACGAGGTCCACCTCCTCATGGTCGGCCACGTCGGAGAGTTCACCGACCGCCAGACGCTCGAGGTCCGTGAGCGTCGTCTCGACCTCACGCTGCGTGAGCAGGACATCACGCACGATCTCGGCGCGCTGCTCGTCGGAGAGCGGCATCGTCGCCAGCACCTCGAGATCGGTGCGCATCGACGTGAGCGGGGTGCGCAGCTCGTGAGCGGACACCGCCGCGAAGTCGCGAGCCGAGCGGAGCGCCTCCTGGGTTCGGTTACGCGCCTGCTGCATCCGTCCGAGCATGTCCGTGATCGCGTCGGAGAGTTCCTCCGCCTCGCGGGCGCCCCGAACGTTCGCAAGCACATTGGACGGGTCGTCCCCGACAGTGCGCATGGCGGCAGCAAGCCGTTGCAGGGGCCGCACGGCACGGCCGGCGAGCAGCCAGCCGAGCCCGGCCGCCACCGCGATCGCCGCGACCGCGGCTGCCGCGACCTGCCACTGTTGTCGGCGGATCGCCTGCGACAGTGTGTCTTCCGGGACGGTGACGGACAGAAAAAGGGAAGAACCCGCCCCTGCCGGGGAGGCAGAGTGCGGATTCTGTGGTTGCGACGGGCTGTATCGGATACGGCCGTGCTGGGTTCACCAGGTGATTTCTGGATGAGGTGTGGGCTGTGCTGGAGCCGGTGCTCACGCCGGTGGGGACGGTGTGGACCGACAGAGCTCGCCCGCAGTTAGAGCGCCGCGACCCTGATCTGGCTTCGCACCAGCGGAGCGACGCGCTAAGGCGCAGCAGCCGCGAACACTGCCGTGAACTGGTCGAGGCTGACGCCGAACTGATCCTCGGCGCCATCTGCGATCAGTGATTTCGGAGTGAACTCTTGATCCAGCAGATACCAGCTGGTGCAGTGGGCGACCCCAGAGTCGTAAACGAGATCAAGGCCTCGCTCGGCGACCAGCGTCGCAAGCCCATCCCCGGGTCGCCAAGCGAGCCCGTCAAACCAGAAGACCCGCTTCTTGAAGGTGATGGCCGTATTCGTGGGTGGCAACTCTGACGAGGTCGAGTTCGTTGAAACCTTCGTACGTCCAGATTCGGATGGTGCGGTTGCGGACGCAATAGAAACTAGCCCCGTACGCGTCTGAGCCACCCCCGCAGACAGCGGGTGCATCGTCTCCTTCGAGGCGCATGTCGACGTGAGGTGCCACAAGGTCGCTCTCAAGCTGTTCGCCGCCCACAGCGGGTCTCCACATCTCGTCCAGACAGGCAAACACCCCTTCCGCATACCGTTCCTGGTAGGCGATGTCTGAGCGCCATTCGGCCGGCGTGCACTCGCTATCTGGGAACTGCATGTCCGTGTCGGTCAGTCCCTGGCTGGATTCGGCGACCGCGGCGTATGTCGGCAGCACCCGTTTCACGATGCAGGCGACGAGGTTTACCCCGATCACCAGGACGACAACCAATCCGAGCGAGGTCACGACGATCACTATCTGTTTTCGGGTCAAGCTCATTCGTTCACCTCGGGGTCGGATGCGGTTGTGGATGTCAGGTGCGCGGCGGTGCGCTGCATTGTTCTCTCCGGAAATCTGCGACGAGATGAAGGAAGAACCCGCATCTGCCGGTGAGGCAGAGTGCGGGTTCGCGTGAGTTAACTGCTGGTCAGGGCCCTAGAACGGAAGCATGTCTGCGGCAGCGGTGAAGAGCGCCGGCAGCATCAGCTGTGCGCCGGTACCGAAGGAAGCTGCGAGAACGTATCCGAGTGAGCAGGTCAGAGGCGTCGGATCGACTTTGTTGGCGACCATCCCGGCTACCCGAATAGCTTCCGTCCATTCGACCGTGACGTTGTTCTTGTCGTCGGCAGTGAACACGCCGATTTCGTTGTTTCCGGTGCACCGCTGCCCTTGGAGGAGCCTGTGGGAGTGCGGGGTTGCCGCTGTGAAGAGCCACTGCTGATCGTGCCCGGTGATGCGGATCTGGTAAGACCGGCGCGAGAACTTGCCGGGAGAAGGATCGAGGTCGTATTCCTTGCGGCGACCCGCAGGTGGAGATGTCGGCCGTCGCGGGTGCCGATGGGCACGTCGGTTCGTACTGCGTCGCAGGTGCCGCCGCGGATAACCAAGGCCGTGGGAATGGATTCGCCGGAAACCGCGAAGCTGCGCCCGTCGTCGTTGCGGTCGAGGATGATCGAGCCGTAACGGGAGTCGAGGATTTCGCAGGTACGCATGGATTCGATGCTAGACGAAACCGGGCGAAACGGTCGGTTTGCCTGTCTGGGCGTCATCTCGTTGGTACAGCCTTCGACCGGACAGAAAAGGAAGAACCCGCACCTGCCGGGGAGGCAGAGTGCGGGTTCGTCAGGATTGCGCTGCTGGTCAGCAGCAATCTCGGTCAGAAGGTGGCATTGATGCCGATCCAGTAGTCGGCCTTGCCGCCGGCGTCTTTCACGTGGCTGATGTCGGTGAGGATCGAAGTATCCGTCTGGCCGGGCTTGTACATTTCGTTCGGCGCTTCGAGCAGGATGGTGCGACCGTCTGTCGTTGCGGTGTACAGGCTCATTCCGTCGCACTTGCCGGCGTCGACCTGGCGATCAGTGATGGTGAATGTCATGAGTCCGCTCATCGTGTCGTCATCCTTTTCGTGGGGCGCTGGTTTCGGCGCAGGTGTTGCCTTCACAGAGGCCGGAAGATGCATCAGCAGGTCGATGACCAGCGGTCTTCCGGGGCACTCGGCGCAGGTTGGCGGTCGATGATGCCTGTGTGGTTCGAACTTGTTCCGATGTTGGCTCCGCCAACTCCCCCGATGTGGACGTGCGCCGGATGGATGATCGTGTGGCGAAAGAGAAGAACCCGCACGCGCCGGGAAGGCAGAGTGCGGGTTCATGGGGGTTCCACTGCTGGTCAGCCGACTGAACTCTCGGCGTCGGGTAATCAGCCCGGCCAGCCGCAGATCCGTCAAGGCCGCGTAGCCGGCCGAGGTACCCAACTTCGCTGCGGCGAGCGCGTCATTTGCGGTGGTCACCTGACCTCTGTGGATCAGGTCGTAGAGCAACCGCGAGCGCAGCCCGAGCACACTCCATGCCTGGTGAACAGGGGCGACGTGCGCTCGTGCGATCGATACCCGGTTGGGGCCGTGCCCGTTGCGGGCGTGGTCAGGGCGTACTGGTCGGGGAGCTGGCCCGCGCCGCGGGCAGTACATCCTGCGGCAAGACCTTCGAATCAAGTTCCCGAATCAGATCTGTGCGGCCGGTATAGCTCGCCAACAGATCCGCGACGTACTGACTCAGAGAGCCGACGCCGGCGTCTCGCCGACGATCCTCGAGGATCCGGTACACCTCGGTTGGGATGCGCGCGGCGAGTAATCGTCGTTCGCCCTTGCTGGCCATTCCCATAGTTGTCTCCCTTCAGTTGCCCCCGGACTCGATCAGCAAGGATGATACAGGGCGGCGCGGCGCTCAAGCGTCATTTTCGCAGGTCAAGACGGTTTTTGCCTAGAGTCTCGCCGCGAATAACCGCCCGAATAACTCGAAACGGCCCATTTCCGCAGGCAGATCCCACGGCCGAATAACTAAATCAAATTCAGGCATTCGGCGTTGCGCCAGGTCTCCGGCGACACTGAATGCGTTTGTGGGGACGCTGCTACCCGCCTCGGTAGCCGAACGGGTTTCTCGAAAGGCAGTCGCCCCTAGTTTGCGACTGTCAGGTCTTCGTCGTTGGCGAAGATCAGCCTTCCATCGTCGAGCGCGATCGCCCATCGATGTACCGGAGCCCAGTCCCGTCCCACCGAACCGCGGTCGATGACCATGTCCGCGTAGTCCTCGATCACCACGCCCGTGCATGTCACGCTGATACCGGTATCGGAGTCGGGCATCGTGATTCTCACTCGGAGCCCCACAGTGATCACGTCTTGGCTGTCGCCGTCTTTGTCGGTCATTCGCCTGATTCTGTCAGAGCAACTTTATGGCAATCGCACCCAGGTCTCGGCTATCCACGCTGGATGCGGATGAGGTTTGTGCGGGTTGCTGATGAGCGTAAGGGGTGCCGTTACCTTGCTGGGACTGTTACCGGCACCCACCCGAATACCAATCGGACATATTTCTGTCGGTGCACGCTCCTACAGTCAGTCTGGGTAACAGCCCGAATCGAGGTTTCAGGAGGCGAGTGATGTCGTTCGTCAGCGATGCTCCGCTGCCGCTTCCCGGGATGCCCGACAGCATCCCCGCAACGCCTGCGTTCCAGATGACGCTGATCGGTCAGGCGCAACCGGTCCGGATCCCCGAACGCCTGTGGCGGTCCTGGCTCGACGATCCTGCTGTCGTCGCCCGGTTCGAATCCAAACGCTATCGACGACAACATCATCAGTGTTGGCCCTGGATTGCCGGTGTGTCCTCGACCGGTCACGGTTCCTTCCGCGCGGCGAGCCTGCCCGGCCCGTCCCGCCGCGGTACCGTGCCGGCGCATTTGTTCGCCTACCAGCTCGAATACAGGGTCATTCCGCGGTTGGGGTGGTCCAACACCGATGATGCGGTGCTGCGTCATCAGTGCGATTTCGCTGGCTGCGTCAACCCTGCCTACATGCTGCTGGGGACCAATCGCACCAACAGCAGCGAATACGATCTCCGCGTCGCAATATTTCCAGTCCACTGGCCGATGTCCGCGGACCGGCCGGCCGCACACGGGCCATCGCCGACGCCATCCGCAGCGGTCTCGACCGCAACGAGAATCTCGACATGATCGAGCGGAAAATCCGTGAGGCCGAGCATGCCGGGTTGCCGTTCACGCTGTGGTGATGTCGGGAATTCAGGTTCGGGTAGCCGAGGCCAGATCGCCACTTCGAAGATCGCCACCACATGGGTACTCGGATCTACAGCCACCGCTTGCGCCGAAACAGGGTGAATAGCGATGCTGCGCCGGTCACCGCGATGATCCACCACAACAGATACCCGTACCGCCATCGCAGTTCAGGCATGAACTGAAAGTTCATGCCGTAGATCCCGGCGAACGCGGTCACGAATGCCGCCAGAGAGGCCCAGGCGGTGATCTTGCGCAGGTCGGTGTTCTGCTGGAGATTCACCCGGGCAAGAGTCGCGGCGACGAGAGAGCTAATGACCTCGTCGAATTCGACGATACGTTCGGCTACGGCGGCGTGATGTTCAGCGACATCACGCAGATGTCTGCGGACTTCCTTCGGGATCGGATTCGAAAGGACGGCGGTGGTCGCGGCAAGGGTGGACAGCGCCACCGCGAGGGGGTTCACCGAGCGCCGCAATTCGAGCACTTCACGCTTGACGAGATAGATCTGCTCGATCGGGGTGTAGCGATCGGGGCTGAGCAATTCCACTTCCAGAGTGTCGATATCGCCCTCGACCGAATCGATGACCGCCAGGTATCCGTCGACGATCCGGTCGATCACTGCATGCAGGACAACCCACGGCCCCAACCGCATCCGCTCGGGCGCCCCTTCGAGTTCGTCGCGCACACCGGTAAGTGCGGTGTGACCGCCGTGCCTTACGGTGACGATGAAATCCGATCCGATCGCTGCCAGGATCTCACCGGTGTCGACGATGTCGTCAGCGGTGTGAATGGAGGTGGGCGAGAGATAGTGCGCGGTGCGCATGACCAGCACGATCACGTCGTCGTACTGTTCGATTTTCGGGCGTTGATGCGCGTGTACCGAGTCCTCGGCGACGAGTTCGTGCAGGCCGTATGTCTCGGCGACAGCAGTCATCTGGACATATGTGGGTTCGAACAACCCGAGCCACACGAAACCCGATCCGCGTCGCCGAACCTCACGCAGTGCACTCTCCGGTGTGTAAGTGCCGGGGACGCGCACGCCGTCGACGTAGGCCGCGCAGTCGACGACAGCGCTCGCGGCGTCGATCGATGCTGGTTGTCGATCCATACTCGCAGCCCTCCGACCCTGTGCGTGCCTCTCCGCCGAGAAGGAGGCGACTCAGGATAGCCGCTAGGCCGCGGACCGAGTCCGATCAACGCTGCAACGGAAGTCCGTCGGCTACAGCCCAATGATCGGCTGGAAATTTGGCGGTAGGAAAGCGGCGGATGAGTTGTTCGACCAGACGATGGACCCGGTGAAGGTCTTTGCGCAGAGCCGCCGCATCGGTGCGCGCCGCCGACGCGGCCGCTGGAGCGACCGGACGCGCACCCCGCACGAGTCGCAGCGCTGATTCGATGCGCTCGGATAGCTCGTCGATCTCCGAATTGAGCAGGGGCAGAAACGCTCTCGCCTGCGCGATATCGGACTCGTCTACCGCTGACACGTGGGCTACGACGGGACTAGCGAGGAAAGTTTCTCCCCCGCCATGCGCTCGACGAGCAGAGGAACGAAGTCACGGACCCGATGCCCGTCGAAATGAGCGTGAGCAGACGCCACAGTGTCGGCCACGACGTCTGCCGAGATCGAGGGATACTTCGCGGACAACCGCCTCACTGCATGAGCGATCAGACGATACTCCTCTTCGTTCTTCATCTGTAAATACTGCGCCCCACCTGCCGAGATTTCAACAGAAGAAGAGTCGATCGGCCGCGGCCCGCGCCTGCCGAATGTGCTGATCAGTCCACACTCCGCGTACTACACAGACCGCGCCCTCGACGGCTACCTCACGAATCGCATCGTCGGCACCCGGGCTTTGTGCGCTGCCCTCGAGCAAGCACGAGAGAAGGCAGCCTCCCTCGGCTTCGGACTCCTTCTCTGGGACGGCTACCGTCCTCGGCGCGCCGTCGACGCCTTCCTACGCTGGTCAGAAGAGCCGGAGGACGGCCAGACGAAGCAGCGGCACTATCCCAATATCGATAGACACGAGATGGTCGAAAAGGGTTATGTGGCAACTCAGTCGGGCCACAGTAGGGGCGGCGCTGTTGACCTGACGCTCTATCACCTTGCGACCAGTGAACTTTTTCCTATGGGTGGCGACCATGACCTCAGGGACCCGATCTCAGGTCATCGAGCGCGAGGAATCACGCCGATCGAGTCCCAGAATCGTGAGCTTCTTCGTTCCATCATGGAGGACTGCGGATTTGATCGGTACGACTGCGAGTGGTGGCACTACACGCTGAAACGCGAACCATATCCGGATGTCTACTTCGACTTTCCGATCACGTGATGGGTCTCCATTGCGTCTCGCAGTGGGGCGTTTGGAAAACAACGACGAGGTCGTGATTCGGCGCACCGGCCTATCGGGGCTGGAGGTCTCCTTGCGGCACTCCGATCCATCGCAACTGCACGACTGGGCCTCCGATGGATACCGCTCGAGCGAGGAGTACCTGTTCTGGTCCCGCAAGGTCTGCGGCTTGGCGTGTCTGCAGTCGCTGCTCCACGGCTGGACTGACGTCCGACTGTCGATAGGCGAACTTCTTGGGCTAGCCGTCGAGTGGGGTTGCTATGTGGTGGAGCCTTCGGGCAAGGTCCACGGCCTGCTCTACCGGCCGTTCATGGCATGGGTCAGCTCACAATTCGGATTCAACTGCCAACTGGTCGAGCAAACCCCGATTCAGGTTTCGACCCGAGAGTTGCGGCCCGGGAAAGTCATGATCGCTTCGGTATCGCCTGAGATTCGCGATCCCAACACCTACGAGCCGCGACGGGGAGGCCATCTTGTGCTGATCTATGCAGTCGATGATGGACTGGTGCGGTTTCATAATCCGTCGGGTTACTCCCACAATTCGGACTCTGCATCGGTGCCCATGTATGTGTTCGAGCGTTTTCATGCCAGCCGAGGAATCTTGATCAGAGGGGCATCGTGATGAAGCCTGGCGAACCGGCACCGCGCGTCGTTGTCGCGGGCGGCCATTCGGCCGGGCACATCGAGCCCACGATGAACTTCGCCGACGCGCTGCGCTTACTGGAGCCCACGGCTGAGATCACCGCCCTCGGCGCTATCCGTGGCCTGGACACCACGCTCATCCCTGCCCGCGGCTACTCACTCGAACTTATCCCGCCCGTGCCACTGCCGCGCAAGCTGAGCCGCGACCTACTGCACACGCCGGGCAAACTACGCGACGCCGTCAGCGCGACCGGAGCGGTGCTCGACCGCGTGAGGGCCGAGGTCGTGGTGGGCATTGGGGGCTACGTGGCCGTGCCCGCCTATCTTGCCGCACGCCAGCGGGGCATTCCGATCGTCGTCCATGAGGCGAATGCCCGGCCCGGAGTGGCGAACCGACTGGCAGCCAGGATGACGACCCACGTGTTTACCGCCGCGCCCCGTGTCCACCTGGCTCACGCCAGCGCGATCGGCATCCCGCTGCGGCCGGCGATCACCAGGCTCGACCGGGCCTCGCTGCGCGACTCGGCTCGGCAACGGTTCGGCCTGCGCCTGGACGAGCCGGTACTGATGGTCACTGGCGGTTCGCAGGGAGCCCAAGTGATCAACGCCGCAGTGGCCGGCGCTGCAACAACGTTGAGGGCGGCCGGCGTGCAGGTGGTGCACATCACCGGGCCACAGCACATAGTCGAGCCCCCGGACGGCGACCCTGGCGACCCGCCCTACGTCGTCGTCCCGTACATCGATGAGATGCAGTACGCCTACGCCGCGGCCGACTTCGCTATCTGCCGCTCAGGGGCGATGACGTGCGCCGAGCTCGCCGCTGTCGGCTTGCCCGCCGCCTACGTGCCGCTGCCGCTGCGTGGCGGCGAGCAGCGCTTGAACGCCGAGGCGGTCGTTGCTGCCGGCGGGGCAGTGATCGTCGACGAGGCCGATCTCAACGCAGGCTGGATCGAAACCACTCTGATCCCACTGCTCACTGATACCGAGCGGAGAGCGGTGATGTCGGCTCAGGCGTTGGCGGCCGGCGCACCCGACGTGGGTGCGCTGCTGGCCCGGCACGTGCTTACGGTCGTCGCTGGGCGGCGGGCAGTTGCACTGCGACGCAGAGCCCGCCAGCAGCCCGGGGGCTGAGCGTGAGAGTTCCGTCATGTGCCTGAGTGATGCTCTTGACGATCGCCAAGCCAAGGCCCACACCCGCATCGTCCTTGCGGATGCGAGCAGTGCCGCGCTGAAACGGCTCGGTGAGTGCCGAGACCAACTCTGGACTGAGCTTGTCGCCGGTGTTCTCGACCGTGAGCATGACGGACTCGGGGTCGATGGCGGTGCTGATCTGCACGCTGCCGTCCTCGGGGAGGTTGTGGACGATCGCATTGTGCAGGAGGTTCGTAGTCAGCTGCAGCAAGTGCGCGTGTGAGCCGATGACCGGCGCGATGTCCCCGTAGGTCTCGATGGTGACGCCCTGCTTCTCCGCGAACGGGAGGAGCGTCTCGGCGGCTTCTTCCGCGATGAGCGACAGATCAACGTCTTCTCTGCTGAAGGAACGCTGGTCGGTACGGGCTGAGTAGGAGCAGTGCCTCGGTGAGTTCGATCGCTCGTGTGTTGACAGCGCGAAGGGCGTTCATCGAGCTCGCCGCCGTCGCGGTTCGGATCGTTACGAGCGACATCGAGAAGAGTCTGTGTGATCGCCAGCGGGGTGCGCAGCTCGTGGGAGGCGTTGGCGGCGAACCGCTGCTGCTCGGCATCTCGTGCTTCGAGCTGTACGAGCATGGCGTCGAAGGCATCAAGTTCACGGAACTCGTCGTTGCGTCCCTCCAGTTCAATCCGGTACGACAGCCCCCCGCCCCCGCCTCCCGCGCGGCGCGAGTAATCCGCTCCAAAGGGGCAAGCATTCGGCCCGCGAGGATCCAACCACCCACAAGGCCGAACACCAGCAAGAACCCGAGCGCCAAGATCGCTGCTGGGACAAACACCACGGGACCGAAGCTGCGCGGGTCGAATACCCGGGCAAAGTCAGCCAGATCAGGGAATCGGAAGTTCGTGGCTCCCCCTCTCAGCAGGAAGACCCAAACCGCCGCAAGGAGCAAGACACCAGCGAGCATGAGGAACCCGGCCTAGCTGAGAGTGAGTTTGAGGCGAACGCCCAACCCTGGCGCTCTATCCACCGCCACCCCGCCTCTGGCGCCCGGTTTGGTTCCGATGCGGTACCCGACGCCCGGCACGGTGGCGATCAGCCACGGTTCGCCGAGCCGCTTGCGCAACGTAGAGACCGTGATGCGCACGGCATTCGTGAACGGATCGGCGTTCTCGTCCCACGCCCGCTCCAGCAGTTCCTCGGCACTGATCACCCCGCCCTCGGCAGCGACGAGAACTTCGAGCACCGCGAACTGCTTCCGGGTCAGCGCGACGTACCGGCCGTCCCGGTAGACCTCGCGGCGGAACGGGTCCAGCTGCAAGCCAGCGATCTCCCGGACGGGTGGCCTGCTGTGCGCGCGCCTGCGATCGAGCGCCCGGAGACGGAGCACGAGCTCTTGCAGCTTGAACGGCTTGGTGAGGTAATCGTCGGCACCGAGCTCGAACCCGGACGCTTTGTCGTCCATCCGGTCTGCGGCAGTGAGCATCAGGATTGGCATGCCGCTACCGGAAGTGACGATGTGCTGGGCGATCTCGTCACCGGAGGGTCCGGGAATGTCGCGGTCGAGGACGGCGATGCCGTAGGCGTTGACGCCCAACAGATCCAGGGCAGTGTCCCCGTCACCGGCGATGTCGGCAGCGATCGCTTCCAGGCGCAGCCCATCGCGGATGGCTTCCGCCATGAAGAGCTCGTCCTCTACGACCAACACACGCATGCTCGCCAGCTAGTAGGCGGCGTATATCGCCGGCGTATCAAAAATCGCCTCCGGACTGGCAACAGCGCATTGCCGTTTCCTTTTCTGAGCTCGAGGTTGAGGAAGATGCCTTCCGCTGTGATGCGTTTTTGGTAGTACGCAGAAAGTCGATCGCATAACGTGCGGTTCGCGTTGCCTGGTCGCGCACGGACTCCGCGTTCTCGACCCAGAGGATTTCCCGACGATTTCCAGAGCATTACTCCCGTTTGTCCCGCCAACGAAGACACGCACATGTCATCGATCACGACGGACAGTCGCGTCCCGCCATCAGGCTCCGACGCGGCCCACCTGGATCAGAGGCCACACCGGCCGCTCAATCCTCAACGAGGACGGTCCGCTCGGACTTCGACCGTGGCATGGATGCCACACAGCAAGGGTTGCGGTTCAGTCCGACGTCAATACACCCTTGAGGACTCGGCGTACTACGGGCTCGAACATGTCGCCCGGCTGGTCGGCGCCTGGATCCGAAATATGGAGCGCCGCCGCAAGATACGGATGATCGCCGACCGCGGCCGTCTTGTGCAAGTACATCACCTGAGAGATTCGACGCTCCCGACTTGCCGTTCCGCCACCGACCTCGGCGCGGGCGAACTGCTGGACAAGCGTGTTCAGAACGGCGATCGCCTGCAGCTTCACCGGCCCCGGCACTTCGACCACCGCCATAGCGCGCAGCGCATACTCGAGAAAGTCGATTCCGCGAGGGCCGACGCGCATCGCCTCGACCGGAATATCAAGCAGCCACGGGTATCTCACGTGGACGCTTCTCGCGCGAGCCGCGAGGGCGGTGAGGTCGTCGATCGCCTCGCCGCGCAGCGCCACATCGAGGTCGATCTCGCCGGCAGCGGCATCCACCATGAGGTCGAACACTTCGTCGTGCCCCGCCACGTAGCGGTACAGAGCCGACTGACTCACCCCGAGTTTCTGCGCGATCCGGCGGGTGGAGACTGCGGACAATCCCCCCTCGTTTGCAAGTTCGATCGCCGCGTCGGCGACATCGTTGCGACTATGGGCCGGCGCCGGACCGCGTTTGCCGTACGAGCGGTCCCACACTGTCGTGTGCGGTTGCTCCATTCCGGACTGTGTCACTCGACGCCACTCTCCATTCGTTGCTGTCTGTCGTGACCTATACTAAAACTGCGTTCAGTGAACACAGTAAAGGGAGGTTCAAAATGGCACTCGACAACGCATGGGGACCGCGGCGATGGGCACAGAACGAATCGGTACGTCTCGCGTTCGATTAATTCCGGCCGGAACTCAGCGGAGAACCGCTACTGATCGCCACCGGACTGGGCGTCAATCGCCACGCAGTTCCCGACGGGTTCTGTGAGCAACTGGCCGAACACGGTTTCGCTGTCGTGCGGTACGACCAGCGTGACGGCGGAGAGTCGACTCACCTGCCGCCGACGGCCGTACGAAACCCGATCGCCGCGCTGCTGGCCAAACGCGGTGAGGCATACACCGCCGAAGACATGGCGGACGATGCAATTGCGGTGATCGACGAACTCGGCTGGAGCTCGGCGCACGTGCTCGGAGTCTCGCTCGGTGGCGCACTCGCGCAACGCGTCGCCCTTCGGCATCCCGACCGAGTGCGTTCTCTCACGTCGGTCGCGGCCGTCCCGGGCGACGTCACCGGGTTGCGCACATTCCGCTACATCCGTTTGCGTACTCTCTCGAAGTTTGCGCGCCTCAAGTTTCCTGATACCAGAGAGGGCGCGATCGAGGCCGGCCTCGCGGTCGCACGGCTGCTGGCGTCTCCGCGCCGCGAGTTCGACGAGGCCGCAATGCGAGCACGATTGGAAAGCAGTCCCGACCCTGGGGTTCACGACCAGGAGGCACAGAGCCGACAGATCGGCGCTCAGTGGAGCGGACCACCGATCACCGCGATCACGCAGCCCACCCTGGTGGTGCACGGCGAGGACGATCCTCTGATCAAATCCAAAGCCGCGCATGCCATTACGGCCAGGATTCCCAGCTCACGCATGCTCATCCTCCCCGAAGTCGGGCACGACCTGCCTACGCACGCATGGAAACCACTCGCTGCTGCAATCCGCGAACTTGTAGACGCGAATACCTGAGTATGCTGCCACGACAAAAGGTCACGAACTCTGTTGAGTTCGTGACCTCGTCTGCGCAGTTCGTGAAAAGCCGCGCCCCGCCATCCGCACCCCGCCACCGACAACGGGATGTGGCATCTTCCCTGGTCAGAGTGCCACAAGGCGCTAAGCCATCCGACGCGAACAAATGCGTGACATGAACACCCGGCGCCCGGCTCGGTTGCCGCCGCCACACCCCTCAGCAACGTGTGTCTGTGGCCGATGGGAACGATGTCAGTGCATCAGTGTGGTACCGGCGCAACACCGGCGCGGCCGGCGGTATCGCGCTCTCGATCCATCGCGTCGGGCGCTGCGACAGATCAACAACTGTTTCGGGCCTGGGAGCGATCGGCCACGGCGGCAGTGCAGGGTCAGTAATGAGGAGGCAGCTCGGCACGGATAGTGGGTCTCCGAGTTGTGTGCTCAACGCGGATGGCGTTGGAGAAACCCCGGCTCTTCAATGGTCCGAGTCGGGGGTTTTCCACTCTCACACAGGCGGCTATCTCCCCGACGCGGCGGGTGGTCCTTGTTGCAGATGACCCGCCTACCGGGCGCCATCCCGCCGGGTGGCCGCGCGAACTGCGCACCGAAGTCCACCGGCCACGGCTCACCGACAGAGTGCGCTCGCAACCATCTCGTCGGTGAGCCCCGCACACGACGAAAGCCCCATCCGATGCCGTCCTGTGCTGCGTTTTGCGGAAACCGGCGCCGCAACGCGGCCAGCCTCGAGATCCTCAGTCTTACCGACTCCTCTCCGATCCGGTGGACCCGTCGCGGCGGGTTCGGCAACCGAAAATTCAGCCGCAAGAACGCAATCGGAGAGCCCAGCTCTGACGGAGCCGATCCTTTCCATGACCACGATGGCGGCTTGTTGCCCTGCTCGGTGTGTAATCCACGCGCGAGCCCGGCGGGACTCGATCGCCCGCCGCGGATGCCTCGCCTATGAATTGTCCGGCTGCAGTGGGCGGCCGGCACCGATCCGGCCCACCTCAGCGGCTTGATCAAAAGCGTGCCCGACCTTGCTGAATCGTCGATGTGAGGCTGACCAGTTCGAGCCGGGGCGACGCAAACCGTCTCAGATCGTCTGGTGTGAATTCACCGCACTACCAGGTCGTGGTCCGTAGCGCTGAGGGTGATCGGCACGATCCGTTTACCCCGCGTCCAGTCGCGGATGAACGTGTCGAGGGCCGGATCGGTGCTGCGCGAATCGAAGGCCGCACGGGGGATCTCGATGGCGCCCACCAGCTGCCGCGGCTGATTGTCCAGGCCAGCACCGCGTGGAGCGGTCCGAAGCCCGTCCGCGGTGTGTATCAGCACCGGCAGAGTTTTCCCGTCCGGCGTCGTCACTGTCCCAGGACGGGTGGTGGCCACGGGATCGAAGTGTTCCACCGAGAGTCGGTACCCGGAGGGCCCCGCCTTCAGTCCGGCCTCGTCCAGCAGGCGTGGATCGAGAATCGAATACGGAACCTGCCAGTCGACGAGCAACTGCCCGTCGACGAGGGTGTCGCGGGCAGGCAGGGTTGCAGACAGGTTCCACGGCACTGCGGGCGCGAGTGTGTCCGAGGATCGGTCGGCCGGTGAGTTCGCCAGCTCGGTGCCGGGCAGCGGAGCGTCGGTGGGCGTGAACTCCCACATCGGGGCGGTCAGATCCTTGTGCCAGAACCCGGTGCGTCCGTCCTGCTTCCCGGCCACGCGCAGCTCCCGACGATTCGGGCCGACCCCGGTGGAGTGCACGCTGATCGCCGAGGTGATCTCGCCCGGGATCTTGGGCTGGTGGACCCAGTCCTGCGCCGGCAATTGGATTGCGGCGTAGTTCTTGAACCACGCTTCGAAGGCGGAGTTGGGAGCGGTGGGCTTGCCCGTCTGGTCGTCCCAGCTGTAGCGGAAGAATACCGAGTCGCCTCCGGAGGAGTCGATGTCGAAGTTGCGGGTGTACATGTCGCCGTATTTATTCGTGACGAAGGTTGTCGAGGCCGATGAGGAAAGCGCCATCGACTGGAACCGGCCCCCTACGGGCCCGCCGATTTCATAGCTGGAGTCGTCGGGCAGCCACGGGTCCGCGTAGGTGATGCGGCTGCCGTCGCCGGTGAGCGCGGGAATCATCGTCATCTTCGCCAGCCCGAAGTAGTGGAGTCGACCCGCGACGTCGGCGTAGGTCTGGTTGTCCCACGGGGAGCCGACGCTCAGCGCCCATGTGCCTGGATCGCCGCCGGGTAGCTGCTTGCCTTTACCGGTCCACATGGGGGCGCCGAACGCCGACGTCCAGTTCCACACAGTTGGTTGCTGTGACGCATTGTCCATGGTGTAGATCCAGCCGGACTCGTCGACGGCGATCAGCTCGTCATCGTCCACCGAGATCCCAACGAGGCGATCCCGCATGCATTCCGGCAGCGGCGCGTAACGCCACGGCTCGGGGTTGGGTCCGTTCCACACCCGGGGTCGCGTCAGCAACGCGTGGTCGACGAGTGCGTAGTCCCAGAAGCTGTTGAATTGTGTTGTCTGCGTTCGCAGTTCGATGCTGGTCGGGGCGGTTTGATCGTTGAACACCGGGAGGTTGGTAAGTCCATCACGACTGCCGAAGGACGGAAGCCCAGGCGGTAACTGCGCGGTGCCGAATGGCACGCAGGCCGCGGGAGCGTCGGCTGCGGGAGCGGCGATTGCGGCAGGGGCGGATGCCAGCAGGGCGGCCGCCATTACCGCGCAGAGGGCCGATGAACGAATGGGGATCTCGCAGAGGCGGTTGCGATGGGGAAGGCTAGTCACAGGAAAAGAGATCGAGTCTCAGTGACGAATTGTTACATTCCAGCTAATCCTTCCGCTGGGCTCGTCCGAAACCAGTTGCGATATCCACACCGGCGCCTCGGATGAAGCGGGCAACGGTGTCACTGCGGAGGTCGAGCGAACATCCTTGCCTGAGAGTGGTTTTCAGGAGATGGTGTAATAGCGATTTTCCGGAGATGCTGGCACGTTCTACGCATGGATCTTCCGCTGAGTGGCCTCGCCAACGACGACGCCCGATCGTGCGGCTGAGGTTGTCGCACTGTGGCACCACTGGTGACGATGACCGGCTTGGGCTGCTCTTCGAACAGCTGAAGGCATTCCGACTTCGGACTTACACGATCACGTAAGCGAAATCACCCCGATCGGCCGAATGCTTCAGCGGCACAACACCAACTACAAACTCAGCGCCGAAGAACAGCAGCCGTGGGCGGCGCACACGAACCGCCATTCTCCCTCACGACCGGCGACCTAAATGCGTGAAAGACATGCCAATAGGTCCGATAGACGCAACTCCGGATCACCTACCGGCCAGCATCGGACAGTGTCATCATTCTTCGTCGACACGATCACTCATACCGGCAGTAGCCGCGACCTCGTGCCGTCAGCGGCCGGAGCGTGCGGTGTGGCGGGCCCCAATTTCCCTGTTGGTGCCTGCCACACCACTCCCCGCTACTATCGGGAACGCTGAACGTGTGAGTGTGCCGGCGCCGCACCTTCACCACCGCGGACAAGATCGCGCACCTCACGGCGTACGAACACGCCTGCGAACACGGCGGCGGCGCGTACCTGCGACGGGAGGGGCTGTACTCGTCGCTGATCAGCGAATGGCGCAAGCAACGCGATGCCGGAGTATTCCAAGGTAAGAAACCTGGCGAGAAGGTCGGCAAACTGACCTCCGAACAAGCCGAGATCGCGAGACTGACCCGCGAACTTGCCCGGGCGAACAAGCGACTGACCACCACCGAAGCCGCTCTGGACATCATAGGAAAGCACACGCTCTCTTGGAAAGTCTCTCCGAGGGAGCGGATTCGGGCGAGACGAACAACAAACGATGACCGCTGCCTGGTCCGAACTCACCGCTGCCGGTATCGGTACCCGGGCTGCGAGCACGCTGACCGGTCTCGTCCGCTCGACAGCAACCAGACGCCGCACCGCAGCACGATTGCCCACACCACCAGCGGCCCACTGCGCACCGGCGAACAAACTCAGCGACCTCGAACGCCGCCGCGTCCTCGACGTCCTCAACTGCGAGAGGTTCGTCGACCAGGCGCCGCTGGAGATATTCGCTCAACTCCTCGACGAGGGTACGTACCTGTGTTCGGTGTCCACGATGTACCAAGTCCTGCGCGAGAATGCGCAGGTCGTCGAGCGTAGACGGCTCGCGCGGCACCCGGCGAAGGCATGTCCGGAACTGGTCGCGATTGCGGCCAGGCAGGTCTATTCGTGGGACATCACCAAGCTCGCCGGCCCGGTGAAAGGCCAGTACTTCGATGCGTATTTCGATGATCGACATTCCCCAAGGACTTCGTCAAGGGAGGGACCCCCAATTCCCGCTACATCGTCGGCGTCCATGTTCACACGCACGAATCCGGTGTGCTGGCAAGAGAATTGATGGAACACATCTTCGCGGTGCATGGTATTCCGAACGTGGTCCACGCCGACCGCGGAACATCGATGACCAGCAAGACCGTCGCGACGCTTCTGGCGGATCTCGAGGTGACGCGCTCGCACTCGCGTCCGCGAGTATCGAACGATAACCCATTTTCGGAGTCGTTGTTCAAGACGTTGAAGTACGGGCCGGAGTTTCCTGAGCGGTTCGGATCACTATTTGCAGCAAGGGAATTCATGGACAGCTTCACCAACTGGTACAACTACGAGCATCGGCACACCGGGATCGGCCTGCATACTCCCGCCGATGTTCACTTCGGACTCGCGGCCGGCAAGGCCGCTGACCGAAGAAGTGTCCTCACTGCGGCCCGCGAGCAACATCCACACCGTTTCGGCACCAAGGTTGCGCCGAGGATCCTCGATCGATCTACCCGACAGCGTCCGGATCAATCGACCAGCCGACGTATCCGAGGTCGCAGAGGGCTCCGAAACCGCAGCGGCTTAACACCTACTGGACTCAGACGCCTTGACAAGTTTCGCATCGGCGGGTTTGTGGCAGCGTGTCACGGAACCTACGAGGACGAGGCCCCGGCAGGTTCGACGTCGTAGATGATCCTGCCCACTGAGGAGCTCAATGCATCGCTTCGACAGCGTCTGCCTTACAGCAGCTACCTGGGAAGTGGGTAGCATCGTGAGGTGAGTTATGACTTCTGGCTTTTGCCCGCCGAGCACTGCCATGACGCCGCAGCGGCCCGCGCCTTCGCACTGACCCAGGACGAGGCCGACGAACCGGCGACATCGATTGCCTGCAGCCTTGCCGCGGACATCAGCGCAGTCAACGCAGATCTGACGGAGGAGCAGGGTTTCTTGTCGGTCACTCCATTGAGTGGAACCGGCGCCGCGGTGTTTGTTCCTTCGCCGTGGCGACACATACAGGATGCTCGCGATGTGGTGGTGCCACGAGCCTTCGCCGCAGACTATGGCATGTACGACCCTCAGCTCGACATAGTGCTGAGTCCGCGCGGGTCGGTCGCCGGAAGGGTCTCAACCTCTCGCGAAGGAACCTTCCCCACGATCACTCCAGATTTGATCGACCATTTCGTTGGGGCAATGAAAGTGGACGATTTCGTCATCGTCGAAACCCGTGGAGAAGTCTATATACAAACGACGCGAATTAATATCGAGGCCTTCACCGTTGAGCACCGCGCAGGATCTGCAGACCAGCATTTCGGTACCGAAGTGGTTGCGGCGCCAGAGGTCGTCGGCATGATGAAAGCGTGGCTGGCAAGTGACGGTGACGCGATCACCGATCAATACTCGTGGACCAAGATTGATCTGTGACAAGAAGCCCCGAGAATTGGGTAGGCCTGCTTGCGGGCCACCAATTGTAGGGGAGGAGTTCGAATCATACCCAGACTGCCCAAACCTGAATTCGTGGTACCCGCGAGGCTCGAAATTGACCATCTCAGCGGACTGGGTACCGCTCAATTAGTCAGTCCGCTGATCTGTGAGCCCACCGATACTCGCTGAGGTTGTGCCCAAGACAGAATCGGCGGCATCAACAACGGTGGTACAGCCGATTTCAGAATGGGTCGTCGTAGTGTGCAGTGATGGACCGACAACTACCCGAAGGCTTGTCCTTGCTTGTCCGTACCGACTTCTCCGATGACACCGTATGGGAGGGAGTCCTGCGTTCGACCGGCAACGAGGACGAAGAGGAGCCCTTCTATCCGCAGTTCACCATCGTCGACGACCCACAGTTCGAGAACCTCACGATCGGCGAGCTACTCGACATCGTGGGACCGGATAGAAGCTACATTTTCTTGGCCGACCGGCAGACCATAACCGATCCGGAACATCCGCTTCTCGTCGTCGACACCGGCAGCGCGGAATACGAACTACACACACCCGGCCAGAGCGTGCGGGTGACACAACCGGGAATCGAGTCGATCGAGTCCAACCTGTCGCTCGCGAACATGGACTTCATCGATTTCGTCAATACGGCAGGTTCCGACGGTGTGTTTCGAGGTTTCGAACAGCCAGCGAATCCGCCCCAGCACCAAGAGCTTCCGATCGGCACTTTCCGGGATTCAGTGGGCCGCCACCTGGATCGGCCTCTCTTCCCTGAACTCCTGCACGACCTCAACACCGACAACCACGGACACACCATCCTGGTCACCCTGCACATCGACATGGCGCACTACCGGGCGGAAACCCGCAAACCGAACACGCTCAAGAAATGGAGAGACGAGAGAAAGGACGAGTTCATCCGAACGATCGACGAATACCCGGAATCAGAGGCTGCGGCTGTTCATCTCACGGTAGCTGGCCGCTACATATGGTCAATCGTGCTGGACCCGCAGACACTCGAACCGATCGCAGCATTCCGGCGAGTCAGTACTGTTCTTTTGCCGTGACAGCCGGTAGTTGAGATCGAGACTCGAACCCAACCACCGACATTCCTGCATCAGGAGATGGCGAATTCTCCTATGACAGTGAGCGTCCTGATCGTAGGGCGGGACAGTCCGCGCACCAGGGCCACTGGCCAACGCCTGCTCAGGTGTGGCGGCAGGTCCGCCGAACGCATCCTTCTGGATGTATCCGATGTCACCGTTCGTACCGATCGCGGCAATCAGATCGGGAAGATCCGCACCGGACTCGACACCTTCACCCGTGCCGAAGGACTGCCCACGATCATTGGCACCGGCTTCGATGTCGATCGGTGCGGGCGGGGAGCAGTACCGCGTGGTGTCACTGGGCGAGTGCGTTGAAGACTTCTGCCCAGTTTCCCCCAGCAGCATTCATCACATTCTGAGTCTCACGGAGAACGTCCCGAGCGATCTGCTCAAGCGTGGCCCCTTCGGCAGCGCTCTCAGTTCCCTTGATGGACCTAATACCCTCTGCTGTTGCGGTGAATCGCTCTTTCCATTGCCCGGCCGATGACAATAGGAATCTGAGGTGATAGGGGTAGTTGAAGTCGGGCACCGGTACCCCGGTTTCTGCAATGTTCTTCAGCGAGGTGATGATCAACCGCAGTTGTTCGGACTCGAAGGAGCAAGATTCCGGCTCCGCCAGAGCTGAAGATTCGAGTGATTCATCAACGAGATCCCGCCAGTACTCGCGATCATGACTGCCGTCCCGCTGCTCCATATGTGTCTCCGCGAAGACCGACATGAGTTCGATGTCGTTGATGAGTGGGGAAAGGACCACATCTTCGCTGAAGTCATACCCGAAAAAGTGCCGAGTGCCGTCAATCTCGATTGATTCGATGCCTCCGATGTGGCGGTAGTCCCGAAGCAGCGGTGCGGGAATACTCGTCGCCGCTGCTTCTTCACCATTGGGGGTTCCGCTCTCGCTGGATCCCAGGATTCCCATCATCGCTCCATTCATCCGCGAGTCCGACCTTGTTGATAGCAGTCGGTAGGAGAGTAGCGGTTCGTGGTGACAAAGTGGTTGGCGGTACCGCAGAGGAGCGCCAGGTGATTTCGGCAGGCTTCGACGCGGCCGCCGGCTCCCTGATGAAGTACACACGCGCGGTACAGCCATCCATCGCCGGAATACGCTCGACGTGATTCGGCGTCAAACTCACCCCGCTACGTCCGCATCAAGCGTTCCGGGGAATGCATGGCCGGATAGTGAGATCCTCCTTGGTCTCGCCGTGACCCGACCAGCGCCGCGCGCAACGTGCCAAGCCAACGCAACGTGCCAAAAATTCTGTGAAAGACATGCCAGATAGGTCCGAGAGTCACACTGCCGGATCACCTATCGGCCGGCATTGGACAGTGTCATCATTCTTCGTCGACACGATCACTCATACGGGGCGGTATGCAGCCCCGACCGCGTGCCGTCAGCGGCCGGAGCGTGCAGCGTGGCAGGCCCCAAAATTCCCCTTCGGTGCCCGCCACACCGCTCCCCGCTACTGAGCGAGAGCGCTGAACGTGTGAGTGTGCCGATGACCATACCGGCGTCACACACTCAGCGGGCCGATGCAGAGCACCGGACGACGTCAAGCATATCCGCAGCCGCCGCAGCCGCCGACCAGACGGCGTTCACCCGAAAACCGATGCCACCCTTCACGGCTCGGTCGGTTCGGCGGCAAGCACCTGCGCGCGGACGATGCGGGAGCGGCTCAGCAGATCGGTCATCGCCTCATCGGGGTGCGCCAGCTCCGGCAGGTCACAGCCTTCCCGCAGTAGCTCGTCGGTGAACCCGATCTGTTGGCGGCATTGACGCAATGCGGTTGCGGTCACAGGCTTTTCGTCGAGCCTGCGGGTGAGGTAGTCGATGTTTTCGCCGAGACTGTGTCCGGGATTTTGGATTCCGCTGCCGCTGCGGCGTGTCGAGATCATGTCGATCCAGTCGGCGAGTTCGCCTCGCGCTGCCTCGTTCTCCACTGCCGTCTGTAGGGACGCATCGACAGCGGCCGGGGAGGTGATGTCGGCGCACGGGTGGCCGTGGCGGGCGAAGATGTCGACGAGCTGGCGGTTGGCGAGTTCGTCGCGGCGACTCCACCACCAGGATGCGCGGAGGAACACGTCCACAGACCTGCTGCCTGTGTCTCAACCGTGTCACAGAACGTCTGATCCGGACACACGCGGAATGCACCGAGGCGTAGGCGCAACGCAACCTGCACCCGACAGGGCCGCGGCCATGCAGGGACCCAGGGAAACCTTGAACACGTTCACGATCAACAGTTTTCAGCGTTTCATACGAGTGCCAGACCCGACGATCACCCCTCGTTCCGTTCGCCCCGGAAGGCCGCCGCGCGAGCCATCTGCACCGGCCGACAGCGAAGAATCGCCCACGCAACACCCAGAATTGCGAACCACACTGGGGTGATCAGCAGTGCATGGAGCGTGTCCTCCTTCTGGGTGAACGCCCAGATCAGGAATCCGAAGAAGGCCAACACGACGTAGCACATCGGGATCCCGCCTGGCATCTTGAATGTCGATGCCTCGTGCAGGTGCGGGCGGCGCTTGCGGTACACGATGTAGCTGATCAGGATGATCGTCCAGACGAAAATGAAGCAGAGCGAGGAGATGGTCGTCACGATGGTGAACGCCTCGATGATCGAGCTTCCGACCGCGACCATCACGACACCGGCCAGCAGGAACACACCCGAGAGATACAGCGCGTTCGCCGGGACCCTGCGGGAGGTCAGCTTGCCGAACGAGGCCGGCGCATCGCCCTGTTGGGCGAGGCCGTAGACCATCCGCGAGGTCGAGTAGATACCCGAATTCGCCGACGACGTCGCCGATGTCAGCACCACGAAGTTGATCACCGAGGCGGCGATCCCGAGGCCGGCGAGAGCGAACATGGCCACGAACGGGCTACGGTCCGCGACGATCTCCCGCCACGGGGTGACCGAAATGATCACGGTCAGCGCGACAATGTAGAAGAGCATCACACGAACCGGAATCGAGTTGATCGCCTTGGGCAGATTCTTCTCCGGGTTCTTGGCCTCGGCCGCAGTGGTACCGACGAGCTCGATGCCGACAAACGCGAAGGTCGCAATCTGGAACCCGGCAACGAAGCCCATGATCCCGGTCGGGAACATACCGCCGTCGTTCCACAAGTTGGCGAACGAGGCCTCGGCACCACCGGGCGCGATGAAGTGCGTGAAGATCATCACGAGCCCGACCACGATCAAGCCGACGATCGCGACGATCTTGATCATCGCGAACCAGAACTCGGTCTCGCCGAACGCCTTAACCGTGGGCAGGTTCATCCCGATCAGAACGACCACCGCCGCGAGCGCCGGGATCCACATCGGCAGCGAGCCCCACCAGTAGGCCACGTAGCCCGCGATCGCGATCACGTCGGCGATGCCGGTGACGATCCAACAGAACCAGTACGTCCATCCGGTGAAGAAGCCCGCCCACGGCCCCAGCAGATCCGAGGCGAAATCCGCGAACGACTTGTAGGCGGAGTTCGACAGCAGCAGCTCGCCCATCGCCCGCATGACGAAGAACAGCATCGCGCCGATGATCATGTACACGAAGATCACCGACGGCCCCGCCAGCGAGACCGTCTTACCGGACCCCATGAACAGGCCGGTGCCGATCGCACCACCGATCGCGATCAGTTGAATGTGTCGATTGGACAGCTGCCGGGACAGTCCCGGCTCGTGCGACTCCGGCTTCACAGGGCCGCGAGCGGCGGTGGGCGACGCCGAAGGTACGGCGGGCTCAGTCTGATCGGACACAGGTGCTCCTAAGAAATGGACGCCGACAAAGACGGCGAAGTGAGGTGGGTAGACGAGGTCGGTTTCGTACGTCCCGAGCGAGGAGGATCGCACGGCGACTCCGGGGTAGATCGGTTCGATCTGCGGATCACCGGCCCTGCACTGCGACACGATGCTGGTCGGCGGCATGCGCGGTCCGGGCAATTTACCCGTCCACATTCAGGTAGGCACGGCGCACCGGTACCAGGTATCTGAGGGATTCCCGGGAGAATGTGCTCACCCCGGCGCCCACCGCGACCGAACTGCGTTCCTTTGTGAATGCAGCACCTCGGCCAGTCGATGTGCTGCGCGTCACACTGTATGGGTGCGCACCGACAGATGCAACCGGACACCGCTTCTGGAGACATCACAGAAACGACCAAAGGCTCAGAATCTACTGCTACACAGTGCATTTCATGACATAAATGGGCGGGCCCAGCCAGGCGACATGCCAGGCTCGATCGGTGAAGTCATCGCTGCGCGATCACCCAAGCAACGGTGATTACGAGGGCACTGGGTGTAAACCTCTCGTGTCAGCCTCGCCTAGGGGCCGTGTCCAGTCCAGGCTCCACGGGGCGACGACGAGGAAGCAGGTGTTCGAAGATGAGGATGGTTTCGGTCGAAGCGAACGCCGGATGGGCGCTGAGGTGATCCAGGACGAACCGCCTCAACTCATCACTGTTTGCGGTGGCGACATGGACGAAGAAGTCGTTGGCGCCGGAGATGAAGTACACGTTGAGCACTTCCTCGATGCCAGCTAGCTGTTCGGCGAGCTGCCCCAGATGATGTCGCGCATTGGCCCGCACGCGAACTGCAACCATTGCCTGCAGATCCCTGCCGAACGCAGCCGGGTCGATGTCTGCATGGAAGCCACGGATTACCCCCCGGTCGACCAGTGAACGTACGCGCCCCAGGCAGGTCGAGGGAGCAATGCCTGCCAAGGCAGCGAGGGCACTGTTAGTAGTTCGCGCGTCGTAGGAGAGCTGATCGAGAAGGATTCTGTCGATGTCATCGAGGGGAATTGCACGCCGAACATCATTCGATCTGACGGCTGCAGATTGCGTGCTGGCCGAATATTCGTTACTCATGTCGATATTTTACAGAATTTTGTTCCAGACTATTGGCACTTGCTCAATCTTTCTTCACTATTGCTTTCGCCAGTCGAACTCACGACATCAACCCAGCGCCCATTTCGGCGCTGCGGCCCCTTCGATCACCGGAGTAGGACATGCGAGTCGGGATCCCCCGCGAAATCAAAACCACGAGTACCGAGTTGCCATCACCCCCGCAGGTGTGCACGAACTGGTCGGTCGCGGCCACGAAGTGGCCATCGAAACCGGAGCCGGCCTCGGATCATCCTTCTCCGACGATGACTTCAAAGCCTCAGGCGCCCAGGTCTTTTCCACTGCCGACCAGGTGTGGGAGACAAGCGACCTGCTGCTGAAGGTGAAAGAACCCATCGTCGTCGAATACTCTCGACTGCGTCGAGGCCAGGTGCTGTTCACCTATCTGCACCTGGCCGCGTCGAGGGACTGCACCGACGCCTTGTTGGCCTCCGAGACCACCTCCATCGCCTACGAAACGGTTGTCGGCGCAGACGGCTCACTCCCCCTGCTGGCCCCGATGAGCGAGGTCGCCGGCAGGCTCGCCCCGCAGGCCGGCGCCTATCACCTGATGCGGCACGGCGGCGGCCGCGGAGTGCTCATGGGCGGTGTCCCCGGGGTGCGACCGGCGAAAGTGGTCGTCATCGGCGCCGGAGTGTCCGGCAGGAACGCGATCGCCGTCGCGTACGGAATGCATTCCGACGTAACGGTTCTCGACCTCTCCACTGCCCGCCTCCGCGAGATCGACGCTCTTTACCACGGGCAGGTGAAGACGATCACCTCCAACAGTCTCGAGCTCGAACAGGCCGTCCTTGATGCGGATCTCGTTATCGGCGCGGTCCTGATCCCGGGCGCCAAGGCCCCCAAACTGATCGCCAATGACCTGGTCGCACGAATGAAGCCAGGTTCAGTGCTCGTCGACATCGCCATCGACCAGGGCGGCTGCTTCGAGGACTCGCGTCCGACCACACATGCCGAGCCCACGTACCAGGTACACGGCTCTGTCTTCTACTGCGTGGCCAATATGCCCGGTGCCGTACCGCGCACCTCTACCTACGCACTGACCAACGCCACACTCCCGTATGTCGTCGCGCTTGCCGACAAAGGATGGGAAGTAGCGACGAACACCGTTTCAGGTCTCCGCCAGGGCCTGAGCACCCACAACGGTGCACTTCTGTCCGACGAAGTCGCCGAGGCTCACGGATACAGTGCCGCCACACTCTGACCTCTGTCGGCCGCACCGAACTGAGAACGTCCCGCACTCGACCGCCACCGACCATCGGACTGCCGGAGGCGAGCAGTCGGGCGCCCGGTTTCACGTAGCCGACAACGTCGTCCGATCAATCTGTGATCGAACGGCCGTATGGCACTCCTCCCAGATGCTTGTGCGACCACCCGGCACACGTTAGTTCGTCGTCGTCAGCCCTATCGATCGTCGACAAGGAACTTCGAAACAAGAAATTCCTCAGCAGCACAGACACATTGGTGGAACAATCCCAAGGAGTCATGATGACCAATGACGACCACCTCCTTGCCTTTGCCCTGAAGTGGATGCATTGGGGAGGAGGTTCGGCCGGCGACATCCTGGTGGAGTTCGGTCTCACCCCGACCACGTACTTCCAGCGACTGCACGACTACCTGCGCAGCGGCGCAGCCCTAACCCTGCCGGAGCACGTTGCGCATCAACTCGACACCCTCTGCATCAACCGAAAGGCTCAGTCCGGTCCTCGTCGCGACCACTGACGCACCGCAGGCGTACGACCTACGGAGAACGACCGCTACATCGACGAGGAGGACATCACGATGCCCAAATCCACCTCGCAATTCCCCGGCCCTGTCAGCGAGGCATGGGATTGGCAACTTCGTGTGCGGTGCCGACAGCTCGATACCAATCTGTTCTTCCCGCGAGAAGGCGAAGGACGCATCGCGCGAGCCCGCCGCAAACGCGTCGCGAAAACCGTCTGCGCTCCGTGTCCAGTCCTGCGGACGTGCCGGCTTCATGCGCTCCAAACCCGAGAACCCTTCGGAGTCTGGGGTGGCACCACCGAAGGTGACCGGAATCGGATCTCGATCGACGAACCAGGACCGTTCTGAGAGTACCGAAACGCCAAGCGCTGCAAGATCAACACAATGCATCGCCAGGTCAACCGCGATCAGCCGGACACATTGAGAAGAGGTAGTCACGATCCGTGAGAACAAGCTCCCGGTGATACCGGTTCCGCCGCCGGCCTGCGCCGGCGTCGGCGTCGACCTCGATGCCATCCGCGACAACGCCGCGGCTCTGCAGTTGCGAGCCCGCACGTGCGAAGTGATGGGCGCTGGTAAAGGCCAACGTCTATTACCACGGACCGGTACCGGCGGTGCGCGATGCGGGTATCACCGCGCCGGTTCGTGCCTGGCTGACTGTTTCCTGGCGCACAGCACAGACAAGCAATCAACGAAAAAATTGACCTGACAGTGCACAGCATCGACCAACCACACGAGATTGCCCATGCGGCAGCCAATTCCGGACGTACCGCACACGTTCACTCAAGGTGGATCCCGGCATGGGCCGCAACCAACCGAGCCCGCCGCGAGAACGCGAGACGTACCCCGAAAATTGGAGTTGACCGTCAATCCCGAAGACCCCGGACAGCAGGCCCATTCGGGACCAAGCGCGCAACCGTCACCTCTTCCTGACAGCGGAGACGACCTCTACCGATTCCCGACGATTCTTCACCGACCTGGAGACATGAGGATGCTCTACCGATCAACAATAGAAATCCCTACTCACCCAGCACCATTCACGACCACAGCACTACGGGAGCTCATCGCGAAGCTCACCCGCGACTGCGGCGTCGATGCCGACACCACGGCGGACCTCATGCTGGCAATCAACGAAGCCGCGATCTTCTTGCTCAGCCACGCTGCACGGGACAATGTACTCACGTGCCAGTGCGCGCTGCAGACCGGCGTGCTGCGCGTGATGCTTGCAACGAGAATGGGGTCGCAGATCCCCCCGGATCCGTATTCCTTCGAGTTGTATATAGTTCGCCAACTCGTCGATCGAATGGACCTGGACCTGCACTCGGAATCGAGCGCCTCATCACCAACTGCAATACTCGTTCTCGAAAAAGAGATCTCTCGGAATGCGTTGTGAGAGAGATAGTTCAACAGTTCCCCAGAACTAATCCGCCTTGAGGATCAACACGAACCATACAGGCAAGGATCGTCTCCACATCGACCGCGTATAGCGCTCCTCTCGGTCAGAGTGCTGCAGGACTCGACGACGACTTCCTCGATATCGCTTGCGGCCTTGGTGATCGGCCGATCCAGTTGCAGCACCTCGGCTACCAGGTCGACAACAAGGCCGCGCATAGTCTTGTCGGCGAGATCGCGGGGACGGACCCGGCGCAGCATCTCGGCCGCCTGTTCAGCGCGGGGCCCACGGGGAGCACCGGCGGGAATCAGGTGGGCGAGCATGACATGGAGCCGATTGACGGTTTGGGTGGGTCCTGACCAGGTCCTCGCGGTGTTCGACAATTGCGGAGTGCGGTGACCGTGGCACCGATCCGGGCGGTGCTCAGCCCGTGCGCGGTCAACACAGCGACCCCAACGGAAACCGCGTCGGCGTCGTCGCTCTTGCGTCCATGACCGGTCCGGTCGAGAGCACCCGCACCCGTGCAGCCAGCTTCGCGGGGACATCGACCACGTCCACACCGTCATCACTCAGGCGGGTCGTCAACGGCGCCCCCAGACCGGTGGCACCCTCGATCGCCCAGCCCGCATCCGCCCATTTCCGCGCAAACCGGCGCAGCGACCGATATCCGTCGTCGCTGACCGGCACACGGATGGTGGCCAACGTCCGCAGCGAGGCATCAACCGCGGCCGCGGTACACGACGCCTTGTGTGGATCAACAGCGATCATTACCGACTTCTGGAGTCCTGAGCTATATGCGTCATAACAATTCCTCGCCTCAGAGTGACTTCGGGAGAGGGTAGGGCACAACAACTTTCGGCTTTGCAGGCCTCTTCCAAGCGACTCCCCGCAGTCGACGATGGGCCAGACGCGCAGGCCGGTTCGAAATCAACCCCATCGGGCGACAGGTGGTACACGAGCGACCCGGCCACCGTCTCGGACATCAAGGCCGCAGACCACGATCCCTGCTCCACATTCAACAAGTTGGCGATACAGCCACACGCAGTGGGAGATATCTCCCGCGGAAACCGGAACCCCTTGTACGTCGACGACACCACCACCACATCCCGGATCGCGCGATCTCAACAACGCGACTTGCCCAACGGCGCCCTATGGATCAGTCGGGGTCATCGCGGACCTCCCCCTTGGTGGCTGGCATGCAGCCCACCGCACGCTCGCGAGATGTACTCTGCAACAACACTTTTCCCAGCGGGTCCAACCGCTACGCGGCAAATAGTCGGAAACGACCATCGCGAATGGCCTCTGTCACCCGTTCGGCACTATGGTCTTCCGCTTCGCCCGACGTGTCGAGTACATGGCCATCGAACTCTCCGAGGTCGGAAAACTGATCCCACATCGTGAGGATCGGCCCCTCATCGATCAAGGCCCACGGAGTGGTTCGGGCTTGGGCACGCTTCAGCGTGATGTCGCGCTGCGGCCGGAGCACGACGGAGTGGACCGCCAGGTTCGGGCGCTGCGCTGCTCGGGTCCGGAAGTGGTCGAGCATCCACGGCCCAATGATCCCGTCGATCACCGTGGTGAAGTCGCCGAGCGCATAGGTATAGGCGGCACCGGCGATCACATCCACGACAGTCTGGTTCTGCGCATCAGACGCGGGATCGTACGGAGGTATCGCACCCGAAACGATGCAGTGCCAGAAGTCGTCCGTGTGCAGATGAACGCCCTTGCTGTAACAGCGGGCAAGCTTCGCGGCGAGGGTCGACTTGCCGGCCCCGGGCGGGCCGGTCAGGATGATCACTTGTCCGTTCACGCACAACAATCTATCCCTATCCTCGTGGCTGAAGCACCCGATATTTGCCGGCCTGGGATCAGTGCCCCGAAGGCAAGCCCTGTGCGGTCGAGCAGGCAACCGTTAACGACGGTTGAAAACTGGTTCTAGCCCACTTTCCGTGATGGCTCACCTCGCGCCGCGTGCCGTTCCGGCAGGAGCGGAAATCGGCAGGAGATGATCGTTCTGGTGTTCTGAGGGCATTGTCACGTTGTTGAGATGACCTGATCTGGGATCATCTGGTGGTGTCATCGACGTACACAGGGTTCTGATTACCTCGGGAGATCATCAGCTACCAGGTCGCGCACCGGCGGATGATGTCGTCGGTCGAGCACCAGCAGAACAAATACTTGAACAATCGGTGCGAGAACTCCCACCAACCCGCCCGGCAACGCGAACGCGCGAGGAAAGGCTTCCGCACTGTCGTTGCAGCGCAACGGTTTCTGTCCGCGTTCAGTCGCATCTCCCCGCACTTCCGCCCAGCGCGGCACCGCATGACCGCCACCGATCACTGCACCGAACTCGCCATCCGATTCCAGGTATGGGATCAGGTCACCGAACAGACCGTCACTGCCTGACCGACCGCTCTGTGTAATGCCCTACTGCACCCGAAAACTGCTGCACCCCACACAACTTGACAACGCCAACAAAAGTCCCGCGACGACACGGTTCATCCCTGCGATTCGCAAGAGCTCAGTTCAAGGCCCAGGACAGCAGCCAGCTAAAGATATCGGCCGATTGTGAGGCTGACACCGAAAGCCGAGACAAAATGGGCGAACGAAGATTGTCCGACAACTGTCCATTCAGCGTCACGCAATTGTCCTGAACTCGACGTCACTTCGGATTGGGCTCGTCAAGGAACGGGGAGATGATCGGCAGCAATAAGTCAGTGCGGCTCAGAATGTTGTAATGCAACGAACCGGGGACAACCGCCAGTCGGGAGCTCGGGGCGCCGCCCATTGCTCCGTCGGCCTTTCCCTCGCCGAGCAGGCCGAACAACTCGACCGCGTGGGTCAGGCGAACACTGTCGAAATCGGCGATCACGACGAGAGTGGGTGCCGTGATCGAGGCGATGGCAGCCGTCCAGTCGTAGTTCTCGGCGAGCAGTTCCCTCGTCTTGGTCACAAGCACGGGCCACTCGCTCGGCTTCGGTGCGGTCTGGGCGTAGATCTCGTGCATGGGTGTCGCGGTCATGGCGTCCGGGTTCATCGCTGCCATTCCGGCCCGGACCTCGGGATACCACCCATCACTTTTGTAGGGGGCTGAGATGACCACCAGCTTGTTCACCAGGTCCGGATTCCGGCTTCCCAGCTGCTGGGCGACGCCCCCGCCCAGCGAATAGCCGAGGACGTCGACTTTTTCGAGTCCGAGGTGCGTGACGAGGCCGACGATGTCATCGGCCATCAGCTCGTATCGCAGTGGGCGATCGATGTCGGCCGTATGCCCGTGGGCCTGGAGCTCGACGGCGATGACCTGCCTGGTCTTCGCGAGGTCTGGCAGTAGGGTCCCGAACGCGGAGTCGATCGTGTCCAGGCCACCGTGGATCAGGACGAGAGGTCGGCCGGTGCCATGGATTTCGTAGTACAACTCGAGGCCGTTGACCGCGGCGTAGTGGCCCTCGCCGTCGTCGCTTGCCCTGTCGGAATCGGGTACTTGACGCCCGGAGCTTGTGGTTTCCGCAGTGCCGATGCTCTCCGCCTCACCAGTGGTGCATCCTGTCATGACTACTGCCGAAAGAGCTATGGCGACCACGGCTTGTAATGACCGGGTGATCGTTCTCATGGCATCCATTCCTGATTGGTTTCGATGCAGGTCTGCTCCGGGACTTCCCACCGGGCCGGCTGATGCCCGCCCGTCACGAGGAGTGATCGGGCGGACTACCGTGTTTGACTTGACCGAGCGGGATCCCGTCGTGAATTCGACAGGCCGACAAACGGTTTGGGCTATGCAGGCAGTTTCATCTGCCCGATTCGGATGGCGTTGCCGAACGGGTCACGGATCCCGAAGTCGATGCCGTACGGTCGCTCGGTCGGCTCGTCGGTGAGCTCGACGCCCCGGGCCTTGAGTGTCTCGTAGGTCTTGTGAGCGTCATCGGTGCTGATGCACAACCACCCGCCCATCGCGCCCTTTGTCACCATGTCGCGGACCTGCGCAGCCATGGCCTCGTTCATCGCGGGAGGACCCGGCTTTTCCAGAAGGATCTGTCGGCCCGGATCGCCCGGCACGTTGACCGTCAGCCAACGCATAAATCCGAGGTCCTGATCCGTGTGCACCTCGAGGCCCAACTTGTTGACGTAGAAGTCGAGTGCCTCGTCTTGGTCGAGGACGAATATTTGTGATTGCGTGATTGCTTTGTACATGCCAATCACTGTAAGCAGTCCCTGGATTCGTGTGCTTATCCAAAACTGCTCGGTCGTGTCCACGACCGCACGAAGCAGGTGGGGACAGGCATCTCGTGGTTGCGCCTGCGGTTGCGGTAGTCGGTGGCGGGTTCCTCGACGATGTCCCGGAACGTCCTGCTGAATGTTCCGAGGCTCGAGAAGCCGACTTCGAAGCAGATGTCGGTGACGCTCCGATCGGTTTCGCGCAGAAGGAACATCGCCCGCTCGATCCGGCGCCGTTGAAGATAGCGATGCGGGGTTTCCCCGAATGTGGCACGGAAGGTCCGGATGAAATGTGCTTCGGACACGTGCGCGATTCGGGCGAGAGTCGGGATGTCCAGCGGGTCTGCGTATCTGCGGTCCATCGCGTCGCGGGCGCGAAGCATCCGCCGGTTGGTTTCCTCCTGTGCGCGGCTCACAGCGTCATCCAATCACCTTGAGCGCGTCTCCGAATCTGAGGTGGTCCATTAACGATCGGGGAGGCGAACTGTTGGATAATCCCTATGTGGAGTCAGCTTTTTTCGCGAGGACGAGAGTTGCGTTGCGGACAGCTTCGATGGAAACACCCGATCGATCCCCTGACTCGACTAGTTCAGCCGTTAGATCGGGAATGACTCAGCGATGATGTCGAGGTCGAAGCGATGGCGTGCGGCGGACTTCTGAAAAATTCAGTTGTCTTCTGAACTGACAGCCACATCTGAAACTGACACCTACATCGAGGGCCAGTGCCTCGGATCTCTCGCAGGTTCACCGTTGTTGTAGCTGTTCGATACGGACCGAAATCATATCCGTAGACGTGCCTCCAGAGGTCCTCACCGGTCGCGTCACGGCACGCCGTTCGCAACCTGTCCGGGAACATCGCTCAGTGGCTGGCGGAGGCGCTGCCTCATTGCCTCGTAGAGCACGACGGACGCCGCGTTGGCGGCATTGAGGGAGCTAGCAGAGCCCGTCATGGGAATGCGCACGAGCCGGTCAACGCCGTCGCGCCACGCGGCGCTCAGGCCGGCCGTCTCGTTGCCGACGACGAGCAGCGTCGGCAGCGTCAGGTCGACGTCGTAGACGTCGGCGTCACCGTTCTCGTCAGTTCCGACTATCTGGATGGGGACGCCTGCGGCGCGATGAGACTCGACCCACGCCCAGACGTCGCGTGGGGACGACACTCGTACGGTCGGCACGGCGAACAGCGATCCCGTACTTGCCCGCACGGCAGCACTGTCGTATGGGTCGGCCGCGTGCCCTGTGACGATGACACCCGCCGCACCAAACGAGTCGGCGGAGCGGATGACGGAGCCGAGGTTGCCGGGACTGGCGGGCCGGTCGAAGGCAACGCCGAGGAAGTCTCGCGCGACAGGGATGCGCCCCGGGTCGTCGCCGGGAAGGGACACTATTGCGATGAGCTCCGGGGCGTCGGTCTCCTTCTCACCGAGTTCCGCGATCAGCTCACGAGAGAGGGCGAAACGCTCGCCTACGGCCGTCGCTACGACATTCTGCGCCCACTCGGATAGTCGGCGGTCGGCATCGAAGAGGACGGCCTCGACGGCCCATCCTTGGTCGAGTGCAATCGTGATGGGCCGCACCCCTTGTACGACGAACGCGCCCAGCCGCTGCCGCTTGTTGCGGTTCGTCAGCATCGCGTGCCATTGCTGGAAGCGCGCATTGCGCGTAGTGATCTTGTGGACAACCGGCGACATGCCGACACTCTATGGCGCAGGCTGGGGAACGCCCTAGGGAGGGCCGGAGCCACTCCCGGGAAACTGATCCGCGACAACCCGCCGTTTGAGCACAAGTGCAATAGTGACACCTCCCGCCGGCGCGGTGATCTTTCCTATGAGACCCCCAGAAGCTACCTATCGAGATCTCCTAAGCCTAGTGACTCGCGCGTATCGCACGTTCCGTCTTCAGCCTGAAAGAACGTAGACCACATCGTGTTCGCCGAGATTCTGTGCAGAAGCAGGAGTTTGCCAGCGGTCAGGGCGCGCCACGAGTATTCCTGACGCATGGGAGGTCTGGTCGAAGACCCAACCACCGACCCGGGGTAGTCGACGTGGAAGGCGAAGGCCCGCTCGCGGCGGTGCAGCTGGAAACATCACGCCACCAACCGTCGGCCCCGAGAAATCGCCCGGATTCGTAACTTGTGCAACACTATCCGCAACCACCTCATCCGATCTCCATCCTGAGGACTTGTGTTCACATCCGAACGCCCTATCGCGGTCACCAACCTATTCTCAGCAGGTTAGAGGGCCTTCGCGCGCACGTGCATTCGTTGGCCCGTCGGGCCGAAGAGGCTGAGCACCTCGACGGCCCCTCGTCCCGTGCTGCCGAACCAGTGAGGCACCGTCGTATCGAACTCAGCCACTTCACCCGGTCCGAGCAAGAGGTCTTGTTCACCCAGAATCAGCCGGAGCCGTCCCGAAAGGACGTAGAACCATTCATAGCCCTCATGGACAGTCATATCCGGTTCGGATTGTGTACGCGGAATGGTGAGTTTGTAGGCTTGGAGACCGCCTCGCTGCAGCGTCAAGGGGAGGATCGTCCGGCCGCTCACTACCCGAGGTTCGGTGACTACCCGAGGATCCGAGATGCGCGGCGCGGCGACAAGCTCGTCCAGAGGAAGTTGCAACGACAAAGCGATGGGAAGTAAGAGCTCGAGGCTGGGACGTCTCTGACCTGCTTCAAGACGCGACAGAGTGCTCATTGAGATTCCGGTGTCTGCGGCGAGCGCCGCTAACGTGACCCTTCGATCGGTTCTTACTTGTTTGATTCGCGGTCCAACTCTCGCGAGTGAAGCGGAAATCTGTGGAGAGTAGGTCATAGGACTACTGTGCCGACATTTCCCGGAAACAGCAAACATTCTTGCCATATCGACTCCCGACGATGCACCCTCGACTCATGAGCCAACCATCAACCACCGCAGTACTCGACGCGATCATCATCGGCGGCTGCGCAGCTGGACTGACCGCCGCCCAAGTCCTCGGCCGCGCCCGCCGCGACGTCACACTCATCGACGGACAAAGCCCACGAAACAGCCCCGCTGCACACATGCACGGCTACCTCTCACGCGACGGAATGCCACCAGCTGACTTGGCCCGTGCCGGACGCGGCGAGGCACTCGGGTACGGGGTGAACATCGTCGACAGCAACGTCACCGCTGCCACATGGCGAGGAGAAGAAGCGGGCTTCGCTGTCACACTCGCCAACGGCGACGAACTGCTCAGCCGCACCCTGCTCGTCAGCACCGGCCTCCAAGACATCCTCCCCGAAATCCCTGGAGTACAAGAACGCTGGGGCATCGACGTCCTGCACTGCCCCTACTGCCACGCTTACGAAGTACGCGAAGAAGCCATCGGCGTCCTCGGCGGAAATATCCGCGAACTTTCCATCCACCAGGCGTTCCTACTCAGGCAATGGTCGAGCGATGTGGTGTTCTTCCCCAACGGCATCGAACTCACCGCCATCGAACGAAGCCGGTTGACCGCCCACGGAGTCACCATCGTCGACGAACCGGTACGCGGACTCATCATCGACCGCGACCATCTCCGGGCAGTCGAACTCGACAACGGTCAACTCGTCCCCCGCGCAGCAGTATTCGTAGGGCCTCGGTTCGTCCCCCGTGACCAAATGCTGACCACACTCGGCTGCGACATCGGCCCGAACGGATTCGTCTCCACCGATCCCACCGGGCAAACCAGCATCCCCGGTGTCTGGGCCGCCGGCAACGTCGTAGACCCCAGAGCCCAAGTCATCACAGCCGCAGGAGCCGGGTCCGCCGCAGCCATCGCCCTCAACGGCTACCTCCTGGCCGACGATGTCGAACGCTCCGTCGCACGGAACGACCGCACCCCCGAAACACACGACGTCTTCTCCGCCGCAACAGAACTCGCCATCAGCACCGCACTACTCGACCAACGCCGCGCCGAAAACCCCACAACCACCACCCACTACCTCTAACCACCACGACCACGATCGAAGGAAACCAACCATGCCAACATCCCCCGTCACCGACGACACCTTCCAGAAAACCGTCCTCGAAAGCCCCATACCGGTCGTCGTCAACTTCTGGGCACCCTGGTGTGGACCATGCAGAATGCTCGCACCCACCCTCGAAGAAATCGCCGACGAAAACACCACCACCTTCACCGTCAAAAAGCTCAACATCGACGAAAACCCCGTCGCGGCAATGACATACAAAATCATGGGCGTCCCCACCACCATGCTCATCGTCAACGGACAAGAAGTCACCCGCACAACCGGCGCAAAACCGAAAGCCACACTCCTAGCCGACATCACCAAACACATACCCTGACAACCACACTCGACACCCCACCCCACTTCGACCGAATAGTCGACACTGCCCTCTCCCGCGTTGCTTTGCCGCGAAAGTCCGCGTGGAGGGCGACACATTGGACCTCTGCATTCAGCGGAACCAGTAGTTCTGCGAAGTTCTTTCGCGAATGTCCTTAGCTAGGCCCCCAGCTTCATTTCCAGCAGACCAAATCCAACCGATCTCACCGATCGAAGATGTGATGGGTAGCCTGGATCTCGCCCCTTCTCAGCCCGCAGTGCACCACTGCCCCTTACCGAGCAGTCACAGTGTCATCTACCTCCGACGACACCATCGTCGCGGCAGGTCGCCGTCCTCTCGACGGGAACACACACGACGGGCGCACGTTCCGCCCAGGTGTGTTGCCTTTGCCATCCTCGGAACCGTCCAGGCAACACTGATCTTCACAATCATGCTCGTATCCGTGCCACTCCCCTCATCGGACGCGAATATGATCTTGACTCTTCATATTCAGTACTGATTCAAGCTGCATCCGCTGAGCACTCGAACCGAGTTGCCGCCACCGCCACGTCTTCACTTACTCAATCCTTTTGGATAGGAAGAGTCTTCATGTCTTCACAACCCCAGATCACCCCTGGCGAATCTATGCCCCGAGCGAGAGTGCGCGCCGCCGCGGGAACAGGACGGGCCTTCGCCGTCCTCGCAGTAGTTCAGGCGACGCTGATCTTCACGATCACCCTGATCGCTGTCCCACTTCCGCTGATCGGACGAGAATTCGGCCTCGATTCCTCCGGCCTTGTTTTGGTCAACGCCGCCTACGGCCTGCCATACAGCGGCCTGTTGCTGTTCGGTGGGCGATTGACCGACCGGTTCGGTGGGCGACAGTTGTTGGTGATCGGTTTGGCGATCTTCGGGTTGGCGTCCCTCGCCGGGGCGTTCGCCCCGACCTTCACGGCTCTGGTCGTTGCGCGTTTCGTTCAGGGAATTGGTGCAGCACTGACCGCCCCGGCTGCGTTAGCGATTCTGCGGGCAGTATTCACCGACGGCGCGGCCTTCGGGCGGGCCATGGCGGCGTGGGGCGGGGTGTCCGTACTCGGCGCCGCTGCGGGAACCGTTGTCTCGGGAGCGATTACCACGTGGGTGTCCTGGCGTTGGATGTTCGTCATTCCGGTTGTCGTGACGACATTGACGTTGGCGCTGCACCGCCGGTTGTTCCCGGCTGCCGAAC